>NZ_JBHVWN010000057.1:0-47593 GCF_042882275.1 Streptomyces sp. NPDC058231 | reverse complement strand
ACCCCCACTTCCGCCGCCAGCTTATGTTTTTAATATCCCCCCGGCCCGCGGCCCCTACCACTGGGGCGGGGGCGGGGCTCCGCCCCCCCCCCGGCCGAAGTGCTACGCGGACCTACGCGTCGAGCCCGATGGCGAAGGCCGCCTCCAGGTCGTGCTGCGAGTACGTACGGAACGCCACGTGGGTGTCGGTTCCCTCGACGCCGGGGATCTTGCTGATCCGGCCGGGGATGACGTCGGCGAGATCGTCGTGCCTGGCCACCCGGACCATGGCGATCAGGTCGTAGGTGCCGGTGACCGAGAAGACCTCGCTGACACTGTCCAGTGCGGCGATGGCCTCGGCGATCTCCGGAATCCGGTCCACGCTGGTCTTGATGAGCACGATCGCGGTGATCACGGCTGGCTTTCTCCCTCGGTCGCCGTGGCTGGAGTCCTCACTCTAGCCCCACGGCCGTAGCGCCCCCAGGCATAGAGGAAGCCGGTGGCGAAGCCGACCACGTGGGCGAGGTACGCCACCCCGGGACCGCTGCCCGCGCCCTGGGCGGCCAGCCACTGCAGGACGAACCAGAAGATCAGCACGATCCAGGCGGGGAAGCGCAGCGGCAGGAAGAACAGGAACGGGAAGAGGCTGGTCACCCGGGCTCTGGGGAACAGGTAGAGGAACGCCCCGAGCACCGCGGAGATCGCGCCCGAGGCGCCGACGAGGGTCTGGTCGGAGTCGGCGTGCGCCATCGCGTAGGCCATCAGTGCGAGGTAGCCGCAGACGACGTAGAAGAGCGCGAACTCCACATGGCCCATCCGCTCCTCGGCCATCGCCCCGAAGACGTACAGGAAGAGCATGTTGCCCAGCAGGTGCAGCCAGCTGCCGTGCACGAAGAGCGCGGTCAGCGGGGTGAGCAGGGCATGCGCGGAGCCGTTCCACAGCTCGCTCGGGATCACCCCCCAGCGCTCGAAGTACCCGGCCTGGGCCGCGAGCAGGGCGTCGGCCGTGCCGTACGTGGGGTTGAACCCGGAGAGCGGGCTGATCAGGAAGACCGCGCAGCACAGGGCGATCAGGCCGTGCGTCACCTGGGCACCGTCCATGGTGGCGGCGCGCAGGAACCTGCCGGCCGCTCTGCCCGTCGCGGGCCGCCGCTCGATCATGAACAGAGCATGACGCAAGGTGATGGAACGGGACAGACCGCCTCGCCGTGTCTATGGGTATGCACAAGGCCGTAGGGTTGCAGCAGGACATCCGCAGTTCGACGGCGCACCGCGAGATCCTGTACCGGCAGCAGCACGACGCTCGACGAAAGAGGCCGCAACGATGACGACGGTTCCCCAGCCGACCGACGGGACCCGCTGGCGCTGCACGCTCTGCGGGAATCTCACTCGCTTCGACGTGACCCGTTCCTCCAAGGTCGTCGAGTACGTCCATCTCGACCTGGCCGGGGAGGCGAGCGTCGAGGAACGCGAGGTGGTCAGTGAGACCATCGAGTCGGTCCGCTGCCGCTGGTGCAACGCGGTGGACCAGATCGAACTAGTCGACAGGCCGGGTGCCGACTCCTGACGGGGCCGTGCGGACAGACATTTTGGGGTGACGGATCGTGGAGCAGCCCGATAGCGGCGCCGAGCCGGCCGATGGAGCCGGCGACGCCGTCGAGGCGCTCGACCGCCCGCTGCCCGAAGGCGTACGGCGGCGGGTCGTCGCGCTGGTCTCGGACGCGTTCGGTGGCCTGACGGTCACTGAACTCCCGGCCCAGCTGAGGCAGTATGCCCGTTTCACCCCGTCCCGGCGCGCCAAGTTCGCCGGAAACGCGATGGCGGCCGCCCTGGAGAGCGACGCGCTGTTCCGTCAGCGGATCGGTGAACGCCTGCGGGAGTCCCAGTCGGAGCTGGCCGGCGCCGTGGAGGCCGGGGCGCCTCCGGCCGCGGCCGATCCCGTCGACGTGGCGGCGGCCGCCTACGTGCTGCGCCCGGCCGGCTGGGTCAAGCTGGTCGCCGCCGCGGGCGAGGAGGTCCAGCGGGCCGACGCCGAGCGGGCCGACGAGGAGAGCCGCCGCGAACTGGACCGGCTGCGCGAGGAGCTCGCCCAGGCCCGGACCCAGACGAAGAGCGAGACCGAGCGTCTGCGCGGCGAACTGGACGCGGCCCGCAAGGAGGCCGAGTCCCTGCAGCGCAAACTGCGCTCCGCGCTGAGCGAGGTCAAGCGCGGCGAGGCCGCGGTGCGCCGCGGCAAGGCCGAGACCGACACGGTACGGACCGAGGCGGCGGCCCGGATCTCCGCGGCCGAGAGCGAGACCAGGCGGCTGCGGGCCAGGCTCGGCGAGGCCGAGGCGGCCGTCGAGGCGAGCCGCAGGGCCGCCAGGGAGGGGCGTTCGGCCGAGGACATGCGGCTGCGACTGCTGCTCGACACGGTGCTCGACGCGGCCAGGGGGCTGCGCCGCGAACTCGCCCTGCCGCCCTCGTCGATCCGCCCGGCGGACGGTGTCGACGCGATCGAACCCGGTGCGATGTCGCCCAAGGACATTGCCACCAGGGCGCTTTCGGAGACCGACCCGGCCCTGCTCGACCAGCTGCTGGCGCTGCCGCAGGCACATCTGATCGTGGACGGTTACAACGTCACCAAGACCGGGTATCCGCAACTGCCGCTGGAGAAGCAGCGGCTGCGGCTGCTGGGCGGCCTCGCGGTGCTCGCGGCGCAGTCCGGGGCCGAGATGACCTGTGTCTTCGACGGGGCCGAGCTGGCCGCTCCGGTGCTGCTCGCCCCGCCGCGCGGGGTGCGGGTGCTGTTCAGCAAGCCGGGCGTGACCGCGGACGAGGTCATCCGTCAACTCGCCCGCGCGGAACCGCCGGGCAGGCCCGTCGTCGTGGTCTCCACCGACCGCGAAGTGGCGGACGGAGTGGCGAAGGCGGGGGCGAGGCCCGTTGCGTCCGTCTTGCTCCTGAAGCGCCTTTCGCGCGTCTAGTGAGCCTTGTGGTGACTTGCCGGAAATCACGGAACGTACCGTCAAGTCGCCACTACACCCTGTGTGATGAGAGTAAAGAAGTAGCTACTGTGGCGAGATTTTCCTTGTGAGGATTTGAACTGATCACAAGATGGTCACTAGGGTCGGCCTTCGAACCTTCGCGCGGTTGATCACCCATCCGGGGTGGCGGCGAAGGAACCGCCGAGTCCGTGACGTGCACGGAGCCGGGGATCTCGTCCCCCACAGCCCGGTAGGCGGCTCGAGGAAGAAGGAGCTCGCCTTCGTGGCGTCCCACCGTCGTCCCAAGCAGCCGAGCCGCACCCGTGTGACCGTGCTCACCGCGACCGCCGCCGCGGCCGTCGCCCTCACCTCCCAGGCCGCTCACGCCGACCCCAAGCCGACCAAGAGCGAGGTCAAGGCGAAGGTCGACAAGCTCTACCACGAGGCGGAGCAGGCCACCGAGAAGTACGACGGGGCCAAGGAGCAGCAGGAGAAGCTCGAGAAGCAGGTGAGCGCGCTGCAGGACAAGGTGGCCCGCGGCCAGGAGGAGCTCAACACGCTCCGTGGTGGCCTCGGTTCGCTCGCGTCGGCGCAGTACCGCTCCGGTGGCATCGACCCGTCCGTGCAGCTCTTCCTCTCCTCGGACCCGGACAGCTTCCTCGACCAGGCCTCGGCCCTGGACCAGCTGACGGCGAAGCAGACCGAGGCGCTGGAGAAGATCCAGGAGAAGCAGCGGTCCCTCGCGCAGCAGCGCAAGGAGGCCCAGGAGAAGCTGGGCGACCTCGCCGACGTCCGCAAGGCGCTCGGTGCGAACAAGAAGAAGTACCAGGGCAAGCTCGCCGAGGCGCAGCGCGTGCTCAACACCCTGACCGCCGCCGAGCGCGAGAAGATGCGCCAGGACGACCTGCGCGCCAGCCGCGCCGCCGGCTCCCGGGTCGACCTGGGCAACGAGGTCCCCGCCTCCGCACGCGGCGCCGCCGCCCTGCAGGCCGCCGCCACCCAGCTCGGCAAGCCGTACGTCTCCGGCGGCACCGGACCCAACTCCTTCGACTGCTCGGGCCTCACCCAGTGGTCCTACGCCCAGGCCGGCGTCTCCATCACCCGCACCACGTACACCCAGATCAACGACGGCACCCAGATAGGCCGCAGCGCCCTCAAGCCGGGCGACCTGGTCTTCTTCAACAACACGGCGCACGTGGGTCTGTACGCGGGCAACAACACCGTGCTGCATGCCCCGAAGCCGGGCGCGGTGGTCCGCTACGAGTCGATGGACACCATCGGCAGTTTCCAGGTCGGCGTGCGCATCTGACGACGCCCGAACGGGCGAATTCATCCGCCCCGTACCGACACCCCGCCCCGCCGGAGACCACAGGTCACTGGCGGGGCGTCGCCGTTCCTGCCCCGTTCCTGCCCGGCGCGGCCGTTGGTTCGCTCCGTAGTCGCCCGACTACTGTCTGTCTGCTGTGCGGCTCCTGTCCGTCGGTCCGCCCGCCCCGGGCGGCAGGGGGCCGCGCGTCTGCGCACAGCGGAAGGGAGTACGGCGCCTGTGGTGTCCCATCGCCGTTCCACACAGCCCGGTGTCAGCCGGAGCGTCCGGGTCACAGTCATGTCGGCGGCGACCGCGGCCGCCGCGCTCGGGGCGGCCACCGCGAACGCGGACCCGCAGGACGCCCCACGGAGCGCCGGCGCCGAACTCGACCGGTTGTACGGCGAGGCCGAGCACGCCACCGAGCAGTACAACGAGGCGGGGGAGAACGCCGACCGGCTGCGCGGCGAGATGCGCCGGGCCCAGGAGCGGGCGGCCCGCGGCCAGGAACGGATCAACCGGCTGCGCATGGCCGTCGGTTCGGCCGCCGGAGCGCAGTACCGGTCGGGCGGCATCGACCCCGCGCTCGCCCTGCTGCTCTCCGCCGACCCGGACACCTACCTCGACCGGGCGGCCACCCTGGACCAGGTGAACGCCCGTCAGACCAGCGTGCTGCGGGAACTGCGGCACGCCCAGCGGCGGCTCGCGCAGATCCGTGCGGAGGCGGCCCGTTCGCTCGCCGGTCTGGAGCGCAACCGGGCCGCCGCCGCCCGTCACAAGCGGACCGTGGAGCACAAGCTCCGGCAGGCCAGGCAGCTGTTGCACACGCTGTCCGCCGCGGACCTGGCGGCTTTCGACCGTGCCTCGCGCTCCGGGGATGACGACCCGTTCCTTGAGCTGGGCGATCTGCCGGCGGGCTCGTCCCGCGCGGCAGCCGCTGTCCAGGCGGCCCGGCAGGCGCTCGGACGCCCGTACGTCTGGGGCGCCAACGGGCCCGCCGGATTCGACTGTTCCGGGCTGATGCAGTGGGCGTACGCCCAGGCCGGTGTGAGCCTGCCGCGCACCTCGCAGGCCCAGCGGTACGCGGGCCGCATGGTGCCGCTCTCGCAGGCCCGCCCCGGTGATCTGGTCGCCTACCGGTCGGACGCGAGCCACATCGGGATGTACGTGGGCAACGGCCAGGTGATCCACGCCCCGTACCCGGGCGCCCCGGTCCGCTACGACCCGGTCGGCATGATGCCCGTCTCATCGGTCACCCGCATCTGACCCGTACCCTCGACGGTGTGGCTGGTCAGGGGCGCACCGCGGGGCGGGGACATCACCGACGGCGGCGCGCGGCGGGCGCGGCGCTCGCCGGGCTGCTGCTCGCGTCCGGCTGCACGGCACCCGCCCCCGCGGACCACGCCGTGCCCGGTGCCACCGTCCGCGCCCTCCGCGCCGTCCTGGACCGCAGGGCCGCCGCCGTTCTGGACCACGACCCGGACGGCTACCTGGCCGCGGTCTCCCCCCGGGCCACCGGGCTGCGGGCGTCCCAGCGCCGCGAACTGGCCCGGCTCGCGGACGTGCCGCTGAGCTCATGGGCGTACCGCGTGACAGACATCCGCGGGCACGGCGCCGACAGGGCCACCGCCGACGTCGAGCTGCGCTACCGGATCACGGGATACGACAGCGCTCCCGTCTCCACGGACCGGGTGCTCGAACTGGAACGGGCCGGCGGCCGCTGGTACATCGCCGCGGACCGGGCCGGCAAGGGCGCCGGCCGGCAGCTCTGGCAGCAGGGCGACGTCCAGGTCGTACGCGGCAGGCACAGCCTCGTGCTCGGTGTCGGCCGCACCGGGCCGGAGCTGCGCCGGATCGCGGCCGCCGAGGACCGTGCGGTGCCCGAGGTCTCCGCGGCCTGGCCGGAGCGCTGGGCCGCCCGTGTGGTGGTGCTGGTGCCGGCGACGGTCGAGGACATGGCGTCGCTGCTGGGGTCACCGGGGGCGGACTACCGGGGCATGGCGGCCGTCACCACGGCCGAGACCGGTGGCCGCGGGCGGGCCCCGGCGGACCGGGTGATCATCAATGCACAGGCGTACGCGACGCTCAGCCCGCTCGGGCAGCGTGTCGTGCTCACCCACGAGACCACCCACGTCGCCACCCGCTCCCGCACCTCGGCAGCCACCCCGACCTGGCTCTCCGAGGGGTTCGCCGACTGGGCGGCCTACCGCGCCGAGCACCGGACCGCCGGGCAGGCGGCGCCCGAACTGGCCGACGCGGTCCGGCGGGGCGAACTGCCCGCCGCGCTCCCCGCGGACGAGGAGTTCGGATTCGCGGGCGACCAGGGGCGCCTGGCGAGGGCGTACGAGGGCGGCTGGCTGGCCTGCGCGCTCATCGCCGACCACTGGGGCGAGGAGAAGCTGTTCGCCTTCTACCGGGCCGTCGGAGGGCACTCGGGGCGGGACGGAGCGGTGGAGCAGGCCCTGGGTGAGGTGCTCGGCACGACGCCGCAGGAATTCACGGCGCGCTGGCGGGCGTATCTGCGGTCCCGTCTCGGCTGACCTTCCCGGCCGGTGCGGCCGGCTGCCCCGTCAGCCGGAGCCGCCCGCCGCGGCGGGCCGGCACCGTGCCCGTCCACAGCCGCCGGGCCGCGACCAGGGCCGCCGCGACCAGCAGCCCGTTGCGCACGAACATCAGCGTCACGCCCTGCGCGTCGCTGGACACCACGTGGCCGAACCCGAGCGGGAACTCCAGCTGGGTGACGCCGGTCGCGACCAGCACCAGCCCGGCCGGCAGCCCCATCCGGCTGGACCGGAAGACCAGGCAGACCGCCGCGAGACCGACCAGCCACAGCATGTACTGGGGGCTGATCACCCGGCTCGTGGTCGTGAACAGCAGTACGGCCGTGAACGCCGCGTCGGCGGTGGTGGTCACCCCGGAGCCGCGGGCCAGCAGCCGCCACACCACCAGCCAGCCGAAGGCGACGGCGCTCAGGCCCAGCGCCAGCGTGCTCACCAGCGGCACATGCGGACCGAGGAACTCCAGCGACCCGTAGTTCAGCTCCACCCGGCCCTGCCAGCCGAACTGCCGCGCCACATGGAAGACCAGCGCGCCCAGCGACTCGACCTCGGTGCCGCGGTCGCGCTGGAACCCGAGGAAGGCCAGCGCGCCCGGCATCGCGGCCGCGCACACCGCCAGCAGGCCCGCCGCCGTCACCGCGGCCGCCGTCCACGAGCGGCGGGTCGGCTCCCCGCGCACGGTGCCGGCCAGCAGCAGCACCGGCCACACCTTCAGCAGCGCACCGAGGGCGGCCAGCGCCCCCAGCACACGCGGATGCCGCACCCCGGCCAGCAGCGCCGCCACCGCGACCGCCGTCACCATCACGTCGTACCGGGCGTACGCGGTCGTGCCGAGCAGGGGCACCCCCGCCACCCACACCCAGCCGCCCGCCGTCCGTCCGCCGGCCCGCCGGCCCGCGTACAGCAGCAGGCCCAGCACCAGCGCGTCGCACAGGCAGGCGAGGACGAAGAAGGCCGGGGCGTAGTCGAGGAACGGGAGCAGGGCGGGGGAGAGGATCGCGAGCGCCGCGACCGGCGGGTACTGCCAGGTGACGTCGCCCAGCGGGTACGTACCGGTCTTCAGCACCTCGGACCAGCCGTGGTAGATCACCGAGACGTCGCTCGTCACGTCCGGGCCCGGCAGGACGATCACCTTGAGGACGCAGAGCATCAGCACGGCCCTGGTGAGGGTCCACACCGCTACCGGCGCGAGAAATCTGCCGGAGCCACCCGCTGATGTCATGCTCGCGCCCCCTCCCCTTCACCTTCGCCGTCGGTCCGATGAGCCATGATGCACGGAGTGCCTGTGCGCGAGCCATCGGCCCGGGCCGTTCGGTACTGTCGGCGGCGATGGACAAGACCTTGATCGTGACCAACGACTTCCCGCCCCGCCCCGGCGGCATCCAGTCGTTCCTGCACAACATGGCGCTGCGCCTGGACCCCGACCGGGTCGTCGTCTACGCCTCGACCTGGAAGCGTGGCCCGGAGGGCGTCGCGGCCACCGCCGCGTTCGACGCCGAGCAGCCGTTCACCGTCGTCCGCGACCGTACGACGATGCTGCTGCCGACCCCGCGGGTGACCCGGCGCGCGGTCCGGCTGCTGCGTGAACACGACTGCACGTCCGTCTGGTTCGGGGCCGCCGCCCCGCTCGGACTGATGGCACCCGCACTGCGGAGGGCGGGTGCCGGGAGACTGGTCGCCACCACGCACGGCCACGAAGCGGGATGGGCCCAACTGCCTGCGGCCCGGCAGTTGTTGCGCCGGATCGGCGAGGGCACGGACACCATCACGTACCTGGGCGAATACACCAGGTCCCGGATCGCCGCCGCGCTCACCCCCGATGCCGCGGGCCGGATGGTCCAGCTGCCGCCCGGGGTCGACGAGAAGACCTTCCGTCCGGACTCCGGCGGGGACCGGATCCGGGCCCGGCTCGGGCTCACGGACCGGCCCGTCGTCGTCTGTGTGTCGCGGCTGGTGCCCCGCAAGGGCCAGGACACCCTGATCCTCGCGATGCCCGCGATCCTGGCGCGGGAGCCGGACGCGGTGCTGCTGATCGTCGGCGGCGGGCCCTATGCCGAGGAGCTGAAGAAGCTGGCCGCGGAGACCGGGGTCACCGACTCGGTGCGGTTCACCGGACCGGTGCCGTGGGAGGAGCTGCCCGCGCACTTCGGTGCGGGCGACGTCTTCGCGATGCCGTGCCGGACCCGGCGCGGCGGTCTCGACGTGGAGGGCCTCGGCATCGTCTACCTGGAGGCGTCCGCGACCGGCCTGCCGGTGGTGGCGGGTGACTCGGGCGGCGCCCCCGACGCCGTGCTCGACGGCGAGACCGGCTGGGTGGTGCGGGGCGGCTCGGTGGAGGAGTCCGCCGACCGGATCGCCACCCTGCTCGGCGATCCGGAGCTGCGGCAGCGGATGGGGGAGCGGGGCCGGGCCTGGGTCGAGGAGAAGTGGCGCTGGGACCTGCTCGCGGATCAGCTCAGGACGCTGCTCTGAGACGCCCGGAGGGGCCCGCACGACGATGCGTGCGGGCCCCTCCTCGTTCGCTGCGACCGGGTCGGCTCAGCCCCGGTAGATCGACTCCACCTCGTCCGCGAAGTCCTTCGCCACGACGTTCCGCTTCAGCTTCAGCGACGGCGTGATGTGGCCCGCCTCCTCGGTGAACTGCGCGGCCAGGATGCGGAACTTGCGGACGGACTCCGCCTTGGACACCGCCGCGTTGCCGTCGTCCACCGCCCGCTGCACCTCGGCCAGCAGCTCCGGGTCCTCGCGCAGCGACGCCGGGGTCGAGCCGGCCGGTTTGCCGTGCTCCTCGGCCCAGTGGCCCAGGAACTCCTCGTCCAGGGTGATCAGCGCACCCACGAACGGCCGGCCGTCGCCGACCACCATGCACTCGGCGACCAGCGCGTGCCCGCGGATCCGGTCCTCGATCACCGCAGGAGCGACGTTCTTGCCGCCCGCGGTGACGATGATCTCCTTCTTGCGGCCGGTGATCGCGAGATAGCCGTCCTCGTCGAGGGTGCCGATGTCGCCCGTGTGGAACCAGCCGTCGGCCAGTGCCTCGGCGGTCGCCGCGTCGTTCTTCCAGTAGCCCGCGAACAGGTGCTCGCCGTGCAGCAGCACCTCGCCGTCGTCGGCGATCCGGACGACCGAGCCCGGCAGCGGCTGGCCGACCGTACCGATCTTCTGCCGGTCCCACGGGTTGAACGCGGTGGCCGCACACGTCTCGGTGAGGCCGTAGCCCTCCAGGACGGTGAAGCCGATGCCGCGGTAGAAGTGCCCGAGCCGCTCGCCCAGCGGGGCGCCGCCGGAGATCGCGTACTCGCCGCGGCCGCCGAGCACGGCGCGCAGCTTGCTGTAGACCAGCCGGTCGAAGACCTTGTGCTTGAACTTCAGGCCCACCGACGGACCCTGCGGGGTGCCGAGCGCACGGCTGTAGGCGATCGCGGTGCTCGCGGCCTTGTCGAAGATCTTGCCCTTGCCGTCGGCCTGGGCCTTGGCGCGCGCCGAGTTGTAGACCTTCTCGAAGACCCGCGGTACACCGAGGATCAGCGTCGGCCGGAACCCGGCCAGCTCGTCGGTGAGGTTCTTGATGTCCGGCACGCAGCCGAGCTTGATCGGGGCCATCACCGCGGCCACCTCGACCAGCCGTCCGAAGACATGGGCCGCCGGCAGGAAGAGCAGTACGGAGCACTCGCCGGTACGGAAGAGCGGCCTCAGCCGCTCCACCACGTTGCCGCACTCGGCGAAGAAACTGCGGTGGGTGAGCACACAGCCCTTGGGGCGGCCGGTGGTTCCCGAGGTGTAGACGATGGTGGCCGGGTCGTCGGCCTTCGCGACGGCGCTGCGCAGGTCGACGGTCTCGTCCGAGACGTCCGCGCCGGAGGTGGTCAGCAGGTCCACCGCGCCCTTGTCGATCTGCCACACGTCGCGCAGCTCGGGCAGCCGGTCGCGCATCGAGGCGACGGACTCGGCGTGGGCGTCGTTCTCCACGATCACCGCGACCGCGCCGGAGTCACCGAGGATCCACTGGACCTGCTCGGCGGAACTGGTCTCGTAGACCGGGACGGTGACCGCGCCCGCGCTCCAGATGGCGAAGTCCAGCTGCACCCACTCGTAGCGGGTACGGGACATCAGGCCGACCCGGTCGCCGGGCTGCACGCCTGCGGCGATCAGCCCCTTGGCGGCGGCTCTGACCTCGGCCAGGAAGCGGGTGGCGGTGACATCGGTCCATACGCCTGCCACTTTGCGGCTCATCACCGCTACATCGGGGTGCTGAGTGGCATTGCGGCGGATGAGATCTGTCAGATTGCCGTCCGAGGGGACCTCGTACAGGGCCGGAAGGCTGAACTCGCGCAAGACTGCTGCTCCTCATCGGGCTCCGGTGCCACGGCTCTGTGTGACGCACCGGTGCGGTCCAAGACTGGCGGGTGCTCAGTGGGGTGAGCACGGCTGGACTGCCCGGACGTTACCCACCAGTACTCGGTTCCGGATAGGGGGGTCCGCCCAGATGTTTTATGCGTCACACATATCGGTGGTCCTTGCGCGCACAGTAGTGCACCCAGGTGACGGCCAGGAAGTAACCGCAGGTCCGGCAGGCTCTACCCAGGCCGCCGGACGCGTTCTAGGGTGATCGTCATGCCAGTTGGAGCGAAGGGTCCGGGCGGTGCCGCCGCACGCCGCACGCGGATTCACGTGGTCAGTGACGTGCACGGCAACACCGACGCGCTGGCCCGCGCCGGGGACGGTGCCGACGCCCTCGTCTGCCTGGGTGACCTGGTCCTCTTCCTCGACTACGCCGACCACTCGCGCGGCATCTTCCCCGATCTCTTCGGAGTGGAGAACGCCGACCGGATCGTCGCGCTGCGCACCGCCCGCCGGTTCGAGGAGGCCCGCGATTTCGGCCGGGAGCTCTGGGCCGGCCTGGACCGCAACGCCGCCATCGTCGGCGCGGTACGCAAGCAGTACGCCGAGATGTTCGCGGCTCTCCCCACTCCGACGTACGCCACCTACGGCAATGTCGACATCCCCGACCTCTGGCCCGAGTACGCCCGCCCCGGCACCACCGTCCTGGACGGCGAACGCGTCGAGATCGGCGGCCGCGTCTTCGGCTTCGTCGGCGGCGGACTGCGGACCCCGATGCGCACCCCGTACGAGATCAGCGACGAGGAGTACGCGGCGAAGGTCGAGGCGGTCGGCGAGGTCGACGTCCTGTGCACGCACATTCCGCCCGACGTGCCGGAGCTGACGTACGACACCGTGGCCCGCCGTTTCGAACGCGGCAGCGGCGCCCTCCTCGACGCGATCCGCCGGACCCGGCCCCGGTACGCCGTTTTCGGCCATGTCCACCAGCCGCTGGTCCGCCGGATGCGGATCGGGGCCACCGAATGCGTGAACGTCGGGCACTTCGCCTCGACCGGCCGGCCGTGGGCCCTGGAGTGGTGACCGCACCGCCCCGGGCCCTGGAACGACGCGCCCCGCGCACGCGATAGCCTTCTGGCGGCAGACCGCTGCCGACCGACCGGTACACCGCACTGGAGGAGCCACAGCGATGGCTGAACACACCAGCTCGACCATCACGATCGAGGCGGCACCGGCCGACGTCATGGGCGTGATCGCCGACTTCGACCGCTACCCGGAGTGGACCGGCGAGGTCAAGGAGGCCGAGGTCCTCGCCAAGGACGACCGGGGGCGCGCCGAGAAGGTCCGGCTGGTCCTCGACGCGGGCGCGATCAAGGACGACCACACCCTCGCGTACACCTGGATCGGCGACTACGAGGTCAGCTGGACCCTGGTCAAGTCCCAGATGCTGCGCGCCATCGACGGCTCCTACGCGCTGGCCCCGCTCGGCGACGGCGACCGTACCGAGGTCACCTACCGGCTGACCGTCGACGTCAAGATCCCGATGCTCGGCATGATCAAGCGCAAGGCCGAGAAAGTCATCATCGACCGCGCGCTGGCCGGTCTGAAGAAGCGCGTCGAGTCCGTCCCGCGGGGCTGATCCGGTGCGTACGGTCCTCGTCACCGGCCCCGGCGGCGCCGGCCGTACCACCGTCGCCGCGGCCACCGCGCTGGCCGCGGCCCGCGGCGGTCACCGCACCCTGCTGCTCTCCGCGGACGCCGTAACGGGCTTCCCCGGCGCGACGGAGCCCACCGAGGTCACCGAGGGACTCCGGTTCGCCCGCATCGACTCCGGCGAGCACTTCCGTACCGAACTCCTCGCCCTCCAGGACCAGGCGTCCGCTGTGCTGGACCTGCTCGGCGGGAACCGGCTCGACGGCGAGGAGCTGACCGAACTCCCCGGCAGCTCCCAGCTCGCCCTGCTGCACACCCTGCGTCGCGCCGCCGCGGGCGACTGGGCGCAGGGCGGCTGCGACGTCCTCGTCGTCGACCTGCCCCCGCTGCGCGAAGCCCTCGCCGTACTCGCCCTGCCCGAACAGCTGCGCCGCTACCTGCGGCGTCTGCTGCCCCCGGAACGGCAGGCCGCCCGCGCCCTGCGCCCGATGCTCGCCCAGCTCGCCGGCGTCCCGATGCCCGCCCAGTGGCTGTACGAGACGGCCGCCCGCCGGGACGCCGAGCTGGCCTCCGTCCAGGCGCTCATCGAGCACCGGGGCACCACCGTCCGGCTGGTCGCCGAACCCGGGCCCGCCGCCGAGGACACCCTGCGCACCGCCCGCACCGGACTCGCGCTGCACGGACTGCGGGTCGACACGCTGATCGCCAACCGGCTGCTGCCCAGGCACTCCGGCGACCCCTGGTTCGCGGATCTCGCCGCGCAGCAGGAGAAGTCCCTCGACCACTGGTACGAGGAGTGGACACCGGCCGCGTCCCTGTGCGAGGTCCCCCACCTCGGCCGCGATCCGCGGGGGCTCGACGACCTCGCCCTCCTCGGTGCCACGTCGGGCCGCACCGTGTCCGGGGCCGCGGGCGCCGGAGCCGGCCTCTTCGCGGACGACCGGCCCGCCGTCGGACCGGATGCCCGGCCGGAGGGCCGCGCCGGGGATCCCTGGTGGATCGAGGATCTCGACGCCCCGGGCGGGCGGGACGGGGTCCTGGTCTGGTGCCTGCCGCTGCCCGGCGCCGTCAAGGAGGAACTCCAACTCGTCCGGCGCGGTGACGAACTGCTGCTGACCGTCGGCCCGTTCCACCGGATCGTGCCGCTGCCTTCCGGGCTGCGCCGCTGCACCGTCTCCGGAGCCGCACTGGCCGACGGTGTGCTGCGGGTCCGGTTCGCCCCGGACCCGGGCCTCTGGCCGCGGACCTCCTGAACGCCGTACCACCGTTCGGGTAACGTCGGTGGTAAGCGTCCCGTATGCGGTAGTACCCGCTCCGTCTGCGTGACGTCCGCAACCACGCCGCAGGAGACCGCCATGAGCGAAGCCACCGATCGCCCCGTCGACGAGGACGCGTGGGCGAAGGCCTGCGCCGAGGATCTCGATGCCGAGAAGGCCCGCCGCCGTGCCCGGTACGGCCCGCCGGCCGGCTCCGCGGCCGAGGAGCTGCGGAAACTGGTCGACGCCGTGGCCGACAAGGTCGCCTCCCTGCAGTCGCCGCTGTTCGGCGGGGCCGCCCAGGGCGCCGTGCAGCAGGTGATCAAGCAGGCGAAGGCCGCTGTCGAGCCGGTCATCGAACGCAATCCGGACGTCTTCGACCACATCGCCGCGGCCGGCAGCGAACTCCTCGCCGCCTACCGATCCGCCGTCGAGGGCCAGGAGCGCCGCTGGACCCAGGGCGCCGGGGACCCCGCCGGCGCCACGGAGAAGGCCGGCGACCCCGACGACCCCCGGGACGGGGGCACCGGACCGGGCGAACACATCGACCTGGACTGACCGGCACCGATAGGGCGGGGAGCGGCGCTCGGGTACGGTTGGCCATAGCGGGGCTCGACCGAAACTGAGGGATTCATGGGACTCACCATCGGCGTCGATATCGGCGGCACGAAGATCGCGGCTGGAGTGGTCGACGAAGAGGGCCGGATCCTCTCGATGTTCAAGGTGCCGACCCCGCCGACGGCTGAAGGCATCGTGGACGCGATCGCGGCGGCAGTGTCCGGCGCCAGCGAGGGCCACGAGGTCGAAGCGGTCGGCATCGGCGCTGCAGGATATGTCGACGACAAGCGGGCCACGGTGCTTTTCGCGCCGAACATCAACTGGCGGCACGAGCCGCTGAAGGACAAGGTCGAACAGCGCGTCGGCCTTCCGGTCGTCGTCGAGAACGACGCCAACGCGGCGGCCTGGGGCGAGTACCGCTTCGGCGCCGGCCAGGGCCACGACGACGTCATCTGCATCACGCTCGGCACCGGTCTGGGCGGCGGCATCATCATCGGCAACAAACTGCGCCGCGGGCGCTTCGGTGTGGCCGCCGAATTCGGCCACATCCGGGTCGTCCCGGACGGTCTGCTCTGCGGCTGCGGCAGCCAGGGCTGCTGGGAGCAGTACGCATCCGGCCGGGCGCTCGTCCGGTACGCGAAGCAGCGCGCCAACGCCACACCGGAGAACGCCACGATCCTGCTGGCGCTCGGCGACGGCACGGTCGACGGCATCGAGGGCAAGCACATCAGCCAGGCCGCCCGCCAGGGCTGCCCGGTGGCCGTCGACTCGTTCCGCGAGCTGGCCCGCTGGGCCGGCGCCGGACTCGCCGACCTCGCCTCGCTCTTCGACCCGTCCGCTTTCATCGTCGGCGGCGGCGTCTCGGACGAGGGCGAGCTCGTCCTCGACCCGATCCGCAAGTCGTTCCGGCGCTGGCTGATCGGCGGCGAATGGCGCCCGCACGCCCAGGTGCTCGCGGCCCAACTGGGCGGCAAGGCCGGGCTGGTGGGTGCGGCGGACCTGGCCCGCCAGGGCTGAGCCACTCGGTCACGGACATCACCGGACGCCCGTCGCGCCCTCTCGGGGAGCGGCGGGCGTCCGTCGTATCGTGGGCCGTATGGTCATGACGGAACTGCCCGACTCCCGTACCGAGCCGGACGGTTCGGCGGTCATCAGAGTGCTCAGCTACAACATCCGGTCGATGCGTGACGACCGCGAGGCACTCACCCGCGTCATCCGCGCCTGCGCACCCGATCTGGTCTTCGTCCAGGAGGCCCCGCGCTTCTTCCGCTGGCGCAAGCGTGCCGCCTGGCTCGCCGCCCACACCGACCTGGTGGTCCTCTCCGGCGGCGCCACCGCGGCCGGACCGCTGCTGCTCTGCTCGCTGCGCGCCGCCGTGGAGCACACGGAGGACCTGCTGCTGCCGCGCACCCCGGGGCTGCACCGCAGAGGCTTCGCCACCGCGGTGGTACGGATCGCGGGCACCCGGATCGCCCTGCTGAGCTGCCACCTGAGCCTGCGGCACGACGAACGCCTGGCCCAGGCCGACGCGCTGCTCGACCGGCTGGACGCCATGGGGGCCGAGCACGCCATCGCGGCCGGCGACCTCAACGACGCACCGGAGGGGAAGGCCTTCCGGCTGCTGGCCGGGCGGCTCCAGGACTGCTGGGCGGCCCGGCCCCGGGGCGGCGAAGCCACCTTCCCGGCCCACGATCCGAGCCTGCGTATCGACGCGGTCTTCGCGACCGGGGGCATCGAAGTCCTCGGCTGCGGGGTCCCGGCCGGACTGCCGGGCATCACCGAGTCCGACCTGCGCGCGGCCACCGACCACCTGCCGGTGCTGGCCGCGCTCCGGGTGCCCGCCACGGCGCCTCGCGCCGAACGGGACTGATCCCGGGAGCCCGGTCAGACGACCGCGCCGCGCCCGGGATCGTCATCGTCCTCGTCGTCGTGCTGCATCCGTGCCACCAGGGTGGCGAAACCGCCCAGGAAGCCGCCGATGCAGACCGTCGTCAGCCACCACGTCATCTCCCACCCGAGCACCACGGCGATCAGCAGCAGCACCGGTCCGCCGACCACCGCGAGCCAGGCGAACTTCGCCGTGACATCGGCCTCCGGCAGCGGCGGTGGCTCCGGCGGGACGAAGTGTCCCTCGTCGCCGTCGTCCGTGTCGTCGTCCGCCGGCTCGTAGTCGCGTGGACCGCCGACGCCGGGGGCGAAGACGACCGAGCTGCCGAGCGGCTTCTCCGGCGGCTTCGGAGGACCCTGTTCACCGGCGCCCTTCTCCGGCTCCAGGACATTGCGCTGGCTGTCGTCCAGAAGTGCGAGGTCGTCCACCGACTTGAACGGCTTGGCGCCCGGCGGGTCCGGCGGCTCCTCGCCGTACCCGGCGACGATCGCCTCCCAGGCGGCCTCCTCGTCGAGAGCCCCGCCCTCGCCGGGGCCCGCGGCGGCGCTCTGCGCACCGGCGCCCTCGTCGGGCACGGCCGTTCCCTCGGTGGGGCGCGGTTCGCGCTCCTCCTCGCTGCCCGCGCGCTCCGCGTCGTGCTCAGCCACCTGACGTGCTCCCCTTCTTCCCGACGCTCGGAGCGAGGCGGCCGATGAACGAATAACTCTCGTCGAAGATCCGCTCCGCATCGTGGTCCAACGTCGCGACGTGGTAGCTCTGTTCCAGCAGGATCTCCTCGACGTCCGTGGACGACACCCGGCTGAGGATCCGCGCCGAGTCGGCGGGCGGCACCACATGGTCCTGCGGGCTGTGCAGCAGCAGGAGCGGCTGGGTGACCTGCGGCAGCTCGGCGTCGACCAGCCGGAAGAAGTTCCGCAGCGAGTGCGCCGCGTGCAGCGGCACGCGGTCGTAGCCGATCTCGACGGAACCCTCCCGCGCGATGTCGTTCGCCACGCCCTTCGTGGACGGCAGCAGGTGGCGGACGACCGGCAGCGCGTGCGCCGCGAGCCCGTGGACCTTGTTGCCCGGGTTGACGAGCACCAGGCCGCTGATCGCGTTCCCGTGCTTCGCCGCCAGCCGCAGCGCCAGCGCGCCGCCCATGGACAGCCCGAAGACGAAGACCTGGCTGCACCGCTGCGACAGGGCCCGCAGCTCCCGGTCCACCTCCGCGTACCAGTCCTGCCAGCCCGTGACCTGCATGTCCTCCCAGCGGGTGCCGTGCCCGGGCAGCAGCGGCAGCGAGACCGTCAGTCCGCGCGCGGCCAGATGCTCGGCCCAGGGGCGCAGCGACTGAGGGGAACCGGTGAATCCGTGACAGAGGAGGACGCCGACCTCTCCGCCCTCGTGGCGGAACGGCTCGGCTCCAGGAAGGACCGGCACCGGGGTCTCCTGTTCGTGAGGCTCGAAGGGGAGCGAAAGGGGGAGTGCAAGAGGATTACTTCACCGTACGCGACCGGGCCGACACCGACCAGGGCCGTCACAGGTCGCAGCGGCGCTTCCGGCCCGCGCCGGGCAGGAGCAGCCGCAGTCGTACGGGTTATGGTCAGTCGACAGCACACAGGAGGGACCCGAGTTGATCTACGGCGCAATGAAGTTCTCCATCGGCGGGTCCTTGAAGCTCGCCTTCAGGCCGTGGGTGGAGGGCCTGGAGAACATCCCCGCACAGGGGCCTGCGATCCTCGCGAGCAACCATCTGTCGTTCTCCGACTCGTTCTTCCTGCCTGCTGTCCTGGACCGCAAGGTCACCTTCATCGCGAAGTCGGAGTACTTCACCGCGCCCGGCGTGAAGGGCAAACTCACCGCGGCCTTCTTCAAGGGCGTCGGCCAGGTCCCGGTGGACCGCTCCGGGGCCCGCGGCGCCGGGGAGGCGGCCATCAAGGCCGGTATCGAAGTCATCGAGAGCGGCGGACTCTTCGGCATCTACCCGGAGGGCACCCGTTCCCCGGACGGCCGGCTCTACCGCGGCAAGCCCGGCGGCCTGGCCCGGGTGGCGCTGGCGACCGGGGCGCCGGTCATCCCCGTGGCCATGATCGACACGGAGAAGATCCAGCCGCCGGGCCAGGTGATGCCCAAGCTCATGCGCCCGGGGATCAGGATCGGCACACCGCTGGACTTCAGCCGGTACCACGGCATGGAGGGCGACCGGTTCATCCTCCGCTCGGTCACCGACGAGGTGATGTACGAGATCATGAAGCTCTCCGGGCAGGAGTACGTCGACATCTACGCGACCGCGGCCAAGCGCCGGATCGCGGACGAGGCGAAGCACCGCGCGGAGGAAGCGAAGCACACGGGCACGGAGCCCGGTACGCACGGGTGACGGAACGGTCCGGCGCGCAGACACCGCGCCGGCGTCCGTCCGGGGGGTGGGGGACATGGCCAGGCGTGAGCGGGTCGTACGGATGTCGGTCGAGCAGCCGCTGTGGCGTGCGCTGACGGCGTACCGGATCCTGACGATGGTCTACGCGACCCTGCTGGCCGTCTTCGGCCGGCACGACTTCGAGCGGCCCTCGGTGGCCTTCGCCTTCCTGGCCTTCCTGGCCGCCTGGACGCTCGTCACACTCCCGAAGGTCGCGGGCGCCGTGAGCTGCACCAAGCGCTTCCTCGGCGCCGATCTCGTCGTCGCCCTGACCGGCATCCTGCTCACCCCGCTCGCCGACCTCGACGCCCAGCACATCGACGGCCCCACCCTCCCGTCCATCTGGACCGCGGGCTCCGTCCTGGCGTTCGCGATCAAGGGCGGCTGGCGCTGGGCGGCGTTCGCCTCGACCTTCGTCGCCGTCGCCAACATCATGGAGCGCGGCCAGCCCAACCGGGACACCTTCCACAACGTCCTGCTGGTCTGGGTCGCCTCCATCGCCATCGGGTACGTCGTCGAGGTCGCCCGCGCCAGCGAACGCACCCTGGCCCGCGCCCTGGAGATCGAGGCGGCGACCCGGGAGCGGGAGCGGCTGGCCCGCGGCATCCACGACAGCGTGCTCCAGGTCCTTGCGATGGTGCAGCGCCGCGGCACGGCGCTCGGCGGTGAGGCCGCCGAACTGGGCCGCATGGCCGGGGAGCAGGAGGTCGCCCTGCGCACTCTCGTCTCCAGCGGCCTGGTGCCCACCACCCGGGTCTCCGAGGACGCCTCCGAAGGCGCGGTGGTCCGTACGGTCGAGGTCGACGACGAGGAGGGGGAAGGGCCGGGCTCCTCCGACTGCGATCTGCGCGCCCTGCTGGCCCCGCACGCCTGCTCCCGGATCAGCTTCGCGGAGCCCGGCGCTCCGGTGCTGCTCGATCCGACGGCCGCGCGGGAGCTCGCCGCCGCCGTCGGCGCCGCCCTGGACAATGTCCGGGTGCACGCCGGTCAGGAGGCCCAGGCATGGATACTCGTCGAGGACTGGCCGGACGAAGTGATCGTCACGGTCCGGGACGACGGCCCCGGTATCCCGGCGGGGAGGCTGGCCCAGGCGGAGGGGGAGGGACGGATGGGCGTCGCCCTGTCGATCCGCGGCCGGCTGCGCGACCTGGGCGGTACGGCGGAGTTGATCTCGGTGCCGGGCCAGGGCACCGAGGTCGAGTTGAAGGTTCCGAAGGTTTCACGGGGGAAGGCAGGATCCGGCCGATGAGTACGGAGAACACCGGCAGTACCGCGCGGGGTGCCGAGGAGCGGGCCATCAGGGTCATGGTCGTCGACGACCACCCGATGTGGCGCGACGCCGTCGCCCGCGACCTCGCCGAGTCCGGCTTCGACGTGGTGGCGACGGCGGGTGACGGCCCGCAGGCCGTGCGCCGGGCGAAGGCCGCCACCCCCGACGTCCTGGTGCTCGACCTCAACCTGCCGGGGATGCCCGGTGTCCAGGTCTGCAAGGAACTCGTCGGGTCCCACCCGGGCCTGCGGGTGCTGGTGCTGTCCGCGAGCGGCGAACACGCCGACGTGCTGGAGGCCGTGAAGTCCGGCGCCACCGGCTATCTGCTCAAGTCGGCCAGCACCCAGGAGCTGACCGAGGCCGTGCGGAGCACCGCCACCGGCGACCCGGTCTTCACCCCGGGCCTCGCCGGACTGGTGCTGGGGGAGTACCGCAGGCTGGCCTCCGAGCCGGCACCGGCGGCGTCCGACGAGCCGAAGGCACCGCAGCTGACGGAGCGGGAGACCGAGGTGCTGCGGCTGGTCGCCAAGGGACTCTCGTACAAGCAGATCGCCGAGCGGCTGGTCATCTCGCACCGCACCGTCCAGAACCACGTCCAGAACACCCTGGGAAAGCTGCAGCTGCACAACAGGGTGGAGCTGGTGCGGTACGCGATCGAGCGCGGCCTCGACGACGTCTGAGCCCGGCGGGGCCGCGGCACGGTCCGCGGGGCAGCCGGGGGAACAGCCCCGACGGCTGCCCGGTTCTGGATCAACCAGGCTTTATTGCAAGTGAATTGACCATCCGACCCATCCCGAAGTGACCTGGATCACCATTAGCGTGGTCGACAGAGAGCTCACTTCGGCGAAGGGATGCTTCCATGCGGGTCGGAGTACTGACCGGGGGCGGCGACTGCCCCGGGCTCAACGCGGTCATCCGCGCCATCGTCCGCAAGGGCGTGCAGGAGTACGGCTACGACTTCATCGGCTTCCGGGACGGCTGGCGCGGCCCGCTGGAGGGGGAGACCGTCCCGCTCTCCATTCCGGCGGTGCGCGGCATCCTGCCGCGGGGCGGCACCATCCTCGGCTCCTCGCGCACCAATCCCCTCAACGCGACGGACGGCGTCCGCCGGATCAGGGACAACCTCGCCAAATGCGAGGTCGACGCGCTCGTCACCGTCGGTGGCGAGGACACCCTCGGGGTGGCGGCGGTCCTGTCCGACGAGTACGGCATCCCGTGCGTCGGCGTCCCCAAGACCATCGACAACGATCTCTCCGCCACCGACTACACCTTCGGCTTCGACACGGCGGTCGGCATCGCCACCGAGGCCATCGACCGCCTGCACACGACCGCCGAGTCCCATATGCGGGTCCTCGTCGTCGAGGTGATGGGCCGCCACGCCGGCTGGATCGCCCTCCACTCCGGGCTGGCGGGCGGCGCGAACGTCATCCTCATTCCGGAGCAGCGCTTCGACATCGACCAGGTCTGCGCCTGGGTCACCTCCCGTTTCGGTGCCAGCTACGCCCCGATCGTGGTGGCCGCCGAAGGCGCCATGCCCGCGCACGGGGAGATGATCCTCAAGGACGGGTCGCACGACTCCTTCGGGCACGTCCGGCTCTCCGGCGTCGGTGAATGGCTGGCCAAGGAGATCGAGCAGCGCACGGGGAAGGAAGCCAGGACCACCGTTCTCGGCCATGTCCAGCGCGGCGGCACCCCCAGCGCCTTCGACCGCTGGCTGGCCACCCGCTTCGGGCTGCACGCCATCGAGGCGGTCCGGGACGGCGACTTCGGCGTGATGGTCGCCCTGCGCGGCACGGACATCGTGAGGGTGCCGATCGCCGAGGCGACCGCCCGGCTCAAGACGGTCGACCCGGCGCTCTACGCGGAGGCCGGGGTCTTCTTCGGCTGAACGGCGGGGCAGGGGTGCGGGCCGTATATTCGCGACTGTCCGCCCCGTACCCCTGCTTATCGGGAGGAATCGTGGAAATCCTGGCATTCGGTGTGCAGTCCGACGAGAAGCCACTGCTGGAGAAGGCCTTCGCCGGACAGCACGAGGTCCGTTGCCTCGACGTCTTCCTCGACCGGGACACCGCGCCCATCGCGACCGGGTACGAGATCATCACCACCAGCGTCAACGCCGATCTGAGCGGCAGCGTCCTGCAGACCCTCGCGACGGGCGGCACGCAGATGATCGCCCAGCGCTCCACCGGCTTCAACAACATCGATCTCGAAGTCGCCGAACGCCTCGCCCTGCGGGTCGCCCGCGTCTCGTACTACTCGCCGTACTCGGTCGCCGAGTTCGCCTGGACGCTCGCCATGGCGGTCAACCGGCGCGTCATCCGCGCCGCCGGCCGCACCCGTGACTTCGACTTCCGCCTCGACGGCCTGCTCGGCCGGGACATGCACGGCCGCACGGCCGGGGTGATCGGAACAGGAAAGATCGGCGAGGCCTTCACCCGTATCGCCCACGGCTTCGGGATGAAGCTGCTCGGCTGGGACGTGACCGAGAACCCCGCCTGTGCGGAGCTCGGCATGACCTATGTCGAGAAGGAACAGCTCCTCGCCGAGTCCGACCTGATCAGCCTTCACGTCCCGCTGCTGCCCGAGACCAGCCGCATCATCGGCAAGGACGCCCTGGCCGCGATGAAGGACGACGTGATCCTGATCAACTCCAGCCGCGGCGGACTGATCGACACCGCGGCCCTGGTCGCCGAATTGCGGGCGGGCCGCTTCACCGGCGTCGGACTCGACGTGTACGAGGAGGAGGCCGGGCTCTTCTTCCTCGACAAGTCCCTGGAGGTCGTCGACGACGACACCCTGGCCAGGCTCGTCACCTTCCCGAACGTCATCGTCACCTCGCACCAGGCGTACTACACCGAGGACGCCGTGGGGCAGATCATCGACGCCACCGTGCAGAACGTCGCCGACTACCTGGCCCGCCGCCGCAGCGACAACGTGCTCGTCCCCACGCTCCCCGGCGGCTGAGGTCCCGGAACCGCCCCGGCGGTTCCGGGACCCCGCCGGGGCCCCCGGTCAGCCGCGCACGGGCAGCCCCGCCAGCAGTTCGGCGACGATCGGCGCGCCGCGCAGCGTCAGCACCGACTCGGGGTGGAACTGCACCGAGGCGAAACCCTCCCCGCGCAGCGCGTGCAGCTCCCCGGTCGCCTCGTCCCGGCTCGCCTCGATGGAGTGCGCGGCCAGCTCGGCGACCGTGTCGTCGTCGCAGCGAGCGGTGAAACTGTTGTAGAACCCGACCGTCTCCGGGCGCCCGAACAGCTCGATCCGGGTCTGCGCGCCCTGGTGCGGCACGGTCTTGCGGACGATTTCCAGCCCCAGCTCCGCCGCGATCAGCTCGTGGCCGAGGCAGACCCCCAGCAGCCCGTGCCGGTGCTCCCGGAGCAGCTCCGCGGCGAACCCGCGCAGCAGCCGCATCTTCGGATCGGCGGTGTCGGCCGGATTCCCGGGACCGGGGCCGAGCACGACCGGGCCCGCATGCGCCCGCACGGTCCCGCGCAGCCCCGGCTCGTCGTAGCGGTGCACCGACACGTCGAGCCCCGAGGTGCGCAGCAGGTGCGCCAGCATGGCGGTGAAGGTGTCCTCGCCGTCGATCACCAGCGCGTGGCCGGAGAGCTCCCGGGTGCGCTCCTGCATCCGCAGCCAGAACGGCGCGAGCCCGTCCCGCCGGGCGTCCAGCGCCGCCCGCACCCGCGGTTCGCCGGCCAGCCGCGGGCGTGTCGCCTCGCCGCGCGGGCGCCCGGGCCGCACGCCCAGCGCCGCCAGTACCCCGGCCGCCTTCGCATGGGTCTCGGCGACCTCGCCCGCCGGATCGGAGTGGCGCACCAGCGTCGCCCCGACGGGCACCCGCAGCCGTCCGCCGGCCGAGATGTCGGCGGTACGGATCAGGATCGGCGAGTCCAGCGTCTGCGCGCCGCCCGGCTCCTCCCGCAGCAGGGCCAGCGCGCCCGCGTAGTAGCCGCGGCCACCGGACTCGTACCGTCCGATGACCCGGCAGGCGTTCTGCACCGGCGAGCCGGTCACGGTCGCCGCGAACATGGTCTCCCGCAGCACCTCCCGCACATCCAGTGAGGAGCGCCCGCGCAGCTCGTACTCCGTGTGCGCGAGGTGCGCCATCTCCTTGAGCCGCGGCCCGACCACCACGCCGCCCATGTCGCCGACGGTGCACATCATCTTCAGTTCCTCGTCGACCACCATGGAGAGCTCCTCGGTCTCCTTGCGGTCGCCGAGGAAGGCCAGCAGGCTCTCGGCGGTCGGCCCCTCGGCGGGGTAGCGGTACGTACCGCTGATCGGGTTCATCACGACCGTCCCGCCGGACATCCGCACATGCACCTCCGGGCTGGCGCCGACGAGCGTCCGCCCTCCCGTGGCGGATCCCGCGGACCCGCTGTCCCCCGTGTGCACGACGAACGTCCAGTACGCCCCCCGCTCCCCGGCCAGCAGCCGGCGGAACAGCGCCAGCGCATCGGAGCGCCCGAACCCCGGGATCTCGCCCTCGAAGGTCCGCCGGATGACGAAGTTCGCCCCCTCGCCCTGCCCGATCTCGTCCTCGACGACCCGCCGCACGATCTCCGCGTACTTCTCGTCGGGGACGTCGAAGGCGCCGGCATCGACCCGTACGTCATGGGAGGGGAGCGCGGCGAGCACCTCGTCCAGCGGCAGCTCGTGCACCTCGTCCGCGACCAGCACGGACAGCGGCGTCCCGTCGTCGCGGACCTCGAAACCGCGCTCGGCGATCTGCCGGAACGGCACCAGGGCGAGCGAGGGCAGCGGGCCGACCGGGAGGGCGGCGAGCCGGTCCGCCTCCCGGACCCGGCCGATCAGCACCTCGACGGTGTCGTGGTCGAGGCCTGGGGTCCGCCTGCGCAGCAGGGCGAACGGCGGGCAGTCGTCCCGGACCAGTCTGGACAGGACGGATTCGGTGCGAGGGAGCATGGGTGTGGTTCCTTCCGGATGGAGGAACGGCTCCCGACACGCAGAGAAGGCCGCCCCTCGGGCGGCCTTCGCGTGGTCTGTCGCGCGATCAATCAGTGGGCCGCCGGATGAGCGGTCCACCACCAGTTCTGGTGCGTCTGCGCGAACATGATCCGTACCCTAGCGGACCTCAGGGTCATCCGAGCGCGCGTCTCAACTGTTGAGCGCGCGGATGGACGCCCCCGAGGACCCCGTAATGTTGTGGATGTGACCGTGAACGCCAATACCTCCGTCGCCGGTGGCAACACCTGGCGAGACCTTCCCGCGGCGCAGCAGCCCGAGTACCCCGATGCCGAGGCTCTGCGCGATGTACTCGCGGACCTCGCGTCGTATCCGCCGCTCGTCTTCGCGGGCGAGTGCGACCAGCTGCGCGCCCGCATGGGAGCCGTCGCCAAGGGCGAGGCGTTCCTGCTGCAGGGCGGCGACTGTGCCGAGGCCTTCGACGCCGTTTCGGCCGACCACATCCGTGCCAAGCTGAAGACGCTGCTCCAGATGAGCGCCGTCCTGACCTACGCGGCCTCCGTGCCCGTCGTCAAGGTCGGCCGGATCGCCGGCCAGTACTCCAAGCCGCGCTCCAAGTCGACGGAGACGCGCGACGGCGTGACCCTGCCGACCTACCGCGGCGACTCCGTCAACGGGTTCGCCTTCACCGAGGAAGCCCGCATCCCGGACCCGGACCGGCTGAAGCAGATGTACCACGCATCCGCTTCCACGCTGAACCTGGTCCGCGCCTTCACCACCGGCGGCTACGCCGACCTGCGCCAGGTGCACGCCTGGAACCAGGACTTCGTGAAGTCGTCCCCGTCCGGTCAGCGCTACGAGGCGCTGGCCCGCGAGATCGACAACGCGCTGAACTTCATGAAGGCGTGCGGCACCGACCCGGCCGAGTTCAAGGCGGTCGAGTTCTACTCCTCGCACGAGGGACTGCTGCTGGACTACGAGTCGGCGCTGACCCGCACCGACTCGCGCACCGGCCAGCTGTACGACACCTCCGGCCACATGGTCTGGATCGGTGAGCGCACCCGCCAGATGGACGGCGCGCACATCGAGTTCGCCTCGAAGATCCGTAACCCCATCGGCATCAAGCTCGGCCCGACGACCACCGTCGAGGAGGCGCTCGGCTACATCGACCGCCTGGACCCGGAGCGCGAGCCCGGCCGGCTGACCTTCATCGTCCGGATGGGCGCCGACAAGGTCCGCGACAAGCTCCCCGCGCTGGTCGAGAAGGTCACCGCCTCCGGTGCGGTCGTCGCCTGGGTCACCGACCCGATGCACGGCAACACCTTCGAGGCCGCCTCCGGGCACAAGACCCGCCGCTTCGACGACGTCCTGGACGAGGTCAAGGGCTTCTTCGAGGTGCACAAGGGCCTCGGGACGCACCCCGGCGGCATCCACGTCGAGCTGACCGGCGACGACGTGACCGAGTGCGTCGGCGGCGGCCACGAGATCCTCGTGGACGACCTGCACCAGCGTTACGAGACGGCCTGCGACCCGCGCCTCAACCGCAGCCAGTCGCTCGACCTGGCGTTCCTGGTCGCCGAGATGTACCGCGACCAGTAGCCGCACCGCCACCGTGGGTGGCGCGCGCACGACTGCGGGGCACGGATCGATGTGATCCGTGCCCCACAGTCCGTTCCGGGGCTTTACGGGGCGCGGGCGCCGGGTAAGGTTAGGTTAGCCTCACCAACGGGGCCGCATACCCGATCCGTCGCGCCGGGAGGTGAACCGCATGTACGTCTGCTCGTGTTTCGGCATCACGGAACAGCAGGTGAAGGACCATGCGGACGCCGGGGCGTGCACCCCCCGCCAGATCGCCAACGCCTGCAAGGCGGGGACCGACTGCGGCGGCTGCGTCCGCAGGATCCAGGCGATGCTCGGCCGCGGCGCGTGCGCGAGGCGTGAGCTGCTCGATCAGCAGCAGGACCTCGATGCCGGCATCGACCGGGCCTCCGGGCCCGGCGTCGAACCGGGCATCGCGCCCGGCAGACTCCCGGCCATGGCCTCCGGTCCGGCCCCGGCCGTCCGGCTCCCTGACGCGGCCTGAGTCAGGCGCTTCCGGACCGGGTCCTCCCGGACTCAGCTCTCCGGCTGCTCGATCAGCTGCGCGATGTAGAGCGGCTCGCCGAGCTTCTCGATCAGTTCCAGCTGGGTGTCGAGGTAGTCGATGTGGTGCTCCTCGTCCTCCAGGATCGACTCGAAGATGTTCGCGGACGTGATGTCGCCCTTCGCGCGCATGAGGTCGATACCGCGCTTGAGTCGGTCGATCGCCTCCACCTCGACCTGGCGGTCGGCCTGGAACATCTCGGTGACGGTCTGCCCTACGCGTACATGGAAGAGCCGCTGGTAGTTGGGGAGTCCGTCGAGAAAGAGAATTCGGTCCGTCAGGATCTCGGCATGCTTCATCTCGTCGAACGACTCGGCGCGGGTGTACTTCGCGAGCTTCGTCCAGCCGAAGTTCTCCTGCATCTTCGCGTGCAGGAAGTACTGATTGATGGCAGTCAATTCGGCGGTCAGCTGTTCGTTCAGGAACTCAATGACCTCGGGGTCGCCCTGCATCGCAGAGGCTCCTTCCACCGGTGAACTGGGCAAGTTGGCCGCATCCTCGCACCGCACCATCCGGCCGTCCAGTAAGTACAGGCTTAGTGCGAGTTGCCCGAATAGGCACCTGCCCTGGTCATGACCACCCCTGCCTGTCTGTCACCATGGAGGCATGGGTCAGCCGGAAAGCCGGGAATACCGCGAATCAGAGCAGTCCGAGCTTCCGCCGGGACAGCGACTGCAGCGTGGCTGGCCGGTCACCCATTACGGGCCCGTCCCCAAGTTCAGGCCCGAACGCTGGGAGTTCCGTGTCTTCGGGGCCACGGCGGACGGTGAGAAGCACTGCTGGAACCATCAGGAATTCTCCGCCCTGCCGTTCTCCTCGGTCGTGGCCGACCTTCACTGCGTCACGAAATTCAGCATGCTCGGCGCCGAGTGGGGCGGGGTGCTCGCCCGTGAGATCGTGGCGCTCGCACCCCCCGCGCCCCAGGTCACGCACGTGATGGTCTGGGCCGAGTACGGCTTCAGCTCGAACCTGAGGCTCGCCGACTTCACCTCGGACCGCACGCTCTTCGCCACCCACAAGGGCGGTGAGCTGCTCACCGCCGAGCACGGATTCCCGCTCCGTCTGGTCGTACCGCATCTGTACGCCTGGAAGGGGCCCAAGTGGGTCCGGGGTATCGAGTACATGACGGCCGATCGCCGGGGCTTCTGGGAGGAGCGCGGCTACCACAACGTCGGTGACCCGTGGCGCGAGCAGCGCTACTCCTACCAGGAGGAGCCCGGGGACGGCCCCGAACTCTGACCTGCGGCTCCGGCGCGGCACCACCCCGGTGCCGCTCTCGGTGCGTCGCCCCGGTGCCCCCTGCCGCGGCCGATCGGCAGCGGTGTACCCCTCAGGGGTGTCGCGTCCCCAAGCTGTTCAGGCCCGGTCGCGCAGCGCCTTCAGCCGCGCCACGTCCGCGGCGTGGCCCTCCTTGCCGCCCGGCGTCTCGATGACCAGCGGCACCCCCGCCGTCGCCGGGTGCGAGAACAGCACCTGGAAGGGCTCCTCGCCGATGTGCCCGGCGCCGATGTTCTCGTGCCGGTCCTTGTGCGCGCCCACCACGTCCTTGGAGTCATTGGCGTGGATCAGCTTCAGCCGCCCCTCGCCGACCGTGTCCACCAGCAGGTCCAGGGTCTGCTGCATGCCGGCCGGCCCGGCCAGATCGTGGCCGGCCGCGTAGATGTGGCAGGTGTCGAGGCAGATGCCGAGCTTGGGATGGGCGTCCAGCGCCTCGAAGTACGGACCGAAGTCCCAGGTGCGCGAGCAGAGCGAGAACCCCTGCCCGGCGGTCGACTCCAGCAGCAGATACGGGTCGTCCTCGTGCGTCAGCTCGTCCAGGAGCGGCCGCATGTGTGTGCGGACCTGCGCCAGGGCCTCCGAGCGGGGCCGGCCGCCGGTCGCCGAGCCGGTGTGCACCACGACGCCCAGGGCACCGATCTCCCGGGCGCGGCGCAGGGAGTGGCGCAACGAGTCCACGGACCTCTCGACGGTGGCCTCGGTGTGCGAGCCGAAGTTGATCAGGTACGGGGCGTGGACGTACGCCGGTATCGACCGGGCGGCGCACTCGGCGCGGAACTGTTCGTCCTGCGCCGGGTTCCCCTTCGGGGTCGCCCAGCCGCGCGGGTTGGTGACGAACACCTGGACGGTCTCCGCCCCCATTTCGCGGGCGTAGGACAGGCCGGCCCTGGCAAGGCCGCCGGCCACGGGGACATGGCCACCGACCGGATTACGCATGTGAATCTAGAGTCCCTTGGTCTTGATGGTGATGGTGCTGCCCTCGGGGGCCCGGTCGCCGCCGTCGACGGACTGGTCGGCGATCTCGTCGCTGAAGGAGAGGAACGGGCGGTCGACCTTGACCTCGAAGCCGGCGGCCTTCAGCAGGCGTGTCGCCTCGTCGACGTCCTTGCCGGTGACATCCGGCACATCGATCATCCGCGGGCCCTTGGAGACCGTGAGTGTGACGGTGTCGCCCTCGGCGACCTGCGCACCCTGGCCCGGGGACTGCCGGGCGATGTCGCCCTCGGCCTCCGGGGAGCTGACCCGGCCGGGCAGCACCTCGACCTTCAGCCCCTCCCCGTCCAGTGCGTCGGTGGCGTCCTGGACCGACAGCCCGGTGACGTCGGGGACATCGACCGGACTGCCCTTGCTGACGACCAGGGCGACGGCGGAGTCCGGGTGGCGCCCGGTGCCCGCTTCGGGGTCCGTCCTGATCACGTCGCCCCGCGCGAACTCCTCGCTGAACTCCCTGGTGACCATGCCGGCCACCAGACCCCGCTCCTTGAGCGTCTGCCTGGCCGCGGCGAGCGCGACGCCCCGGAGGTCGGGCACCTTCACGATCTCCGGGCCGCGCGAGACGGTGATCGTCACCGAGCCGTTGCCCCGGATCCGGGCGCCGGACTTCGGATCGCTGCCGACGACCTTGCCGCGCTCGACCTCGTCGCTGTAGGCGTGCTTGACCCGCTTGAGTTCGAGCCCCGCGTCCGAGAGCCGCTGCCTGGCCGTCCGCTCCGTCTGGCCGAGCAGCGAGGGGACCCGGGTGAACTGTCCCGAGTTGATGTACCAGACACCGGCGCCGACCCCCAGGACCAGGAGCACGGCGACGACCGCGGCGAGCATGCCGCGCCCCGGACCCCTGCGCAGCGGTCCGCGCCGCTCCTGCCGGGGCGGCTCCGGCGGGGGCATCTCCAGCCGGCTGGTGTGGTGGGCGGTGCCCTGGCCGGGCGGAAGCACCCGGGGGATCACGCTCGTGCGGTCCTCGCCGCCGGTGCGGTCCCCGGCGCCCGCCCCGGGGAGCGCCTGCGGGGGCACGGCGTCCAGCTGGGCGTCGGTGAGACCGGCGTGCGCGGCGCGGGTATCGGCGAGCAGCGCCACCGCGTCGAACGGCCGGAGCTCGGGGTTGCGGGCGGTGGCGCTCGCGACCAGTGCGTCCAGCCCGGCCGCGAGCCCGGGAACGGTGGCCGAGGGGGGCGGTACGTCCTCGTTGAGGTGCTGGTAGATGACCTGCGCGGGCGAGTCACCGGTGTGCGGCTTGGTGCCCGTCAGCATCTCGTACAGGACGACACCGCAGGCGTACACATCGACGCGGGTGTCCGCCGTGCCGTGCTCGATCTGCTCGGGGGCGAGATAGGAGACGGTGCCCAGGACGGTTCCGGTGGTGTTCGTCACCGCGCCGACCGCACGTACGAGACCGAAGTCCGCGACCTTCACCCGGCCGTCGTCCCCTATCAGGACGTTCTCCGGCTTCATGTCGCGGTGGACGAAGCCCGCCAGGTGCGCGGCGCCGAGCGCGGCCAGGACCGGCTCCAGGATGTCCAGCGCGGCCCGCGGCTGCAGGGCGCCGCGCTCACGCAGGACGTCGCGCAGCGTGCAGCCCGCGACGTACTCCATCGCCAGGTAGACGTACGCCCCCTGGGCGCCCTGGTCGAACACCGCGACCACATTGGGGTGCGCGAGCCGTGCCACGGACTTGGCCTCGCGGATGAAGCGCTCGACGAACGAGGCGTCGGTCGCGAGCGCCGGGTGCATCACCTTGAGGGCGAGCACCCGGTCGAGCCGGGTGTCCATGGCCCGGTAGACGGTGGCCATCCCGCCCACGGCGATGCGGGCATCGACGCGGTAACGGCCGTCGAGCAGCTGACCGACGATGGGGTCTCCCCGGCCGAAGGCCGGGGAAGGGTCCTGGAGGGTCGTATCCACGCAAGCGAGTCTACGAGCCGCCGATGACATGCCCGACTGGCCGGGGCGATCCCGGGGCCGTACTGCAGCCGAGCCGTGACAGGGACATGAGCTCCGGGGGGCGTACGCGGGCTCAGAACGCCGGCCGCTCCGGATCCAGCACCGCCCGCCCCGCCACCGGGGACGAGGCCTCCGCGAAGTGGCGCCGCGGGATCCGGCCCGCACGGTACGCGAGCCGCCCGCCCTCCACCGCGTGCCGCATCGCCGCCGCCATCAGCTCGGGCTCCTGCGCCCTGGTCACCGCCGACGCCAGCATCACCGCCGCGCACCCCAGCTCCATCGCGAGGGCGGCGTCCGAGGCGGTTCCGGCGCCCGCGTCGAGAATGACCGGCACCTGGGCCTGCTCGACGATCAGCTGGAAGTTGTGCGGGTTGCGGATGCCGAGCCCGGAGCCGATGGGGGAGCCGAGCGGCATGATCGCAGCGCACCCCACGTCCTGCAGCTTCCGGGCGAGCACCGGGTCGTCATTGGTGTAGGGCAGCACCGTGAAACCGTCGTCCACCAGGGCCTCCGCGGCGTCCAGCAGCTCGATCGGGTCGGGCAGCAGGGTCCGCTCGTCGGCCACGACCTCCAGCTTGATCCAGTCGGTGCCCAGTGCCTCGCGGGCCAGCCGAGCGGTGAGGACGGCCTCGCCCGCGGTGAAGCAGCCCGCCGTGTTCGGCAGGACGCGGATGGAAAGACGTTCGAGGACGGAGAGGACCGACCCCTGCACGGTCGGGTCGAGGCGGCGCATCGCGACGGTCGTCAGCTCGGTGCCGGACGCCGTCAGGGAGCGTTCGAGCACCTCGAGGCTGGGTGCCCCGCCCGTGCCCATGATCAGCCGGGAGCCGAAGACGGTGTCACCGAGGGCGAAGAGATCGTCTGACATGGTCAGCCCCCCTGGACGGCGGTGAGGACTTCGATCCGGTCGCCGTCGGCGAGCGCGGCGGCCGACCACCGGCTGCGCGGGACGACGGTCTCGTTGACGGCGGCGGCGACGCCGGAGGACGCCGCCGTCAGGGTCGCGATCAGGGTCTCCAGAGTGGTGCCCGCGGCGATCGCACGGGGGTCACCGTTCACCGAGACGGTGAGCGAGGGGGCGTCGGTCATGCGGGCTGCTCCTGACATACGGGGGCGGCGGGCGGGACGGGGGCGAACCGTCCCGGGGCGAAGGGGCGGGCCACGGCGGGCAGCTCCCCGGTGGTCAGCAGCTCCGCCATGACGTCACCGGTGACGGGGGTGAGCAGCACGCCGTTGCGGTGGTGGCCGGTGGCGAGATGCAGGCCGGGCAGGGCGGTCGGACCGAGCAGCGGGGCGTTGTCGGGAGAGGCGGGGCGCAGTCCGGCCCGGGTCTCGGTGAGCGGCAGTTCGGTGATCCCGGGCACCAGCTCGTGGGCGTCGCGCAGCAGCTCGTACACCCCGCCTGCGGTGACGGTGGTGTCCCAGCCCATCTCCTCACTGGTCGCGCCGACGACGAGCTCGCCGTTCTCGCGGGGTACGAGATAGACATGGCTGCCCCGGACCACGGCCCGCACGGTGCGGGTGAGGAAGGGCGCGTACGGGGCGGGCACGGTCAGCCGCAGCACCTGCCCCTTCACCGGCCGGACCGGCGGTACGACCTCGTCCGGCAGCCCGGCGAGCTGTCCGCTGAGGCTCCCCGCGGCGAGGACGACCTGGTCGGCGGCGAGCTCCGTACCCGCCGCGAGTACGGCTCCGGCGGCCCGGTCCCGCAGCACCGTCAGGCGCCGGACCCAGTCGCGGTGGAAGGCGACCCCGGCCCGCTCGCACGCGGTCAGCAGTGCGGCGGCCAGCCGACGGGGATCGACCTGGTGGTCGCCGTCGACCCGCAGCCCGCCGCGCACCCCGGGCGCCAGCATCGGCTCCAGGCGGCGGCACTCGCGGCCGGTGAGCCACTCCGACTCCAGCCCGGAGCGCTGCTGCAGTGCGTGCAGCTCCCGCAGATGGGCGCGGTCGTCGGCGTCGAGTGCGACCGCCAGGGTGCCGCAGGCCCGGAAGCCGATGTCCTGGCCGGCGGCCGCCTCCAGCTCGGCCGTGAAGTCCGGATAGCGCGCTGCGGAGGCCACATTGAGACCGAGCAGCATCTGTTCGCCGTAGTGGAGTTCGGTGACGGCGGCCAGCATCCCGGCCGCGACCCGAGCGGCCCCGCCGCCCGGATCGGGGTCGGCGACCGCGGTGCGCAGACCACGCTGCGCCGCCCGCCAGGCGGTCACCAGGCCGATGATCCCGCCCCCGACGACGAGGACGTCGGATCCGTGTACGGAGGTGTTCCCCGAGGAACGCATGGGCGTCCAGCCCCTCCCTTCGCCGGCATGACCCGGATCAGGTTCGTACGGTCGGAGGCCGCCCAGCCTCCCTCTCAGCCCGGTGCGTCCGGGCTCCCGCGAGTGTCTTCCGGTGGCCACCCTAAACCTCGCCCCTCCGGCCCGGTAAGGGAGCGGCCGCGGTGGTCCGTCCGCTCGGCGGCCCCGTTCCTCCCGCCGGTCGCCCGCCCGGCTCCGGGCCGGGTCGGGGAGGCGGCGGTGCGCGCGTGGCGGAGCAACCGCGCATCTGACCGAAAGCCAGGTGCTTAAGGTGGACCGGTGAGCGAGCAGCAGACAGAGCGGCCGGAGCCGCGGACCGGGCACCGCGTCGTCGTCGTGGGCGCGGGCATGGCCGGCGTGCAGACCGCGGTGGCCCTGCGGGAACAGGGTTTCACCGGTCCGGTCACCCTGATCGGCGCCGAACCGCACCAGCCCTACGACCGGCCCCCACTGTCCAAGGCGGTGCTGCTCGGCAAGGCCGAGGACTCCGCCTTCGACATCGACTTCGAGGCGCTCGGCATCGAGCTGCAACTGGGCCGGGACGTGACCGGAGTACGGGCCGGCGCGCACGAACTGGACACCCTCGCGGGACCGGTCCCGTACGACGCCCTGGTCATCGCCACCGGCGCGGAACCGGTGGTGCTGCCCGGCTCCGAGGGGGTGCCCGGCGTCCATCTGCTGCGCACCCTCGACGACGCCGCACGGCTGCGGCCGGTCCTCGGCGAGCAGCACACCGTGGTGGTGGTCGGCGCCGGCTGGATCGGGGCCGAATTCGCCACCGCGGCCCGCACCGCGGGCTGCGAGGTGACCGTCGTCGAGGCCGCCGACCGGCCGCTCGCAGGCGTTCTGCCCGCCGAGGTCGCCGCCCCTATGACCCGCTGGTACGCCGAGGGCGGGGTCGAACTCCTCACCGGAACCCGGGTGGAGCGCGTCGAGCCCGGCCGGGTGATCCTCGCCGACGGCCGTACGCTCGCGGCCGGAGCGGTGGTCGTCGGAATCGGCGCCCGGCCCGCCACCGGCTGGCTGGCCGGCTCCGGCATCGCGCTCGGGCCGGACGGATCGGTGACCGCGGACGACGCGCTGCGCACCTCGCTGCCGGATGTGTACGCCGTGGGGGACTGCGCCTCCTTCCCGTCCGCCCGGTACGGCAGCCGGCTCCTCGTCCACCACTGGGACAACGCCCTCCAGGGCCCGCGGACGGCCGCGGCCAACATCATCGCCGCCGGGGCGGCCGGGACACCGCCGCCGCCGGCGTACGACCCCGTGCCGTACTTCTGGTCCGAGCAGTTCGGCCGGTTCGTGCAGTACGCGGGCCATCATGCGGACGCCGACACCCGGCTGTGGCGTGGTGACCCGGGCGATCCCGACTGGTCGGTGCTGTGGCTGCGCGACGGCGCGCCGGTCGCCGTGCTCGCCGTCGGACGGCCGCGCGACCTCGCCCAGGGCCGCAGGCTCATCGAGTCGGGGGCGCGGATCGATCCGGTACGGGCCGCCGATCCCGCCGTACCGCTGAAGTCCACGACCCGTCAGTAGCCCTTCGCCCGGGGCGCGGTGGGGGTCCGGCATGCGGACCCGCCCTTGGGCGACGGGCCATGCTGGTGCACTGTGCATCTTTTGGATCGTTGTTCTCCCGAAGGGATGCACATGTTCCGGCACCGATGGGTCCGCGCGCTGCGCGGCATCGCCGTGGCCTCGGCCTCGATCGCCCTCGTCGGCGGCGCACTCGCCGCCCCGGCGTACGCGGGCACCGCCCCGATCCCCGGCTCCAATCCCGCCGTCGACTACCAGGACCCGGTCGACGCGCTGCCGCCGGTCTCCCGTCCGGACACCCGGCACTGCGCGGTGACGGCCGTCGAGCACGACTTCGGCAACACCCTCGGCGGGCCGCCGTACACCACCACGCTCACCCCGCCCGCCCGCTGCGAGGGCCCCTGGAACAAGGTCGTCCTCGACTGGTCGGCCGACGTGAAGGGCCGTCAGTACGACCGGCTCGCCGCGGTGTTCGTCGGCGGCGCGGAGGTCTTCCGCACCAGCACGGCCGAGCCGGACGACGACGGCGTCAGCTGGCACGTCGCCAAGGACATCACCGAATTCGCGCCGCTCCTCAAGGACCCGCAGAAGCTGCAGCTGGAGCTCGGCAACGTTGTCAACGACACCTACACCGGTGTGTACGGCGTCAAACTGACGATCACGTACTACCAGGCCGACAGGCGTCACCCGGCCGCCGCCACGGCTGACCGGATCGTCCCCCTGGGCGACACCGGCTCCACCGGCGCCCCCTGGATGAACGTCGGCAAGGGCGGCTCCACCAGCACCTCGGTCACCTTCCCGCGCAATCTGACCGGCGCCCGTCTGGAGGTGTACGCACGCGGCGGCGGATGCGACGAGCAGTGGTTCGACGCGGTGCCCGACGACCTCGCGGCCACCGCCCCCGACTACCTCTGCGGCGGCGGCCCCTACCGTGAGGTGCAGGTCGCGGTGGACGGGCGGCCCGCGGGCCTCGCCCAGCCGTACCCGGTCGTCTACTCCGGCGGCATCGTGCCGACGCTGTGGCGGCCGGTGCCGGCCGTCGACCAGTTCCGGACCGAGGCGTACGACGTCGACCTCACCCCCTTCGCGGGGGAGCTCGCCGACGGCAGGCCGCACGCCGTCGCCATCACCCCGTACGGCGCGGCCGACAGCTGGACCGTCGACGGTTCGCTCTTCCTGCGCACGGACGCGCACGCGGCCCGCACCGGCGGCCGGGTCACCACCGATTCACTCGGCTCCGTCCCGGAGGTGAGGACCGTCCGGACCCCGCGCGAGGACGGCTCCACCGAGGTCTCCGTGTCGGCCGCCCGGTCCTGGCGGATCTCCGGGTACGTCCTCACCTCGAAGGGCCGGGTCAGCACCACCGTCGAGCAGGACGTCGCGTACACCAACACGGACACGGTCTCCCGGACCGGACAGCAGCAGACGATGCACCAGCGTGACCACGGGGTGACCACCGTGACGACCGGGACGGACGGGCGCACCGATGTCCGGCGGCACGCCTGGTCCTACCCCGTCGACGTCGACATGGACATCCCGGTCTACGGCGACTACAACAACTACGACCTACGGGCCGCCGTCACCCAGCGCCGGGTGCTCGTCGACACCTCCCGGACGGGCCCCGGGCACGGCTGGCACACGGACGCGGTCACGGACGACACCGTGGACGCGACCGGCAGCCTCGTCCGCACCGGCGGCGTCGTCCGGGCGGCGGACGGAACCTCGGCCGAGAGGTACCGGGGCACCACGGACGCCGGGGCCTGCTACTCGCGCTCCCTGGAGACCGCCCACGGCTGGGTCACCGGCGACCGGCGGACCCCCTGCCGGGTCGCCGACGTGGTCCGCGAGGCCCTGAAGGGCTGAGTCCGGGTATCGAGTGTCGGCGCGGGATGGCAGGCTTGTCCCGTGACCGAGATTGACGCAAAGATCGATGCTCTCGTCCCCGCCTGGCTCCACCTGCCCGATATCGCGGAAATGTTCGATATCGAGGTGACGCGTGTACGGCAGCTGGTCAAGGAGGGCCAGCTCATTGCCGTACGGCGTGGTGAGAACCGGACGCTCCAGGTGCCTGCCGCCTTCATCGACGGCGACAAGGTGGTCAAGGGCCTCTCCGGCACCCTGACGCTCCTGAGGGACGACGGCTACACCGATGAAGAGATGCTGGAGTGGCTCTTCACCCCCGACCCGACCCTGCCGGGCACGCCCGCCCAGGCGCTGAGCGAGAACCGCGGCACGGAGGTGAAGCGCCGCGCCCAGGCGCTCGCCGTCTGACCGGGACGACCGCACGCGGGGTGCCGGCCGTGCAGCTGTGCACGGCCGGCACCCCGCGCCACGCCGTACCGCCGTCTCCGCACCACCGCACAGACCGAACTTCAGTACCGCTGTATCGAGGGGGAACCGCGCCATGTCCACGGCTCGCGCGCTGCTGTCCGACGCCCGGCTCTATCTGTGCACGGACGCCCGCAGGCGTCAGGGCGACCTTCCCGGGTTCCTCGACGCCGTGCTCTCCTCCGGGGTGGACATCGTGCAACTGCGCGACAAGGGCATGGAAGCGGCCGAGGAGCTGGAACACCTGGCGGTGTTCGCCGACGCCTGCAGGCGCCACGGCAAGCTCCTCGCCGTGAACGACCGCGCCGACGTCGCGCATGCCATCGGCTCCGACGTCCTCCACCTCGGCCAGGGAGATCTGCCGGTGCCCGCCGCCCGCGCCGTCATCGGCGAGGCTGTGGTGATCGGCCGCTCCACGCATGCCGAGTCCGAGGTCGACGCGGCCGTCGCCGACCCCGGCGTGGACTACTTCTGCACCGGGCCCTGCTGGCCCACCCCGACCAAGCCGGGCCGGTACGCACCCGGCCTGGACCTCGTGCGGTATGCAGCCTCGCTCGGCCGGCCGCGCCCGTGGTTCGCCATCGGCGGGATCGACGCGGGCAACCTCGACGAGGTGTTGGACGCGGGAGCGCGCAGGATCGTCGTCGTGCGGGCCATCACCGAGGCCGACGATCCGGCGTCGGCCGCCGCCGGACTCGCGAAGCGGGTCAGGGAGCGCGCCGAGGGCTGACGGGTGCGTCGCGGACCGTCCGGGACGTCGGCGGACCCGCCCGACGGTGGCGACAGCCGTACGGGGCTGTCCGAGGGGTGGACAAACCGCCAGTCAATTCGGGCAATTGCCGCCGGACTGGTTGGGGGGCCGCCGCCCCCTGGTTAACCTTCAGTATGGCCCTTGGCACTCCCTCTACCAGGACAGATCACGCGCGCACCGTGCGTGAGCTCCTCGCGACCGGCAAGACCTCGTACTCGTTCGAGTTCTGGGCGCCCAAGACCGAGAAGGGCGAGCGGAATCTCTGGAATGCGCTGCGCCGGGTCGAGGCGGTGGGCCCGAGCTTCGTCTCCGTGACCTACGGCGCCGGTGGCTCGACCAGGGCCGGGACCGTGCGGGCCACCGAGCAGATCGCCGCCGATTCCACCCTGACGCCGGTCGCTCACCTGACGGCCGTCAACCACTCCGTCGCCGAGCTCCGCAACATGATCGGGCAGTACGCCGACGCCGGGATCAGGAACATCCTCGCCGTGCGCGGAGACCCGCCGGGCGACCCGATGGGCGAATGGGTCGAGCACCCGCAGGGTGTGCGCTACGCGGCCGACCTCGTCCGGCTGATCAAGGAATCTGGCGATTTCTGCGTCGGCGTGGCGGCATTTCCCGAGATGCACCCACGGTCGGCCGACTGGGACGCCGACATCAGGCATTTCGTGGACAAGTGCCGCGCCGGTGCCGACTACGCGATCACGCAGATGTTCTTCGATCCGGAGGACTATTTGCGGATGCGTGACCGCGTGGTCGCTGCGGGTTGCGAAACGCCGATCATCCCCGAAGTGATGCCCCTCACCAGCGTCAAGCAGCTCGAAAGGTTTCCGCAGCTCAGCAACGCGTCGCTGCCGTCGTCGCTGAAAGAACGCATCCTCGCCGTCAAGGACGATGCCGCCGCTGTACGCTCCATTGGCATTGAGTTCGCGACGGAGTTCTGCGCGAGGCTGCGCTCCGAGGGTGTGCCCGGACTGCACTTCATCACGCTCAACAACTCGACGGCGACGCTCGAAATCTACGAGAATCTCGGACTGCACAAGCAGTCGTGACCGGCCGTACCCGCCACGACCCGGGGCGGTGGCCGTAGAAGGGGGCGGGCATGGGCTGGACAGTCCTCTACATCGCGTTCGGCATTGTCGCGTTGTGGCTGCTCGGCGAAGTGCTCCTGCAGTACAAGGCGCGGCTGCGCTGGCGTCTGCTCGCCTTCGCCGGTTTCTCCTGTGTGGTCGTCGGTGTGCTGATGCCGTCCGTGCTGGTCATCGCCGTCGGCGCGATCGCGTTCGCCACCGGCCAGACCTACGTCACGCTCTCCTTCCGGCGCGGCTTCTCGACCGGCTGGGCCATAGGGGGCAGCCCGGGCGAGAGCCGTCGTCGCAGGTCGGGCGGCGACCGGGACGCCCGCCGGGAGCCCACCCTGGAGGTGTCGGACCTCGAGGTGGAGCACGACCGGACGGGCCGTGCCGGAGAGGACCACGACGCCCGGACGTCCGTGACCGCGTCCGCGGTCTACGAGCCGGAGCCGCTGCCCGACGACACCGGGCAGTACGGCATCTACACCGATCCCCAGCCCGCGCACCGGTCCCAGCAGCCCCAGGGACAGCCGCAGTACGCGGAGTACGACCCGTACACCGACTACTCCACGTACAACGCACCTGCCCAGGACGCGTACGCGGCCCACGAGACCTACGCCGCGCAGGAGACGTACACCGCCCAGGGCACGTACTCCGCCCAGGGCACGTACGGCGGACAGGACGGCTACGGCGGGCAGGACACGTACCCGGCCCAGGACCCCTACGCCGCGCAGTACGACTACGGCACGGGCCAGCAGCAGTACGCGGCGTACTCCGACCCGTACATCGGGACCGCCTCCGCCCCGCAGAACGGCGGGCAGGACGGCTACGCGGGTTACGACGGATACGGCGCTCAGCAGCACTACCCGGCGGCGGACCCGTACACCCAGCAGTACGCCTCCGAGACCCCTCCGGGAGGGGTCTGGGTGCCGCAGCAGCGCGAGGGCGAGCAGTACCGGCCTGCGTCGCCGGAGCAGCCCGGCCCGAATCCGAACGACTACGACAACACCGGCTACAGCGACCGGTTCCGCTACTGACCCACGGCCGGGGACCGCCCCGCCCGCGAGGCGGCGCCCGGCCGTCCGGGCGCCGGACCCACGGGGCCGGCAGGCGGGGGCCCGGTCACTGGGAGCCGCGGAAGCCGTCACCCTCCACGACGAGTCCGGCGACGAGCGCACCCGACATCCCGGCGTGCGCGAGCCCGCCGCCCGGGTGCGACCAGCCGCCCGCGAGGTAGAGCCCGGGCAGCCGGGTGCGGTTACCCGCGTGCAGATACGCGCCGTCGGCCCCGGCCAGCGCGGGCGCGGGCACCGAGCCGCCCTCGGCACCGGTCTCGGCGGCGCTCTCGGCGGGCGTCCGTACCTCGGCGTGGAGCAGCCGCTCGCGCACACCGGGGACGACCGCCGCCGCGGCATCGATCAACGTGTCCGCGCAGCGCCCGCGCAGCGCCTCGTCCGTCCAGTCGACCGCCCCGTGCGGGGCGACCGTCGCCGTCAGCGTCACGGCCTCGTGCGAGGCGTCGGGGCGGGTCGACGGGTCGTCTGGGCGGATCACCGTCACCGTGGGACGCTCGGCGAGCCGGCCGCCGAACACCGCTGCGCGCTCCGCCGCCCCGTCCGGGCCGTGCACCACCGTCCGGTGCGCCGCGTCCGCGGGCCGGGCGCCACGCAGCGACAGCAGCACCTGGAACCTGCCCGGCACCGTCGCCGCGCCGCCCGGTCGCGGCTGGACCGTCACATCACCGTCCCGCCAGAGCTGCTGACCCGGCACCAGGCCCGGGCGCGGCCACGCCCCCAGCACCACGTGGTCCGCCTCGGCCACCGAGCCGGCCGCGAGCTCGACGCCCGCCGCCCGGCCGTCCTTCTCCACCACACCGGCCACCTCGGCACCGAAGGTGAACTCCACCTTCCGGGCCAGGCAGCGCTCGTACACCGCCTGCGCCAGCGCCCGCATGCCTCCGGCCACGTACCAGCTGCCGAACGTCTCCTCCATGTACGGCAGGAGGGCGGCGCCCGCCGGTGCGCGCAGGGGATCGAGGCCGTACGACAGCGCGTACCCGTCGAGCAGGGCGGCCAGCCGGGGATCCGTCAGCTCCCAGGCGCCGATCTCCGCCACCGTGCCCGCCAGGCGTGCGGAACGCAGCAGCCGGCGCTGACGCACCGCCGGGTACGGATCGCGGCGCAGCACCTCCCAGTCGGCGCGCAGCGGCTCTTCGAGCAGCGGCCGCCGGGACCGGTCCCAGGCGTCCCTGGCCCGGTCGAGGAACCCGCCCCAGCTGTCACCCGCACCGGCTCCCAGCGCGGCGTCCAGGGCGGCCACCACACCGGCCCGCGAGGCGTTCGGCAGCGAGACGGACGTGCCGTCGGCGAAGAGGTGGCGGCTCGCCGGATCGACCTGTGTCATCGTGACGCACCGCTCCAGCGGCTCCTTGCCGGTCTTCACGAACAGATCGCGGTAGACAGCGGGAAGATGCAGCAGGGAGGGGCCGGTGTCGAAGGCGAACCCGTCGCGGGTGTACCGGCCCACCGAGCCGCCGAAGGTCTCCGACCGCTCGTACACCGTCACCCGGTGGCCTGCCACGGCAAGCCGGGCGGCCGCCGCCATCGCGCCCATCCCGGCGCCGATCACCGCAATACGTGCCATGTCAGTGACCTTAGCGGCCACCACCGACAGCTCAGTCGTGAGGCCAGCGCGAACCCGTGCCGGCCAGGCGCCTCTCCTCCCGCCGCTGGGCTCTGCGGCGCAGATACCGGCGGATCCGGGAGGCCAGGAAGACCAGTATCACCAGGCCGAGGAGGAGGAGCGTCGCGGCGGCCACCGCCGCCGCCAGCGGATGGAACATCGCGAACGTGATGATCCCGGCGACGCCCAGGTCCTCCGCCGTGCTCACCACGATGTTGCTGACGGGTTCGGGGGAGGTGTTCACCGCCATCCTGGTGCCCGCCTTCACCAGATGGCTCATCAGCGCCGTGGAGCCACCGACGGCCCCCGCCGCGAGCTCCGGCAGCGAACCGCTCTCACCGGCCAGCAGCGCCGCCACGACAGCCCCGGCGACCGGCCTGATGACCGTGTGGACCGAGTCCCAGACCGAGTCCACGTACGGGATCTTGTCCGCGACCGCCTCGCAGAGGAAGAGCAGGGCGGCCACCAGGAGCACATCGGTGCGCTGCAGCGACGCCGGCACTTCGTCGGTGACGCCGGTCGCACCGAAGATGCCGAGCAGCAGGACCACCGCGTAGGCGTTGATCCCGCTCGCCCAGCCGCTTGTGAACACCAGGGGGAGTACGGACACGGACGCGATCGTAACCAGGTGCTGTCCCGCGCGGGCGGGTTCGGGTGCGCAGCCCTGAGTATCCGTACCTAGTGGGCGAGATGAGTAGCTGCGCGGATGGGCTCCCACCTGCACGGACGGGAGAGTGGGGGGACGGAAGGGGCGCAGCGCCGGCGCCGCCGGCACGGGGCGGCGGAGCGGGTGCCGCACTCCTTCCGTAACGGGGGCGCAGGACGGAGGGCCCGGGGACCACGGGGGAACACACGGGGTCCGGGGGACGGCTCTCCGGAAGCGGAGAACGCACAGGAAGCGCCGGGCGGGCGAGGTCCGGGGGGATCGGGCCTCGCCGGGCCGGCGCCTCCGTGTGCGGGCGTCCTCCCGGCGGAGGGTGCGTCAGCGCCCGCTGACCCGTCCGTGCAGCAGCAGGGACAGCGCCGAGTGCACATCGTCTATCGACCGCTCCGGCTGGAACGCCTGCCAGTCCAGGGCCGCAACCAGGACCATGCCGACCAGTGCGGCCGCCGTCAGCGGGATGTCGATCTCCTTGCTGAGCTCGCCGTTCCCGACCCCCTCGCGCAGCACGTCCTCGACGACGGCGACGGCTTCCTGACGCACCACCAGAAGGGTCGACTGCCAGGCGCGGTTGGTGCGCCACAGCTCGGCGACGTACAGCTGGGTGAAGGCCGGATAGCGGTCGATGAAGACCAGGCCCGCCCTGATCATCGCGTCCAGCGCCTCGACCCGGGTGCCACCGCGGCCGGCTGTCTCCTCGGAGGCGGACCGCAGCGAAGCGGTCAGCAGCCCGACGCCGTGCCGCAGCAGCTCCTCGAAGAGCTCGGTCTTGCTCTTGAAGTTGTAGTAGACCGTGCCCTTGGCGACCCCGGCGCGCTCGGCGATCTCGTCGACCGTGGTCGCCGAGAAGCCCTTCTCGGCGATGAGAGTGACGGCCGCCTCGTAGAGCTTCTGCCGGGTGGCCTGGCGGCGCGTGGTGCTGCTGCTGTCCATGCGGTCGATTCTCACAGGTTCCGGCGCTCTCACAGGCTCAGCTCCGGATGCAGCCGGGCCGGGGTCCACACCTGCTTGCGCCGTGCGGAGACCGCGGTCAGGGCCAGCGCCCCCGCGGTGAACGCCAGCAGCACCGCGCAGCCCTGCCAGACCGGCCCCGGTCCGCCGCCCGTGATCAGCCTGCGCAGGCTGATCACGATGTAGCTCATCGGCAGGTACGGGTGGATCGCCCCGAAGAATCCGGGGCTGGTCTGCACGGGATAGGTACCCCCGGCCGAGGTCAGCTGCAGCATCAGGAAGGCCAGGACGAGGATCCGTCCCGCCGCCCCGAACCGGGCGTTCAGCCACTGCACGATCGCGGCGAAGCAGCACGTCACCAGGGAGAGGAAGCCGATCGTCCCGGCGGCGTGGGCCATCTGCAGACCCAGGCCCCAGTGCAGTACGGACATCAGGGCGGCGACCTGCAGCAGACCGATCGCGGCCACCGGCAGCCAGCCGGCGAAGGCGATCCGCCACGCGGAGGCGCCCGCGGCGAGCGCCCGCCGGTTGAGCGGCTGGATCAGCATGTAGGCCACCATCGCGCCGACCCAGAGGGAGAGCGGGATGAAGTACGGGGCGAATCCGGTGCCGTAGTTGGGGGCCTTGTGCAGCGACTGTGAGGCGAGCTTCACCGGGTCGGCCATCACATCGGTGCGCCGGTCGCGGTCCTGCTTGTCGTAGTCGGGGATCCGGCCGACGCCGTCGTTCAGCCCCTGGGCGAGCGTGGCCGATCCGTCGTTCAGCCGGATCAGGCCGCTGTCCAGGTCGGTCGCACCGGTCTTCAGCCTGCCGACGCCGGTGTCGAGGTCGGTGGATCCGGTCCTGGCCGTGCTCAGGCCGGTGTGCAGGTCGTCCGCACCCCTGGCGACCTGGTGGGCGCCGGTGTTGAGCGCGTTGATCTTCGCCACGGCGGATTTCAGGTCCTCGTCCAGGTGCGGGGAGCGCTCGGCGAGGGCGTCGGCCTGCTTCTGCAGGGCCGTGAGCTGTCCTCGCAGCTTCTTCAGGTCCCCGTTCTCGTTCTTCACCAGCGCGTTCACGTCGTCGGCGACCTTCGCGACATCGGCCGCCGCGGTCGTGGCCCGCTTCAGCGGGGGACAGACGGTGGGATCGGGGAGCGGCAGCTCCTCGCAGCGGGTGCGGTAGACGTCGTCCAGGTCGTCGGAGGCCTTGTGGGCGGCGGTCGCCGCGGTGGGTGCCGCCCGCACCAGCAGGTCCAGGTTGTCCCGTACGGTCTGCGACGAATCGGAGACCAGCCGGGCCGCGTCACCGATCGCCCTGCCGTTGTCCTTCAGGTACGGGCGGACGTCTGCCGCCACGCCGTTGACCTTGTCCGCGAGGAGCTGGGTGCCGTCGGCGACCTGCCGGGAGCCGGTCTCCAGATCGCCGGCGCCCTTGTTCAGCTTGACGATCCCGCTCTCCAGACGCCCGCTTCCCGCCTTGGCGTCCTTCAGGCCGTCCGCGAGGTCCTTGGAGCCCTTCTTCGCCTTGCCGATCCCGCCCTTGAGATCGTCGGCGCCCGCGGCTGCCTTCGCCGTCGCGTCGTGGAGGTCGGAGAAGGAGATGAAGATCCGGTCGAGGAAGCCGCGCGAGGCGTTGGCCGACGCGGCGGTACGGACCTCGGAGAACACCGTTCGGGAAATCTGCCCGACGATGTAGTTGTTCGCGTCGTTCGTCCGCACCTGCAGCGCGCCGGTCTCGGGGGAGTCGCCCGAACTCGACGCGATCCGCCTGCTGAAGTCCGACGGCATGGTCAGCGAGAGGTAGTAGGTACCGTCCTCGACGCCCCGCCCGGCCTCGGCGGAGCTGACCTCGTGCCACTCGAAGACCCTGGACGCGAGCAGCCGGCCGGTGATCTCGTCACCGGCCGCGATGTGCTGCCCGGCGGCGGTGGCGCCCTTGTCGTCGTTGACCAGTGCCACCGGGATCTTGTCGAGGCGGCTGTACGGGTCCCAGAAGGACCACAGGTAGAGGGCTCCGTAGAGCAGGGGCAGGAGCAGGAGCGCGACGAGCGCGGCACGGGGCAGCTTCCCCCTGCCGAAACGCTTCAGCTCAAGCGCGGCCAGTCTCGGCGAACGCATCGGCCGTCCCCTCCTCGGTCCTCGCCTCTGCGGCGTCTGCGGTCTCTGTGACGTCTGTGGTCTCTGTGGTGTCCGGGCTGGCCGGGGTCCCTGTGGGCTCCGTGCCCGTGCCTGCGGCGGTCTGCGCGGGGGCCGGCGGTTGTGCGGCGTCCTGAGCGTCGGCGGCGGCATCCGCCGGCGCCGCGTCCTCGGCGCCGGCGCCGGTGCGCACGGTGACCGCCCCCTCGGGTGCCTGACTGCACACGGCGAGTACGGTCGTCCCTGCGTCGGCGACGGAACGCAGCAGCTCCCAGACCTCGGCGCGCCCGGCATCGGAGAGCTTGAGATCGGTGTCGTCCACGGCCAGCATCCGGGGCCGGCTGATCAGGGCGAGGGCCACGGACAGCCGCAGCGCCTCCAGCCGCTCCAGATCGCGCACGGAGGTCCGTCCGCCCTTGGGCAGGGATCCGAGGTCGAGCCCGGCCGCGTCCAGTGCGGCGTCGATCCGGGCCCGGGCCTCGGCGGCACGCTCGGCGCGGGGGCGGAACAGGGCACGCAGCGAACCGTCGAAGCGGCGCTGCAGGAGGGCGCGTTCACGCAGGTGCTCGGCGACGGTGAAGGCCGGGTCGAGCTCGCTGACTCCGGGGACCGGGCCGAGTGAGCTGATCCTCCGTACGGCGGCCATCTGGCGCGGCAGGCGCATACCGCCGACCTCCGCACACCCTTCGGAGGGGCGCATCCGGCCGGTGAGGGCGAGCAGCAGGCAGGTGCGGCCGGACCCGGAAGGGCCCTCGATCGCGACCAGGGAGCCGGCTCCGGCGCTGAGCCGCACTCCGCGGAAGGCCCAGCCGCGCGGTCCCTTGAGCCCGAAGTCATCGGCGGTGACGGCTGCCCCGTGCGGGCTGTCCACAGACCCTCCATTTTTTGTACTGACCAGTCAGTACAAAAGAAGATAGCCCGAACGTGCGCGCCAGGCAAAGTCGAGTGGAGACGGTCGAACCCGATGAATCGGTTCGGACGCCGGCGCGAGTGACACTCCGAGGCAGCAGCCGCCCAGCGAGCAGTACAGCGCAGGCCCCGACGGTCAGCAGCCCGCCGACGAGGAAGGCGCCCCGTACGTCGGCGAGCGACAGGACCAGTCCGCCGAGTGCGGCGCCCGCCGCGATACCGGCGTTGTAGGCGCCGGAGTTCGCCGCGCGTGCGATGTCCGTGCGGCCTGGTGCGCAATGCAGCATCTCGTTCTGGGTGGTCATGAACACCGGCCCGAGGGCACCGCCCATCAGCACCAGGAACACCACCGCCGCCACCGGATCGGTTCCGGCCGCGTACAGACTGAGCATGCCCATCGCCTGCGTGGCCACGGCAGTGGTCAGCGCGGCGCGCGGCGGTCCAGCAGCGCCCCGGTGATGCTCACTCCCGCCAGACACGCGATACCGAAAGCCACGAACAGGGCCGTGACCGTGCTCGGGGAGAACCCGCTCACGTCGCCCAGGAACTTCACGAGGTAGGTAAATCCCGCGAACGCCCCGGTGGCGGCCGGCGTCCCGGCCGCCAGCACGATCCCGAACCGGCGGGTGTCAGGACCGGTTCCGTAGGCGGCGCGCTCTTCTTCCGGGCGCGAGGTCGGCAGCAGAACGGCGATCGTCACGAGGGAGACGATCCCCGGACCCGCCGGCAGACCGACCGGCCCCAGCACAGCCAGATGAGGCGCCCCCACCGCTCCCGCGAGGTCAAAAACGAACACAGAGCGCCGAACCAGGACGGGAAGAGGCCCCAGCACCCCCC
>NZ_JBHVWN010000056.1:0-48857 GCF_042882275.1 Streptomyces sp. NPDC058231 | reverse complement strand
GTAGCCCTTGCCCGGCACGAGTGTGTCCAGCGTGATCAGCCGCCATCCGTCCACTGTGCTTGCCCCCGCCCGCTCACCGGCCGCTCCCTCGTATGTCGTCTCGGGCTGGATGTGGCCGATGCCGAGCACGTCGGCGAATGCGGTGCGGTCGTCGTGGTTACCGGTCGTGTAGAAGACGTTCGCCCCTCGTCGGCCGGCGTAGTCGGCCAAGAGTTCACGCGCCCGTGCGTATGCCTCGCGCGAACCGTCGTCCGCGACATCGCCGGTGACCACCACCGCGCCGAGATCGCGCAGATGGCCCAGTTCGGCCAGCAGCCGGCGCAGCGCCGCAGTGCCGTCCGCGCCGTCGGCGTCAGGGCCGCCGGACCGATCGAGATGAGTGTCGGAGAGATGCAAAATCCGCATGACCTGACGCTAGCCCCCACCACCCCCGCCGAGCCAAGGCCTTTCTCACTACGCGCTCCCTCCCATCGGCCGTCCCCGGCTGCCGTGCCCCTGAAATCGAACGGCGACAGAGCTGGGCGCTGTCCGAAGTGCTGAACAACTGCTGCCCAATCTCGGGTTCTGGCTCAATTTCTGTGAAGAGTGCACGGTGAGTGATGAATGACAGAGGTCAGCCCAGGCGTCCCTTGGGAAACCTGAACTCCATGAGGAGGTCCTCAGCCCCGCTTGACACCTGCTGGAAGCCGGCCTTCTCCCAGGCGCGTACTGCCCGCAGGTTCCCTCTCGCAGGATCGACTGTCACCCGCCGCCACCCAAGGTTCCCGCCCAAGTGCGCAAGGAGCACGCGAGCGGCATCCGGTCCCAAGCCCCGTCCTCTTGCTTCCGGTCCCAACACCATGTCGATGCCGCCTTCAGCCGCTCCGGCCCGCCAGTACTGCGCGTAACCCACCGGCATGCTCTTCGCCAGCACAAGGAAGGACTCGACACGCGGCCGGCGCCTCCCCACGTACTTCTCAGCCACCTCGGCACGCGAAATCGGTAGACCGCCCCAGTGCTCGACGAAGTCCGGGGAGGCGAACCACTGGGCCAGCAGGTCCAAATCATCCTCGGTCGTCGGGACAAGACGGGTCAGCACTCCCTTGAGAACGGCTCCATCGGCCATCAGTCGCTCTCCCGCTCGGCTTGGAAGCGCACGCATGACAGAAAGGTACGGCATCACGGAAGTTGGGCCAGAGCCCGATCTCGTGGACAAAGCCACGCGGGCGAGCGGTCCGCCGCGCATGCGGGGGTCGGCCGCCCGTGCGATCGCTCGCCGTGCCCGCTCGGTGATGTGTCGGCCGCCGCCGCCAGCGCACGGCCCAGGCCGGTGGAGGGTGCGTACCTGGGGCACCCCAGGGGTGCTGCAGGAGGCTGTCGGGGGCTCCGGCCGCTGATCCGGCGGTACTGGAGAATGCCAAAAGGGCGAGCGCGACGCCGTGCCCTTACGAGGTGTTCACGCCCCCCGTGAGTGGCGCCGCGTCGAGCAAGGTGGCCGCGGCGATGCGGGCGGTCGTGGCGGCGGAGGGGTCACGGTCCATGCGCGCGGACTGCCCCGCGCCGTCGTACAACAGGTGGAGCTGCCGGGCCAGCGCCTCGGGGGCGGCGTATCCGGACGCGGTGGCCAGTTCTGTCAACAGGCCACGCACCCAGACACGGTAATTGTCGGCGACCTGGCGGATCGCGCTGTCCTCGGCCGTTTCGGCGGTGGCCCGCACGAAGGCGCAGCCGTTGTACTCGGGATCGGTGAACGCCTCGCCCAGCGCGTCGAAGACGCCGAGCAGTTGCTCGCGCGGGGTGCGGAAGCGAGTCAGGGTCCGGGTGATCCTGTCCTTCATGCGCACGTAGCGGAGGTCGAGGTAGGCGCAGACAAGGCCTTCCTTGCTCCCGAAGGTGTTGTAGAGCGACGCCTTGGCCACCCCGGCGTGTTCGATGACACGGTCGATGCCGACGGTCTGTACGCCTTCGCTGTAGAAGAGCTCGTTGGCTGCTTCGAGCAGTCGCTCGCGTGCGGACGCCTTGGTCGCGGACTTGATCGCCATGGTCACCACCCTCTCAGACAGACCTGTTCATTCTAACGCCGGAGAATTCCGTCATACCTCTGAGGCCTGAGCCGCGGGCGCTGCCTCGGAGAGGACGGCCTCCGACCGGACCACCGCCACCCGCTCCACACGGCGGCCGCTGAGCAGCAGCCCGACCGCGGCCGCGAGGGCCAGCACGATGACAGCGGCGCCGTACTCCCTGGACGTCTGGATCAGGCCGCCGCCGTGCACGACCAGGAGGCCGGCGATCACGGCCGGTACACCCAGACCCACGTAGCACACGACGTACAGCAGGGAGAGGACCCCCGCTCGCTCATGCGGCTTCACCTGCGGTACGACCAGCCTGATGCCGCCCTGGAACCCGCTGCCGAAGCCGAAGCCGGATATGGCCCCGCCCAAGAAGAATCCGATCACCGAGGGCGTACCGCCGTTGCCCGAGGCGATGGACCCCAAGGTGATCACCACACCGACGACCAGCGTGCCGACGCTGATCAGCATCATGGTCCGTGTCCCGGCACCTCGCAGGATCACGACGGCCAGACCGGCGGAGCCCGCGAGTACGAACAGGGGCAGTCCTCCCCACACCACGGAGGTGGAGTGCACCAGGGTCCGCGTGATGGCCGGTCCCAGTGCGCCGTACAGGCCGGTCAGCGCCCACACCGCGAACATCACGGGTGCGGCGATCGCCATCGATGCGCGGGCCGACCTGGGGAGCTTGAACTCGGGGACCATGCTGGCCGGCGCGCCCGCCTTGCGGCTCACCGTCTCGTTCAGGGTGAGCACGGCCAGCGCCTGCAGAACGAAGACACCGAGCAGCACCACATAGACCAGGTGGGTGGGGGCCGGCAGGTACTGCACGATCAGTCCGGAGGCGATGGCGCCGCTCGCGGTCCCCAGTGTGGGTGCGAAGGAGTTCAGGAAGCCGCCCTTGCGTGCGTCGATGTCGAGCATTCCGGCGCCGAGCGCACCGACCGCCGCTCCGGTACTCAGTCCCTGGAGGACGCGGGCGGTCAGCAACGCACCCACATCACCCGCGGTGACGAACACGACCATCGCCAGCGCCTGCACGACCAGGGCCATCAGGAGCACCGGGCGTCGGCCCACGTGGTCGGAGATTCTCCCGAAAATCAGGAGCGAGACCAGCACGGCCAGCGCGTACACGCCGAAGACGACAGTGATGGTGATGGGGGAGAAGCCCCAGTGCTGCTGGTAGAGCGCGTAGAGAGGAGTCGGCGCGCTGGACGCCGCCAGGAGCGATATGAGGATCGAGGCCAACAGGCCGATGGAGGCCTTGGGCCCCAGGCCCGAGGCCCGGCGTCGCGGGGCTGTGTGCGCGGGAGAGGGCTTGACCGGGACACCCGGAGAGACGGGTTGGCGCATGGTGGAGGCGCGACTCATGGATCACTTTCCGAATAGGGCGAAGCGGACACCCTCATACTAGACAGATCTGTCTAATGAGCGCGAGGTCCAGGTGGTGAGGTGAGTCGCATCGTCTCGGCGTGTCCGGACGGTCGCGGTGTGTTGCGAGGGGGGAGCCCCTCCTGCGCGCATGTCGCCGCTCGGCGCCGTCGGCCTCGCAACGGCGCAGTAGGACGTGGTTCTCACCGTCATCGCGATGTTGTCGCGGATGTCCTGGTCGACGAACCAGGGGAAGGTGCGAAGGTGCGGTAGCGGCGTACGGCGCTCAGGTGGCGACATTCCGCAGGGCGGCCGCGAGTTTCTTGAGGTCCAGTTCCTTGAGATGGTCGAGGAAGTACCGGCGTGTCGCGGCGAGATTGGTGGGCCAGGCCTCTTCGAGGCGCGTGAGGCCGGCGTCGGTCAGGGAGGCGTGCCAGCCGCGGCCGTCCTCCGCGCACTGCACCCGCTCGATGTAACCCTCGCTCTCCAGTCGGTGCACGATGCGAGTCGTGCCGCTGAGCGACATCTCAACGGCACGGGCGAGCTCGCTCATGCGTAGTTGCCGACCGGGTGCCTCCGACAGGTGCATCAGGGACAGGTACTCCGTGTTCGACAAGCCCTCTATCCGCGTCATCTCTGCGTCGATGGCGCGTGGCAGGGCGTAGATGAGAGCGGGAAGGGCCCGGACGACGGCCTCTTCGTCGGCGGTGAGTGGTTGCAACGCGTCTGTACGTGGGGTGGGCTTCGGTGTCATGGCGGCATGCCTCACATGTGTGCGCTAGAAGGTGCATCGGCCGACCTGGTGGCCTGGCTTCGATTTCCGCGTCAGTTCTCGTTCGAGCCCTGCATTTCCCTTCCGTGTGACGGGGGTTGGCCGGCCGAACGGCGATGGCAGTCTTCGCCTCGCGCTGGGCCTGCCCGACGGGCGTGTCGGCCGATAAGGGTCTGGCCGGACTGTGGGCGCGATGTGTCACTCCGCGGACCTGCCGTCAACCGATTATTTACTTGACGAGACAATCACTTGTGTTAAGTTGCTTGTCGAAGCAAGTATATCCAGGACCGGTTGCCAGGGCTGCATCCAGGCCCGGACGGGTCCCGGCGCCACCTCCATGAAGGGTTCAGCGTGACCAAGATCGGAATCATCCTCGGCAGCACCCGTCCAGGACGTAACGGCGAGGCTGTCGCCCACTGGGTGCTGGACGTCGCCTCGAAGCGGAGCGATGCGGAGTTCGAGCTGGTCGATCTCCTCGACTACAAGCTTCCGCACCTCGACGAGGCGCTTCCGCCGTCGCTCGGCCAGTACGCCCAGCCGCACACGCAGGAGTGGGCGAGCAAAATCGCCTCGTTCGACGGCTTCATCATGGTGACGCCCGAGTACAACCACTCGACGTCCGGCGTGCTGAAGAACGCCATCGACTACCTCTACGCGGAGTGGAACAACAAGGCAGTCGCATTCGTCAGCTACGGCGGCCAGGGCGGCGCCCGCGCGGTGGAGCACCTGCGTCTGATCGTGGGCGAGCTGCAGATGGCGGACGTGCGTTCGCAGGTCTCGCTGTCGCTGTTCCACGACTTCGAGAACTTCAGCGTGTTCAAGCCCGGCGACTTCCAGATCGAGGCGCTGAACACCACGCTGGACCAGGTCCTGGCCTGGAGCAAGGCGCTCGCCCCGCTGCGCGCCGCGTAACGCAGGTACATCAGCGGCCTGCCCGCAGCGGCCGCGAAGCGCGTGGCGGTCACACGCCACGCGAGTGTGACCGGCGGGCTCGCACAGCACTGTCCGAGCCTGCTGGTCGCACGTGCCCGGAAGAAAACGGCGGAGACGTCTGTCCGGATCGCCGTCCGCATACGAGCTGACGAACTGTCACGGCGAGGCAGGCCGGTGAGAGTGCGCTGTTCACCCAGGCCGAAGCGCTGCTGCCGGTCGCCGTTCGGACCTCAGTGCGCGGGAGGAGAAGGCCATAGCGGCCAAGATGCACCCGCATCGGGAGCGTGAGAGCGTGTTGGTTGGAGACTGTGGAACGAGGGGGCCCTCCGGCGGCCACGTTTCGGTGTGAGTTGGAGTGAGCCTGCGGTCACCCGATGCCGCGGATGGTCGGCGGCGTTTTCCGCATGCACGTCGGGGTCCATCGTCGAAGGGCGGCGGGTGCGCCGACCAGAGGGCTTCCCGCTGTACCGGAAGTCCGCAAGCGGAAGAACCGAGGTGCGATGAACGCCCAGGAAGTGACATACCTCCCCGAAGACACCGCCCTGTTGATCATAGATCCGTACAACGACTTCCTGTCGGAGGGCGGAAAACTGTGGCCCCAGGTCAAGGAGGTCGCGGAGGAGATAGGACTCCTCGACCACATGCGAGCAGTGCTGTCTGCAGCCCGCGAACAGGGCTTCCACGTCTTCATCGTGCCTCACCACCAGACGGCGCCGGGAGATTACGAGACCTGGGACCACCTGTCTCCGACCCAGCAGCATGTCCTTGAGCGGCAGACCTTCGCGGCCGGCAGCTGGGGGGCCGAATGGCACCCGGACTTCGTGCCTCAGGAGCACGAGCTGGTCATGCGCCAGCACTGGGCATCGAGTGGCTTCGCCAACACGGACCTGGACATGATGCTGAAGCAGCACCGAGTTCAGAAGATCGTGATCATCGGTATGAAGGCCAACACGTGTGTCGACACCACCGCCCGCTTCGGGCAGGAGCTGGGGTATCACGTGACGCTCATACGCGATGCCATCGCCTCTTTCTCCTGGGACGAGATGAGGGCGACGTTCGACATCAATGCACCCGCGTATGCCCATGCCATCTTCACTGCGGATGAATTTCTGAAGGCCCTTCAGAAAGCCGCGTAGGCCGACTTGTCCCGAGCCGGCTGCGGGCGACGACCGCGACCTGGTGTTCGGCTGCCATGTCCTCGAAATCCAGGCCCTGTCCGGCGAGCATGTCCACAACCTCGCGTGGGGCGGCTACTGATTGCGTTTCACCGTCGGCCCGTGGGTGCAGCTCCAGAGTGTGCCCACCACTACGCGGCGCAAGGCAGGACGATCTATCGGACCAGGGCCCACAATGAGAGCGGTTTTCGCAGACTGATCGCAATACTCGGCGCGCTCCCAGGTCCAGTTGGACCGGTCCGGCACGATCAGGGCAGTTCGATCAGAACCTTGCCGACGGCGCTCTGCTCCACGGCCGCGTGGGCGTCGGCGATCCGCTCCACCGGGAAGCGGTGCAGCGGCAGACCCGCTTGCTCGCCGACTTGCAGCGCGCCATCCGCGATCGCGGCGGAGACGGCCGCCACCGCATGGTCCTTGGCCGACGCCGGGACGGTGTAGATCATCACGGCCTGCCAGCGCAGGTTGCCGAACATCAACGGCAGCACCGGAAGCCCGAGCGCGTCACCGCCGTCGTTGGCGTACAGGGCCACCGTCCCGTTGGGGGCGAGCACGGCGACGTCCAGCTCGGCGTTGGGGGCCGGGGCGACCTCGACGACCACGTCGACACCGTCCGGGGCCACCGCCCGGATGGCCGCCGCGGTGTCCCCTGCGCGGTAGTTCACCACGTGCTGGGCGCCGGCAGCCCGAGCCAGGGCCGCCTTCTCGGGACTGCTGACGGTGGTGATCACGGTGGCCCCGGCCCAGCGGGCCAGCTGGATCGCCGCGTTGCCCACCGCTCCGGCGCCGCCGGCCACCAGCACCGTACGGCCGGCCAGACCGCCGGGGCCGAGCCGCTCAGGAGCCCCCTCGGCGACGGTGAGAGTGCGGTGCGCGGTCAGCGCCGGGATGCCGAGGCTGGCTCCGAGCTCGAACGAGGCGTTGTCGGGCAGCGGAACCGCCTGCCGCAACGGTAGGACGACGTACTCCTGCGCGGTGCCGTCGGCGCGCTGCCAGGCGGCCTCCCAGATCCAGACCCGCCGCCCGGCCCAGGTCGGGTCGACGCCCTCTCCCAGAGCGTCGACCACGCCGGAGCCGTCCTGGTTGGGCACTTGCTCGACGCCCTCGGTGTGCCCACGCGACCCCCTGCGTGCCTTCCAGTCGGTGGGATTGACGCCTGACACCCGCACTCTGACCCGAACCTCGCCCGGCCCCGGCTCGGGCATCGGACGCTCGACCAGCGCCATTACTTCGGGGCCGCCGGTGCTCCGGTACACGATTGCCTTCATATCCTGCTTCCTTCGTCGTAGATGTCACGATAAAGCCGGAATCCGTAATCGCCGACCCTGTCCTGCTTCGGCGCTCCACGGAGACGAGCGCCGCGCAGACGCCCCCGCGATTCGCCCGAAGGGACCGCGGCGGTGTTGCGGGTGGGCTTATGCGGGCCCACGCAGAGCACGACGGCGGGGGTGGTGTTGACGGGCGGGTCTGGATCTGGATCGTTGTGGGGTGCAGGGATCGCACCCGTCAATGGTCTTGCTGTTGTGTCGGTGGGGGTGGGTAGGTTCCGAGCATGGGAAAGACGTCCGTCGTAGTCCCGGCATCAGGAGCGAGTGACCTGGCCGGCCCGGGGCGGGGCGGGTTGTGACGGGGAGAGGCCGAAGAGGGGAGGGGCGCCCCCGGCGGACCGAGGGAGCGGCTTGAAACGGACAGCGAGTCGTCCCGGAAGTAAGCCGTTGACCTGGTAGCAATTGGCCTGATGGGCCATCGCCTGGCTTGAAGGTGACGTGCCCGGCCCGTTCTTCCACAGGCTTTGCCGCATTCACCCCTCCCTCGAGCGCAAAAGGATGAATAGCATGCCGTTCGTCACCGCGAAAGACGGGACTCAGATCTTCTACAAGGATTGGGGGGCGGGGCAGCCCGTCGTCTTCAGTCATGGCTGGCCGCTGACCGCCGACGCCTGGGACCCGCAGCTGCAGCTGGTGGCGGACCACGGGTTCCGGGCGATCGCCCACGACCGGCGTGGCGGCGGGCGCTCGGGGCAGACGTGGGACGGCAACAACCTGGACACCTATGCGGACGACCTGGCCGCGGTGATCGAGTCCCTGGACCTGCACGACGTGGTCCTGGTCGGCCACTCGACGGGAGGCGGCGAGGTGGCCCGCTACATCGGCCGCCACGGGACGGGCCGGGTGGCCAAGGCCGTCCTGCAGAGTGCGATCCCACCACTGATGCTGAAGACGGCCGCGAACCCGGAGGGCCTCCCGATCGACGTGTTCGACCGGATCCGCGCCGGTGTCGCGGGCGACCGTTCGCAGTTCTACCAGGACCTGAGCGAGAGCTTCTACGGCGCCAACCGCCCGGACAACCAGGTATCCCAGGGGATCCGTGACGCGTTCTGGCTGTGGAGCATGTCGGTGGGGATCAAGGGCGCACACGACTGCGTCAAGGCGTTCTCAGAGACCGATACGACCGAGGACCTGCGGAAGTTCGACATCCCTACGCTGATCGTGCACGGGGATGACGACCGGATCGTGCCGTTCGTGGCCTCCGCCGAAAAGTCCTCGAAGATCGTCAAGGGCGCCACCCTCAAGGTCTACCCGGGGGCTCCACACGGACTGGCCATGGTCGCCCCCTACAACGACACCTTCAACAAAGACCTGCTCGACTTCCTCAAGAGCTGACGCCGCCACCGCGTCCGACCGCCGACCCCGGGGCGCGCCCGCCGCAAGGTCGTTCCCGATCCACCAGATCGCCCGACCCGCATCCCGACGAGCGGCGGCGGCATGGACAGGAAGGGGGAGTGGCTGCTGGACAGCCGGTACGAACGGTCGGAACGGGCCGACATGGCTTCCTGGAACGCGGGTGGGAGAATCTCGTCCTGCTCGCAGATGATGTAGGTGGAGGGCACTGTCTTCCACGCCGTCGCTGTGAGCGGCTCGCTGAATGACTTCACGGTCTGGGGGACCAGCCGCTCCGTGGCGCGATCGGCGTCTTCCACGGCGGCATCGCTGTAGAGGCATTTCGACGGTTCCGCGGGGACGGGGAGCATATCGGTGTCACCGTTCGGAATCTGTCCTCCGCTCAGGTCGGCTAGGGCCTGGTTCCTCATCATGACGATGCACGGCCTGCGGGTCATGGGTGCCATGAGCCCCGACCGCGCGTCGCTCATGTCGGTCGCCGAGACCGCCCTCGATGCTCGCGACTGATCCCTCCCTGCTGGGCCGTGTGTCGAAAGTGGATCAAGGTGAGGGGTTGGCCGTCGTTCGGAGCTAGGCTGACCGGTCCGGCGTCGATCCGAGGAGACGGGCGAGTTGGCTGCTGTAGTGCTTGTTCACGGTCTGTACCACCGTCCCGAGCACTTTGCCGTGGTGGCGGAACGATTGCGGACCGCCGGAACCGAGGTTGTCGTGCCTGAACTCCACCGGGGCTCATTGCCTGCAGACACGGCCGCCGTCCAGGCCGTCATCAATGCGCTGCCGGAGCCCCCGATCGTCCTCGGTCACTCCTACGGAGGGTCTGTGATAACCGGTGTGCGCGGCGCGGGGCACCTGGTCTATCTGGCGGCCTTCGTACTGGATGCCGACGAGAGCGCGGCCAGTCTGGGCGGTACGTCCCGGCAGCTCCAGGGCGCGATCATGCATGAGCCCGACGGCTCGACAAGCCTGCGCCCCGGCCGGGCTCTCGACACTCTCTACGGCGACTGTCCCGAGCCCCTCGCCGCGTGGGCGGTTGGCCTACTGCGTGCGCAAGCCCCGGGCTGCGGACGAGGAGTCCCGCAACGCCACAGTTGGAAGAGGACTCCCTCCACCTACGTCGTCTGTGCACAGGACCGCGCCATCGACCCCGGTCTCCAGCGGAGGATGGCCTCGCGCTGCACCGACGTGCGCGAATGGAAGACAGGCCACTCCCCGTTCGTGGGACAGCCCGATCTCATCGTGGAACTCCTGCGGGAACTGCTCGCCACCCGCATCTCTCCCAGGCGCAACGAAGGAGCGCCGCCTGCCCGATGACCCTCGTGGACGCCGGGAGCAAGTGCGACCGAATTGAGCCTCCGTCAGGTATCCGACGCTGAGCTCGCCCAGGGTGGGCCTGGCTCTGCTGTCATGGGAGCGGCACTCTTCTGATCCTTCGGCGGCTGTGCGGCAGCACCGTGGTGGGTGTCGGGTGCCCGCGGCGGAACGGTATGTGGTGGGAGGGGGGATGCTTGGCCTGTTGTGGCCTGTTGTGGCCTGTTGTGGCCTGTTGTGGCCTGTGGCCAGGGGCTCCTGGAGATGACTATCGTGGTCCGAGGGGGAACCATGATGCGGACACTGTTCGATCGCGATGATCTGCCGCCGCTGGATCGTCTGGCGGCCCTGAACGAGTTGTTTGTCACCAGTGAGCACCCGATGGGCATCCTCAGCCGGGAGGCGGAGGGCTTCCGTGCCTCGGTCCGGACTGTGGACCTTGCGGCGGTGAACGTGGTCGAGTTGAAAGTCTCGTCATCTCATGTCCTGCGCACTCCGAGGATGATCCGGCAGGCGGATCCCGAACTGATCTGCGTGGCCGTGGCGTCCACGGGGAAGCTCGTGATGAGCCAGGCCGGCCGGGAGGCGGTCCTGGAGGCGACGGACATCGCCCTCTACGACAGCTCGCGTCCTTTCGGCCTCCAGCTCGGCGCGGGCGGGGAAGCCGCCACAATGTTGCGCGCGCACATCCCGAAGGCATTGCTGGGACTGCCTGACGACAGGATCGAGCGGCTGCTGGCCCGGCCCCTGTCGGGACAGGCCGGGTTCGCAGGAATGCTTGTCCACTTCCTCAGGAGCCTGACCACCGGCTCCGCGGCCTATCGGCCCGACGACCTCTCCCGGCTGGCCCGCATCGCCGGCGATCTGCTGATGGCCTTCGTGGCCCACCACCTCGACGCGGAAACCGCGCTCTCCGAGGAGTCCCGCAAGCGGACGCTTCTGTTGAGCATCGAAGCATTCGTCCAGCAGCACCTTCACGATCCGGATCTGTCCCCGCGCGTCATCGCCGGCGCTCACCATCTTTCCTTGGGCTACTTGCACCGCCTCTTCAGCGCCCGCGATACCACCGTCGCCGCCTGGATCCGCCGCCTGCGCCTCGAAGGCGCCCGTCGTGACCTCCGCGATCCGGAGTTGCGCGAGGTGCCCGTCCACCGGATCGCGGCGCACTGGGGCTTCAAAGACCACTCCACCTTCACCCGGAACTTCCGCGCCGCCTATGGCATGTCACCCCGGGACTACCGCCACAGCGCCCCGCGTACGGTTCCCCGGGCCTAGCATCCACGGCGCATCAGCCGGTTATGGGGCCTGAGCTCAGGTGCGGTGAGGGGCGTTCGGCTTCCGGGCGTGGATCGCGGCCGTGGCGCGGCGGCGCCGGTTCCGTCACACCGTCACGCCGGGCCGCCATCGCGGTAGGCCATCAAGAAGTGCGCTGCCGCGGGGTGCGGCCGGCCGTTGGGTGAAGTCTCGTCCAACCTGGGCATGGATCGTCAAATCACTGGTCTCTGAGCGTCAAAGACGCGGCCCACCGTGCACTGCCACGCTCTACATGCCGGATCTCCGGCATCACCGGACCGGCGGGTCCGGAAACTGGAGTTATGAGAGGGAACCTGATGAAGATCCGACATTCCCTTACCGGGGTGGCCGCGGCTGCCGTGCTTGCGGTGGGGGCGTCTGTGGCACCGGCCGCAGTGGCCGCGTCCGGCCCGGCCAACTTCCACGACGGCGTGTCCCCGCACAACATCTACACCGAGGTGGCCCCGGACAACTTCCACACCGAGGCGGTCCTGGATGCCGCGACTGTGTCCGCGTCATAGCCCGACGCTGTGCGGCCGTTCACGGCCTCGAAGTGCGGCAACGTGCTCCGCGTCTGGCGGCGGCCGACGTCGCGCCGGGGAGGGCGGAACCAAATCCCGGAGCGACCTATTCCTGGCTCTCGGCCGCACTTCCCGCGCGTAATCATTCCGATCGTGAATCTCGAATCTAAAGGAGTCCGAATGAAAAATCTCCGTGGCCTGCTTGTTGCCGGTTCCGTGATTGCCGCCACTATTGGCGGCTCCGCAGCCCTGGCCTCGCCGGCAAGCGCTGACGAAGTCGGCTGCGTAGCCTATCTCAACAGCATTGGCGCGACGGTCGGTTCTGGCGCGCGCGCTGCATGCATACTCGGTCAGAACGCAAATTGGAAAAACTTCGGTCTCCCAAAATGCATCGTCAAGCTTGAGGGCTTGAATGTCAGTGGCGCGCATGCAACGGAAGCCTGCCGACGGGCCGGGATTTGACCTCGATCTCGCGTGACGGTCCGTCGGTTTGTCCGGCGGGCTGTTTCGGGATGCGGTCCTCGTCCCGGGCCCGCCGGCGATGCCGCAGTTCCAATACGGCGATCGAGACGTCGGTGGTGTTGGAAGGCGACTTCTGGTCGACAGCCTACTTTCCTGCACGTCTCCGGGAGTTGCGCAGTGACGTGAATGCGGACCGGAGTTCGTTCGTGAAGATGTCCGGGACTTCCCAGGCTGCGAAGTGGCCGCCGTTGCGGACCTTGTGGTAGTAGAAGAGGTCGTGGTAAGCGCGTGACGCCCAGCTGCGCGGGGCCTGGTAGATCTCGCCGGGGAACACCGTGATGGCGGTTGGGATGGACACCGACACGGCGTTGAAGTTGTTGGCGTTGTTCTCCCAGTAAAGACGCGACGAGGAGACCGCGGTGTTCGTCACCCAGTAGAGGGTGATGTCGTTGAGCATCTCGTCCTTGGTGAGTACGCGCTCGGGGTGGCCGCCGCTGTACGTCCATGCCGCGAACTTGTCGTACATCCAGGCGGCCAGTCCGACGGGCGAGTCCGTCAGTCCGTATCCCTCGGTCTGCGGACGGGTGACCATCATGGCCGAGTAGCCGGATCCAGTCTTGTAGAAGGTGGCCAGCTTGTTGTAGGCGGCCTTCTCGTCGAGGCTGAGATCGGTCGGCACCGGGTCGCCGCAGGCGAGTTTCTTCGCGATGTCCGGCGGGACGGTGGCAGGGAAGTTTACGTGGATCCCGAGCAGCCCTGCGGGTTTCTGTACGGCCATCTTGTCTGAAATCACAGCACCCCAGTCGCCGCCCTGGGAAACGTAATGCTTGTATCCCAGACGCTCCATCAGCACGGCCCAAGCGCGCGCGATGCGGTCGGGACCCCACCCGGTAGTAGTCGGTCGCTCCGAGAAGCCGTAGCCGGGCATCGACGGTATGACGAGGTGAAAGGCTTCCTCGGCGCGGCCTCCGTGGGCCGTGGGATTGCTGAGCGGATCGATGACCTTCAAAAACTCCAGAATGGAGCCGGGCCAGCCATGGGTCAAGATTATCGGCAAGGCGTCCGCGTGGCGGGAGCGGACGTGGATGAAATGTATGTCGAGTCCGTCGATCTCTGTTATGTATTGCGGCAGGGAGTTGAGTTTCTCCTCGATGTTCCGCCAGTTGTACGCTGTTCCCCAGTAATGGGCGAGTTCCTTCATCGTGGCCAACTGGACACCCTGGGACTGATCGGGGACCGTTTCCCGGTCGGGCCATCGTGTCGCCTTGATGCGTCGGCGCAGATCGGTCAGAACCTGCTCCGGAATGTTCACGCGGAAGGGGCGGATGCGTTCCCTCTCGCTTGCCGGAACCGGCTTAACGGTGTCTTCCCAGGTTCGTAGGCTGAGAGCCCCCGTTGCCGCCACGGTCACAGTGGTGGCCGATGTGAAGATGAACTTCCGGCGGGAGTACGAACGGAGAAATTCGGGCATGGCGGATCTCCCTGAATTATTCCTGTGGTCCGGAGTCGCGGAGTGTCAGAGGGGGCGCTTCCTCGATGAGCTTTCCACTCACTGGCGCGTTCATGAATTCTGCGCAAACCGGGTTGCTGCACCGCAGGTGAACCGAATCAGGCGTGGAGACTCCGGGCACCTAGAAGCTCATCCGACGCGACAGGCTTATTACTGTTCGTCACGTTATCTTTCTCTCTGTGATCACGCAACTCGGTCAAGGGCTTATGCCGCACGTCACGTTCTCGTGGACATCGAGGCCTCTTCCATGATCGGGAGTGGCACCGAACGACTTGTAGCACCCGGCGGCGGGGAACTCACCGCCACCCGGTGACGTAGGCGTGGACGGCGCCTACGGATGCGCCGAAGCCGGCCGTGATGCCCGCAGAACCCGGTGAACGACCCGCGACTGATCCCGACCGCAACCTGGGGGTTACCAGCCTTCCTTGAGGCAGCCCCACACGCTCCGCGACGTCGGTGACGTGTGCTTCCCGCACCCTCGACACCCAGACCCGCTGCCCCACGAGGACGATCCCGGTGCTGCGGTCCGCCCTGTGTTGTCACCGCTCCAGCGCACGACTGGCCAGGCGGCTCGTGACGACGGTGCGCATGGGAACTCCGCGGAAGGTCTGGATGAGGACGACCGCGGCGCCGGCGGTCACGCACTGGTCGGCGAGGTTGAATATTCCTGACTCGCCGAGCTGGATGAAGTCCAGCACAGCGCCACGACCGAATCCGGGGCTGCGGAATATGCGGTCGGCGAGGTTGCCGCCGGCGCCCGCGAAGATCAGTCCGAGACCGACCGCCCAGCCGGTGGAGCGGATGGAGGGGGAGACCCGGGCGATGAGGATGAGCACGGCGACCGCCAGGAAGGTGAAGACCAGGGTTGCGCGGGGCGCAAAGGAGCCGGCCGCCCCGGAGTTGCGGAAAGCGGTGAAGGTGACCGCACCGCCCAGCGAGTGCCTGGGTTCATGACCCTCGACGACAACCGCGGCGATCGCCTTCGTGATCTGGTCCACAGCGAGTCCTGCCGCCGCAATCGTCCACAGCAGATACATCCGCCGCACCGCCCACCTCCTGATCGCCGACCGTCCTTCACCGAGCGTACGCGCCAGGGCGGCACGACCGCCTACGTCATCTGACGAAATCGGCACGCTGACGATCGGACACTACGAGCCGTGAGCGGCAGGGCGAAACGTAGTGCGATGCGGCGCGAGTCAGGTGTTCATCAAGGCCAACGGGGAGCGGAAATGCCTGCGGCGGGCCGTCGACCAGGACGGCGATCTGCTCGACATCCTCGTGCGGAGCCGCCGGAGATCGCGACCGAGGCCGGCGCGGGCCTCGCACCGCACGACCGCAGCCAGCCGTTGGGCACGTCGCCGGCCAGTTCGGCCACCCAGGCGCCGTCGCGGACCGGGACGCCGGGTTCGACCGCCGGGGTCCAGGCCGGCGCCGGGACCCGCAGGACGGCGTGGTGGACGGCATCGGTGATCGTTATCCCGACCGAGTAGGACAGCCACCTGCCCCGTGCGGTAAGCTAGTTCAGGAAGCCATGGGTACCTCCGGCGGAGTCCGTGCGGATCAGGGGTCCGACGGCCGCGCCGGTACTGCTTCGGCAACTGGGCCAGGGCCATCCTCGTGGTGGTGATGGGGTCGGCCGCGGCGTTGCTGCCTGCCTTGCCCCCAGCGTCACCGCCGACGCGAGATCCAGCAGGACCTTGCCCGGATCGTGCACCGCACCCGGCTTGCGCCACGGTGCCGGCGCCGCCGACATCGCCGTGTCCAGACCGGCCTTGCGGGCGGTCTCCACCAGCAGGACCCCTTCAGCCTGCGAGCCCACTGCACCTCGTCCCCCTCGACGCGGACAGGCGGAGACGACCCGATACCCTTGTTCACCTGGAGAGTAGGTCTTTCCTTGCAGCGGACAGGCCCCTAGGCAAGTCACATCGTTGCAGGTCAGCGGTACTCTCCACTTATTTGATCAAGACCCGGACGAGTCCGCTCGTGACAGCGCGAGGCTAAAAGGCAGGCGTAGTCACCGACTCGCATGACCGCCCTCGGACCGACCGTCCTGCGCACTGTGCGTACACGAAAGGGCCCCGATGACTGTTCACACCGTCAGCACCGGCGCAGGGAAACTCTCCGGTGCCCATACCGACGGGGTCACCCGCTTCCTCGGAGTCCCGTACGCTGCGGCTCCTGTGGGCGACAGCCGATTCACACCCCCCGACCCCGCCGAGCGATGGGAAGGGACCCGGGACGCCACCGAGTTCGGCGCCACCGCGCCACAACCGGGATTGCACCCCGCCCACACGCATCTGGCGCCCCTCGTCGGGCCCGGGTGGGTCACCGGAGACGGCCACTACCTCAACCTCAACGTCTGGACACCCGACCCGGGCACCAGCGGGCTGCCGGTGATGGTCTACATCCACGGCGGCGGGTTCATGATCGGCTCGGGCAGCGCGCCTGCCCTCGACGGCACCGCGTTCGCGCGCGACGGCGTCGTCCTGGTCACCGTCAACTACCGACTCGGGGCGGAGGGCTTCCTCGCCCTGCCCGGTGGAGGCACGAACATCGGGCTGCGCGATCAGATCGCAGCGCTGCATTGGGTTCGCGACCATATCGCCGGGTTCGGTGGGAACCCCGACAACGTCACCGTCTTCGGAGAATCCGCCGGTGGCACCTCAGTCGCATTCCTGCTGCACTCCCCAAAGGCTGCCGGACTGTTCCGACGAGCGATCGTCCAGAGCGGACACGACGAGATGGCCCGCCCACTCGCACTCACCGAGAAGCTGACGCACGCACTCGCTCAGCGGCTCGCGATTCCCACCACAGCAGTCGCATTCCGAGCAAAGCCGGAATCCGAGATGTTCCGCGCCCAAGCAGCACTGCTCAGAAACGAGCCCCGCCCAGATCTACGCGATGACAACGGTGTTGACCCGGGACACCGCCGCGCGCTGTTCCTCCCCACCACCGGCGACGACGTCCTGCCCGACCCGATCGGAGTCCCGAGCACGTACTCCCACGGCGTCGACCTGATGATCGGCACCACACGCGAGGAAGCCAACCTCGGACTCGGTGCCGACGAGTTCGCCGGCTTCGACGCCTGCCGCGCCGTCGCCGAGCTGGCAGCCACCTACCCCGACGCTGAAGCTCTCCTCGACCGCCACGGCCTCCACGACCCGGCGGTCACCGCCGCGCAGGCCCTCACCTCCGCCTACACGGACCTGCTGTTCCGATCACCGAGCCGTCGCACCGCGCTGCGCCACCCGGGCCACAGCTACGTCTATGAATTCGCATGGCGAGCGCCCCGGCACGGCGCTGCACACGGCCTCGACATCCCCTTCGTCTTCGATACCACCGACGCCTGCCGTGTTCTCATCGGTGACGCCGCACCAGACGCCCTGACCCATGCGATGCGCGAAGCCTGGGTCGATTTCGCAACCCACGGCGCTCCGGGCTGGCCCAGCTACGGCGACACCAGGAAGGCCATGAGGTTCGATGCCGACCCCCACCTCTGCGCAGACGACGCCCCCCTCGACATCGGCGCCAAATACCTGCCGGACGCCACCTCTACAACCAATAGCTCCTCACATGCCGATCACAAGAATCGCACTCCCATCGTCGGCGCTTGACGAATATGGAACCGTCGAACGTTCCGAGCCTGTAACTCGAACCCCGTCCCTCGGGACGTGGACAGGCGGATACGACCCGATACGCTTGTTCACGTGGCGAGTTGGCGCATCGTCAAGTTCGTTCGCCAGTGGGCCACCACGAGCAGCACCCGGTCCTCCAGCGGAAGTGACCACGGGCAACCCTTGCGAACCGGGTCTGCGCCTTCGCGGCGCAGTGCGGTCACCAGCTTCCCGAAGGAACGCGGGCTCAGCCCGCTGAATGGGGCTATGCGGGACGGTTCCGACGCCGTGATCACATCAGCCACCGCAAGAACGTTTCATGGTGCCCTGCGCAACATTGAGAATGCCCCTATGACGAAAGAACTAGTGAGGTTCCTCGAGGCGCGGCTGGGCGAGGAGGCCGACTTGGCCCGGCGCTGCGACGGTGACGGATGCGGGGAGTGGTCTGCCCGCGGGGACACGGTCGACTTCTGTCAGGTGGACCTCTCCGGTTTCCACCCCACGATCGCTCTGCATGTGGCCCTGCACGACCCGGCCCGCGCCCTGCGCGAGATCGAAGCCAAGCGGCGCATTCTGGCACGTCACGCCCGAGACCCCTGGCCGTGCCACGACTTGCGTGACCTTGCTCTGCCCTACGCCGACCACCCTGACTTCCCCGCCCGGACCTGAAGCAGTGCAGCACACGAGCAGACGCCCGACGAGGCCGCGCGTCTGAACCAGGCGTCACACCCTGAAGATCATTTGCGGGGCAGCCCATAGCCCGGCCCCTTCCTGCCGCCCCCGGACGCAGGTCGGAGTTCCCTCACCACCTGCGGATTCGTGGAACCTCGGTCAGAGCCGGCCCCCAAGCGCCCCATCAACCCCATTACGCTGGTGATCCTCTTCTTGGTCCGTGGGACCATCCCCGATGGAACGAGGAGGAGTCGATGCAGCTGCGCAACGTCTCGCCGGGCGATGTCGATGCCTATGTCCGGATGCGATGCGATCCCGCGATGATGGCCGACCTCGGCGGACCGCTGCCGCGTGAGGGGATGGCGGACAAAGTCCGGCGGGATGCCCGGCAGGCAGCAGCTGACCTTGCATGGTTGAAAATGATCGTTCCGGATCCGGCCACCCCCGACCTGGTGGCAGGGACGGTGACCATCTGGTCCCACGACACCGACGACGGACCGATCTCTGAGATCGGCTGGATGGTTCTGCCTGACTTCCAAGGGCAGGGGCTGGGCAAACGTGCGGTCCGCACCCTTCTGCAGCAGGCCCGAGACGAAGACCGTTGGGACATCGTGCATGCCTTTCCGGCAACGAGCAACGCAGCGTCGAACGGCATCTGTCGCTCGGTCGGGTTCCGGTTCGTGTCAGAGGCGAGCGTGACCTTCGCCGGCCAGGTCCTGAAGACCAACCACTGGGTCATGGATCCACGAACGGATCTGGTCTGATGACCATGGGTTGCAGGTGCCGCCGGGCGAGATCTCGCAGTACAGGAGCCGGTCCACGGCGGCCCGGATGTGGGTCTCGTCCTCGTCCGTTGTGCTGCGGTGATCCCGGGCGGAGCCCTTGTCGGACGGGTCGGTGGCGGCTGCGTCGACCTCGGTGACCACCCGAAGGGCCAGGTGCAGTCGTCGTTCTGGAAAAGAGGCGGGGTGCTCTCTTCTTGGTCAGCCTGCTCGGTGGGTGATCTGCTTCGGCTCGGCTACGAGGTCGGGTAGCGCGGCGCGCTCCTTGTTCTCCTGGATGTGGGCGTACGCCATCAGCCCGAGCAGGGTCGCGAGCAGGACGCCCGATGAACCCACGGTGCCCAGGTTCAGGCCGCCCTTGGCGACCGGCTTGGTGAGAAAGTCACCGGCGGTGGCTCCGAGGGGGCGGGTGAGGACGAACGCGATCCAGAACAACAGCACGTTGGGTACCGCGGGGACCGGCATGAGGATGAGGAGTACCAACAGGGCGCCGGTCACGAGGGCGGCGCCGCCTGCGTAGCCGAGACCGGAGCTGTCGGAGAGGAAGTCGCCCATCGAGGTGCCGAGGGTGTTGGAGACAAGGATCGCCGACCAGAACAGGGCTTCGCCGCGGAAGGTGACGATGTCGCGGATCACGAAGGTCATTCCGGTCAGCTTCCACACGATGAAGACGGCAACCAGGATCGAGATGAGGATCGCGGCACCCTCGGGGTAGCCGAGGCCCAGCCCCTGCGGGCCCCAACCGAGCGATTTGGCGCCGTTCGAGAGGAATTTGGCGCTGGCGTCACGGTTCATGAAGTCGGACATCGTCGTGCCGGCCATGCTGGTCGACAGGATGACGGTCCAGTAGAAGAAGGGGTTGTAGCGCCGCGAGCGGAGCTGGACGACCAGCGTCACTACGAAGATCAGGAACAGCGCGATCGTGGTGAGGAAGTAGCCCAGCTTCAGCGTCTGGGCGAACAGGTCACCCGCTGTCTCACCCAGGGTGGTCGCCGCGATCTTCGTGATCCAGAAGGCCAGGGTGACCTCCGGCAGTTTCTTCACCAGGTTTTTCCCGGCCTCGGTGACCTCGAGGCGGGTGAGGAGTTCGGATTTCTCCACGGTGCGGACGCTCCTGTTCCTGCAATGCCACGGGGTGCTTGCCAGGAGGCGAGCATTCCGTGAAGACGGTGGGGTGGCCGCGTACGGCGGCCGCGTCGGTGTCCGACCCTGCCTACGGTGACCTGAATCCATCCTGAGGGCGTGAACGGACTCGCGCTCTGTGTTATGCGGTCCGTTCCGGCTGTCTGTCATCCGTACGGGTCACCGGCAGGCCAGATGCCCAGGGCAAGGGTGGTGGGTCACCCCGGTTCCCAGGCCGTCGCCGTCGCCGGTCAGTTGGGAGAGTCAGTCACCCGTCGAGGCGCCCGGCGAACGGGTGAGGGATGTACGCAACCAAGAAGATTCACATGGCAATCCAGGTCGAGCGCTAGGGCCTTTCGTTTGGATCAGGCTGGATCAGGGAGCGGGGTCTGGTGCCGTGCATCGCAAGGCGGAGGAGGGAGTCATGGCGGAGCCCTGACGACCGACGACAACGCGGCGAGGTGCGGTGCCAGATCCCGCGAGCCCAGCCTGATCCAAACGAAAGGCCCTAAGCGGCCCACTGCGAACACGGCGATCGCGAGAGCGAACGGGACGGCGGAGGCTCCGTAGCGCGAGTCCGTCTTCTCGGGGACCAGGTCACTGGCCGCGGTGTCGCGGGCGAACGTGAACAGGAACGTCGGCCTGGAGGACCTCGCGCGGAGAGTCCGTCCGGATCCCAGCGGCGCGGGTCATCTCGCCCATTGCTGAGAACTGAGCGTGAGTGAGGCCCGTTGCCTCGGCGCCCCATCTCGAGCGACCGCGATCGCGGTCACGCCGGTCCGGGTGGCCCAGTGCGGCAACTGGCTCAATGTGTGGCGCAGTTGTGCGTCGCGGTGGTCTGCCGAGCCGCTGAGGTCCCGCCGCGGTATTTGTGCGGGAATCGGGAGCCAAGCGGGGGGCATCTCCTGTTCGATCGCGGACCACATCGGCCCGGGTGCGAGTACGAATCACTCCGAGGAGTTGACCACTGTCGGGAGTGGAGATGCGTGGGCGGTGGTCTGGCGACTGGTTCGGTAGCGGCCCGGGGTCGTTCCGATGATGTTGGTGAATGCTGCGATGAAGCTGCTGGGGTTGGCCCATCCGCAGGCGTAGGCGGTTTGGGTGGTGTCGTGGCCGTCGGCGAGGAGCACGAGCGCGTGGTAGACGCGTAGCTGCGTGCGCCACTCATAGAAGGTCATGCCGAGTTCGTCGCGGAACAGGCGGCTGAGGGTGCGGGTGCTGGCTCCGACCGTCTTCCCGAGTTCGGCCAGCGTGGTGCTGTCTGCCGGTGTCTCGTACAGCATCCGGGCAATGGCTTGCAGCCGGTCGTCCCGTGGCTCCGGCAGGTGCAGTGGCTGTTCGCGTGCTTCGCGGAGTTCATCGACGAGGACTCGAAGGAGACGAGAGCGCGCGGAGCGGCTGTAACCAGGCGCGGCGTCATCGTAGTTGCGGGGACCGGTCAGGGCGAGCAGGACCTCGCGGGCGAGGTCGGAGGCCAGGAACACCGCGGGGCGGTCCGGCATGAGCCGGGCGAGAGATGGCACGAGAAAGACGATCCGCATATCGGTGTCGCCGTGGGCGCGGTGGTAGTGCGTGAACCCGGCGGGGGTCCAGGCGACCCGGTTGGCGGGAACGATCGACGTGCCGCGCTCGGTGTGAACTGCCAGGACGCCGCTGGCCGCGTATACCAGGTGTCCCCGTGCGTGTGACTGCACCGCGCTCGTTTCGCCGGACGGCCACAGGTGGCGCCCGCCGGACGGCCACATATGTGAGGTCACACCGGTGGTCTGGCGAGGTTGGCGGCGAGCAGGCATCAGTTGGCATCGTAGCGGTAGCAAGCCGCACCGTGAACTGGCGAGACTCCCTCCATGTGGACTGGTCTTCAGTCGCGCGGAGTGCCCGACCGAACCACATGTCGTCGAGGCGGCGTACCTCGATGCCGCGGCTTGAGAGAGAAGGAGAAGCGTATGGAGACGTTCGTCCTCGTACCTGGCGGTTGGAAGGGCTCCTGGTCGTATGAGGCGGTGGTTCCGCTGCTGGAGCGTGCCGGTCATGCCGTTCAGGCCCTGACCCTGACCGGTCTGCGGCCGGACGACGACAAGGCGACGGTCGCGACCGCCAACCTCGACACGCACGCCGACGACGTACTGCGGCTCCTCGATCGCACCCACACCAACAGCGCGACGCTGGTCGGCCACAGCTACGCCGGGATGGTGATCGCCGCCGCCGCCGATCGCGCTGACGGCCGGATCTCGCGACTGGTGCATCTCGACGCCTTCGTACCACGCGATGGCGAGTCGTGGTGGTCGTCAACAAACGAGTACTTCCGGGAAGTGGCTGCTGCTGGCGCTGCGGCCACCGGCTACGCCGTCCGACCGCCGGACGGTGGCGATCCCCGCCGCCGCCCCCATCCGCTCGCCTCGTTCTTGCAAAAGATCCGGCTCACCGGCGCGCTCGCCCAGGTCCCTCGTCGGGAGTTCATCTACTGCTCGGGGTGGGAGGACCGGACGCCGTTCGCTGAACTCCGCACCCGACTCCAGGCCGATCCCGAGTGGCAGGTCCACGACCTCCCGACCGGCCACGACGCAATGCATGAGGCCCCGGAGGCGGTTGCTGCACTATTGCTCGGCGAATGCATCGACTCACAACGACAGGCCTGCCATTGAGGGCCACACAGGCGTATTGCAGGTCCACGTGTTGCAGTGTCGGGCGTGCGCATTGTAATTGCCGGTAGTGGGGCGGGGACGATGCCCGGCCGGGTGAATTTCCCTCGCGAATGCGGACGCAGTCCTTACTGAACAACCCCCAGGCCAGTGGTCTGGGGGTTGTTCATCGTCCGGGGCCTTGCGGGGGAGTGGCCCGGCCGCCGGCGCAGGATCAGCCGGACCGCTCAGGTTGTGGACTGCGCCAGGGTCAGTAGCTGAGCCCTGCCTCGCTCCCCTGGTCCTGGGCGTGGAGCCGAGCGTCGATCTCCGCCACCAACGGTGTGTCGTCCGCGAGCTCCGGGGCGCCGAGGATGTGGAGCAACTCGCGTACTGCGTCGGCCCGATGGCCCTGCCAGGCCTGCCGCAGTCTGTCGGCTGCCGGATCATCGATCCGCTCGTCCCGGGTGTATCGGGCCCACGCGGCGAGGGCCGTCGCCAGTACGGGGGTGTCGTGACCCGCGGTCCGCAAGTCCCGCAAGGGTGCCAGCCATCGCTCCGGGATCTTGAGCGAACCGTCCATCGCGATCTGCTCGGTCCGGTGGTGCATCGCGTGGTTGCGAAAACGGACCAGCAGGCTGTCGACGTACATGGGGACGTCGAGGTCCGCTGCCGAGGTCAGGCTCTGGGCGACCTCTGTGGCGTATGCCCGCACGATCGGCTCTCCCCACGGGGTGTCCATGACGTCGGCCACGGTCCGGCACCCCTGGGCCAGGCCCAGATAGGCGAGGAGCGAGTGTGAGCCGTTGAGTAGCCGGAGCTTCATCAACTGGTACGGGGCGACGTCGGCGACCAGCTGTGCGCCGGCGGACTCCCAACGTGGCCGGTCGGCGGCGAAGGCGTCCTGGAGCACCCACTGGGTGAAGGGCTCACCGACCACTGCCCCTTCGTCCCGCAGGCCGAGCGCGGCTTCGGCGGCGTGCAGGTCCGCCGCGGTGGTTGCGGGCACGATGCGGTCGACGACGGTGGAGGGGAAGGCGATCGAGGAGTCGATCCACTCCAGGAGGCGGTCGCGGTCGCTCCACGAGGTCGCGGCGACGAAGTCGAGCACCAGACGCCGTACGACCTGGCCGTTGTCGGCCATGTTGTCGCAGGGAGCGATGGAGAGTGGGGTGCCCGTGTGACGGCGCGCGCGCAGTCCGGTGGCCAGCTGTCCGACCACGGTGGCCGGGACCGGCGCGCCGGCCAGGTCGCTGAGCACCTGGGGGTCCGTCAGGGCCAGCCCGCCGCCGACAGGGTCCCGCCGGTAGCCCTTCTCGGTCACCGTGGTGGTGATGACGGTGACGTCAGGCGAGGCGATCAGTCCCTTGAGTCGCTCGCCGTCGTCGGTCGCGTGGAGTACGCCGGTGACCGAGCCGACCACACGGGTCCGCGGGCCGTCGGGCTCGCGCAGCGTCAGCGAGTAGAGCCCGTCCTGGGGACGCAGCGCGTCCACGACGGTGCGGCTGCGCTGCGAGACTCCGACGATGCCCCACCCGGCGCTGTGCCGGGCCTCGGCCGTTTCGGTGTAGACGGCCTGGTGGGCGCGGTGGAATGCGCCGATGCCCAGGTGCACGATCCGCGGGCGCAGTGTGTCCGGGTCGATTGCCGGTCGGCCCTTGGGCGGGAGGACGCCAAGGGTCTTGCGGGAGAGTCGCTCGTGGCTGGTCACCAGTCGTGCACCGATCCGTCCGTCCTGCGGCCCACCGGCAGGTACTTGGGGTTGTACGGGAAGCGGGCGGCCGCCTCCTCGTCGAGTTCGACGCCGAGGCCCGGGACGGGGGAGGGGTGGAGGGCACCCTCGTGGAACTCGTACGAGGTGTGGAAGACCTCGTGGGTGAGCGGGGAGTGCTCCATGTACTCCTGGATGCCGAAGTTCGGCACGGTCACGTCGAGGTGCACGGCGGCGGAGAGGCTCACCGGCGAGAGGTCGGTGGCGCCGTGCGAGCCGGTGCGCACCTGGTACAGCTCGGCGAGGTTGAAGATGCGCCGCAGGTGGGTGATGCCACCGGCATGGGACACCGAGACGCGGATGTAGTCGATGAGGCGCTCGGTGATGAGCTGCTGGCAGTCCCAGATGGAGTTGAAGACCTCACCGACGGCGATCGGTGTGGTGGTGGCCTGGCGGATCTGGCGGAACGACTCCTGCAGTTCGGCGGGCGTCGGATCCTCCATCCAGAACATCCGAAGGTCCTCGAGCCGACGGCCCAGCCGACCGGCTTCGGTGGGGGTCAGCCGGTGGTGCACATCGTGCAGCAGATGGAAGTCGAAGCCGAACTTCTCCCGAACCTCGGTGAGGTAGCCCGGAGCGAAGTCGAGGTACGCCTCGGTCGACCACAGCTGTTCCTCGGGCAGGGAGGTGGCCGCGGGTTCGTAGATCGCGCCGTGGCGCACGCCGTAGCTGCCCGGGGAGCCGGGGACGGCGGCCTGCGCCCGGATCGCCTGGTAGCCGAGCTCGCGGAAGCGGGCCACGTCATCGAGCAGTTCGGCGACGCTTCCGCCGCTCGCATGGCCGTAGACCATGGCGGCGTCACGAGCGCGACCCCCCAGCAGGTCGTACACCGGCATACCGGCAACTTTGCCCTTGATGTCCCAGAGCGCGATGTCCACGGCTGCGATCGCGGTCATCGTCACGGGGCCGCGGCGCCAGTAAGCCCCCTTGTAGAGGTACTGCCACATGTCCTCGATGCGGTCGGCATCGCGGCCTATGAGCAGCGGGACCAGATGGTCCTGGAGGTATGAGGCGACGGCGAGTTCGCGGCCGTTCAAGGTGGCGTCGCCGAGACCGGTCACGCCGTCCGATGTGGTGATCTTCAGGGTGACGAAGTTGCGGCCCGGCGAGGTGATGATGACCTTTGCCGCGGTGATGGTGGCCATGGGTGCTGCTCCTCTGCTGTGCCGCGCCGCCGACTTCCTGCGGGGTGCCGGCGGCGCGGCGTGGTGCTGAACTGTCGGTCAGGGACGCCCGGCGCCGATCGGCGCGGTCGCCTCGCTCGCCGTGGTTTCGTGAGCGGCCATCGGCCAGTGCGCGTACTCCTGGCCGCCGCGGCGGCCGGGCGCGGTCTCCGGCATGAAGCACAGGGCCACGATGCTGACCGCGATGAGGGCAGCGACGTACACGGCGACCCAGGTGAACGAGCCGTCGCCGGCCAGCAGCAGCGCGGTGGCCACCACCGTGAAGGGGCCGCTGGCGAGCATCGAGCCGAACTGCCAGACGATCGAGATGCCGCTGTAGCGGGCGACGGAGGGGAAGAGTTCGGGGAAGTACGAGGCCTGCGGGGCGTAGGTGCCCGCATGGCCGAGGGCGAGGCCGGCGGTCAGCAGCAGCACGATCACGGCCATGTTGCCGGTCTGGATCGCCTTGAAGGCGGGTACGACCAGCAGCAGGTTGAGCACGGCTGCGGCCAGGTAGACCGGGCGCCTGCCGACACGGTCGGTGAGCCGGCCGAGCAGCGGGATCATGACCAGCTCGGCGCCGACCGCGATCAGGACCGAATTGAGCACCATGCCGGAGTCGACGCCCTGGTCCTTGGCATAGGCGACGAGGAAGACGGTGTAGAAGGGGAAGACCGCGGCCTCGACGAACTTGGTGAACAGCCCGCCGAACACCTCGCGGCGGTTGTTCCGCAGCAGTAGCTTCACCGGCGCGGTCTGGGCCGCCTGCGTGTCCTTCGCGGCCTTGAAGGTGTCGGACTCGTTGATCCGCAGGCGGATGATCAGACCGATGATCACGACCAGTGCGCTGAGCAGGAAGGGGATCCGCCAGCCCCACGCCAGGAACGCCTCGTCGGACAGCCGGGTGGTGAGCAGGGCGAACAGCCCTGTGGGGATGAGGTAGGCCGCCGGGGAGCCGAGCTGGACGAAGCTGGCGTAGAAGCCCCGCCTGGCGGGCGGGGCGGCCTCCGCGGTGAGCAGAACGGCGCCGCCCTGCTCGCCGCCGACGCCGAAGCCCTGGATGAGGCGCACCAGCACCAGGATGACCGCGGCCCAGATGCCTATCTGGTTGTACGTCGGCAGAAGTCCGACGGCGAAGGTGCCGAGGCCGGTGAGCAGCAGGGTGAAGACCAGGGCCTTCTTGCGGCCGATCCGGTCGCCGATGTGGCCCCAGACCAGACCGCCCAGCGGGCGGGCGAAGAACCCGACGGCGTAGGTCGAGAAGGCGGCGAGCGTGCCCACCGCCGAATCGACCTCCGGAAAGAAGACCTCGTTGAAGGCGAGAGCGGACGCGGTGCCGTAGATGAAGAAGTCGTAGTACTCGGCAACGGTGCCGACGACGGATGCTCCGACGGTGCGCCGCAGCTCCTTCGGTGGTGTCGACGCCACCGGCGCGGCGCTGTCGTGTCCGCTCATAAGGCTGCCTCCTTGCAGTCCAAACGCTACCCAAGTCCCCTGGGTGTCGACTACCATACAAGTACTTCAGTTGAGCTCGTCAAGGTAGAGGAGAGCCCGGATGACATCCGCCCAAGGACTGCACGCCGCGCGTGCCCGGGGCCGCAACACCCGGCAACTGGTCCATGAGCTGCTGCGCTCGCGGATCATCAGTCTCGACCTGGAGCCCGGGGCCGCCCTGTCGGAGAACGACCTCGCGGCCGAACTCGGCGTCAGCCGGACCCCCGTGCGGGAGAGCCTGATCCTGCTCGGGGAGGAGGGACTCGTCGACGTCTACCCGCAGCTGGGGACCTTCGTCTCCCGCATCCGCGAACGCGACATCGCCTCCGCACAGTTCATTCGCGAGGCACTCGAATGCGCGGCCCTGCGCGACGGTGTGACCAAGGCGACCGCGCATGACGTGGCTGAACTCAGAGCCCTGCTGGTCGCCCAGACCGAGGCCGAGCAGCGAGAGGACCCTGAGGCGTTCTTCCGACTGGACGAGCAGTTCCACGCCCGGCTCATGGCCGCCGGCGGACACGCCGAGGCTTGGCCGGTCGTGAGCCAGGCCAAGGCCCAGCTCGACCGGGCGCGACGCCTGTCCCTGCCGCTCACTCAGCAACTCTCCCTACTGATCAGCCAGCACACCGCCGTGGTTGATCAGCTCGAACAGCACGATCCGCACGGGGCCGACCAGGCCCTGCGGGGCCATCTGCGTCAGGTCTTCACCGACGTGGAGACCATCCGGGCACAGCACCCGGAACTCTTCAGCGACACGGACACCCCGGTCCGGCCGCGCCGTGACACACGTCGCGGGACACGCACCCCCGATGCAGGCTGAGCTGCCCCTGCCGGCTGCCACACGCCCGAGGAAGCTGCGCCATGGCGACGGTGGCTGCATGGGGCAGCCGGCGGAAGTGCTTGTGAGCAGGGGAGTGGTGCCGGTGCCCGGGGGCTACGACGGCAGGTGGTGGGCGTGGTGGCTCGGAAGTGCTCGGGTGCCACGCACGGGTTGTGGAAAGTTTCGTTGCCCCTCGGACCCGCGAGAGCCAGTCGGCGGACTGAATACCGGGGGCGAGCACACCCTGGTAGGGCTTGGCCAGGTGTACGCGCTGGTGGCGTGCCGCGGGTGCGTTGACGGTGTGTGACACCTGGGGAGATGGACCAGGTCCGGGAGGACCTGGGAGACAGGAGACCGGAGGAACAGTGATAGAGGGAAAGGAAGTTGATCTGAGGCGACACTGCCGACCCGAGCAACGGTTCGGTTCACGCCGTCAAGTGAGCGCTGGAGCACAGCAAGTGTTGTCCCCGGCCGACCGACGTACGCAGTGAGTCAGGGCCGCGGTCTCGGTCGGGCGATGAGTACGGACACGTCGTCGTGGTCGTCCGGATCACACAGCGTTTCCAGGAGCCGGTCGCAGGTTTCCTCCAGGGAAAGGTCGTGGGCGTCGAGTACGCGGAGGAGGAGGCCGAGGCGTTCGTCTATGGCGTCGCGGCGTGTTTCGACCAAGCCGTCGGTGTAGAGGACCAGTTGATCGCCGGGGTGCAAGGGAACGGTGGTCGTTTCGAAGGGGACGCCGCCGACCCCGAGCGGTGCACCAGATGGTAGGTCGAGCAGTGCGGGGGGACCACCTGCAGGCGTCAGTGCGGGGGGCAGGTGTCCGGCTACGGCGATTCGGCACCGGTCGCTGTGCGGGTCGTATTCGGCGTAGATGCAGGTGGCGATGTAGGGGTCCAGACCGGCGGTGATCTTGTCGAGGCGTTGCAGCACCTGGGCGGGCGGGAGGTCGAGGTCGGCCAGGGTCGCGGTGGCGGTGCGCAGGCGCCCCATCGTGGCGGCCGCATCGATGCCGCTGCCCATCACGTCACCCACCACGAGCGCGGTCTTGTCCTCCGCGAGGGGGATGACGTCGAACCAGTCGCCACCGACCTCGGTAGAGGTTCCGGCGGGTTGGTAGCGGGTGGCGACCTCCAGACTCTCGGGTGGCGTCGGCTGGGGCAGCAGGCTGCGCTGGAGCGTCACCGCAGTGTTGCGGACGCTTTGGTACAGGCGCGCGTTGTCGAGGGACACTGCAGTTCGGCCGGCGAGCTCACCGGCCAGGGTGACGTCGTCCGCGTTGAAGGGCAGCTGATTACGGCCGCGCATCAGCCCCAGGACGCCGAGTGCCCGGCCCTGGGCGGCCAGCGGTATCGCGAGATATGAATGGATGCCGACACTGGCCAGGACAGCGGCGGCTCCGGCGTCACGGGCGATGCGCGCCAGATCCCACTCGTCCACGCGAGTCACCATGATCGGCTGACCGGTCCGTACGCACTGGGTGGGCAGTTGGTCGGCGTCGTAGCTGACCCGTTGGTCGGCCGTGCCGGCGGCTCCGGTCGCCTCGGCGAGGTAGGCGGCCTTCACGGCGAGGGTGCGAAAGAGCGCCGGGCCGCTGTCGGGTGTCGCGGGGCGGCGATCGTCCAGGGCGGAGTCGAGTACGTCGACGACCGCGATGTCGGCGAGCTCGGGGACTGCGACGTCAGCAAGCTCGCGGGCGGTCTGGTTCATGTCCAAGGTGGTACCGATACGGGCGGAGCCCTCGGCGATCTGGGCCAGGCGCTGCCGGGCCTGGGCCGCCGCTGTGATTGCGCCGTGCCGATCGGTGACATCCACCACCGATGTGGCGACACCAAGAACCTGACCGCCTGGATCCTCCAATCGGTAGACGGAGACAGACCAGGCATGATCGTTGTCAGGGTCGGCCGGGGTGCGGCCGATGGTGTACCTGTCAACCTGAGGGCGGCCGGTCTCGAGCACTTCTCTGACTGCCGCCTCGGACGCGTCGACACTGGCGGAGGGCAGGACCTCGCGGAAGCCCCGGCCGAGGTGGTCCTCGGCAGACAGGCCGTGTATCCGTTCCATCGCCGGATTGACGGCCACATAACGCAGATCGGTGTCCAGAACCTCCAGCGCGACCGGCGACTGGGCGATCAGCTGCGTGGACAACGCCAAGTCCTGCTCCACCTTACGCAGCGTCGACGCATCGGTGGCGATGCCCAGAGCGTAGAAGTCGCCCTGCTTGTCCGGCAGACGGTTGTAGCGGAATTCCACCAGCCGCGTACTGCCGTCCTTGTTCCGGACGGGAATGAGCCCGGCCCAGCTCTGGCCGGTCTCCATCATCTGCTCGCACTTACCGGCCACCAGGTCCATGTACGGGTCATGGACCAACAGTTGAGCCGCGTGCCGGCCCAGTACTTCCTGCGCGGAGTAGCCGAACAGCTCCTCGGCCTGCGGGCCCCACAACACGAACCGCCCGGCCGCATCCAGCGCCACCACCGCCACGCCGAGCGTATCCAGCACCCCGCTCGGCAGCTCCAGCCGGAGGTCGGACGAGTCGCTGTCGGCGCTGAAAGTTCCCGCTTCACTCATCCCAGGTGCTCCTTCCACCTGCCAGGGCGACGTGCCCCCAGCGCAGGCCCTAAAGCTGCAGCGCTGGGATGTTTTTCGTGCCTTTCTGCTCTGGTGCTTCCATAGTCTCCTGAGACGACCGACGACGCACAGCGCCGGGCGAGGAAGTGCGGGTCGCCGGGTGTGAGCAGCGAGGCACAGTAAGTAATGCCGGTCGGCAGCGGAATCGTGGCGATGTGGTCCGGGACCGTCTTGTGCGGGAACGGCCCTGCCTGCTGGATGACGGAACCGATGCCTCGGCGCAATTCGTGCGCGGCGATGGTGGCGGTCTCCCGACCGTTCGGCGGCGCCGGCCGAGTCGGGCCCGACCATGCGGTTGGTCATGCACAGCAACGGGGTCTTGCCGCATCCGGAGGGCCTCACCAGGGGCGTGATCTCTCCTGACCCGGCCTCGAAGCTGAGGTCGTTCAGAGCCCAAGGCCCCGGCGGGGTAACCCTTGCTCACCGCCGAGTTCACCGGACCCGCATGTGCGACGACTTCGGCTACGGGCGCGAGGGCGGGCGTTCCCCCTCCGCGTCGCTGCTGGCTGCGCTGGTCAGGATCGCGCTTGCGACAACGTCGAAGAGGTGATCGGCGCGTGGCGCGAGCGAGCGTTGATCACCGAGCCAAGCGAGCGCCGCTACCAGCGCGAACAAATCGGCGCCATCGATGTCGGTCCGTGCCATGCCCGCGGTCTGGGCGCGGGTGAGGAGCTGCGCACCGGCCGCGCGCAGAGTGACGCACGAAGCGTGGAGTGCGGACTCGGTGTCTTCGATGGCGGCTGTCATCAGGACGATCGCACCCCGGTACTCGGTTGTCCACGCGACGCAGTCGCGTAGCCACGAAACGAGAGCATCGGCGGGCGAGCTGGACGTTTCGAGGGCGCCTGCCTTGGCGGTCAGCTCGTCGAAGCTCGTGCGGAGCAGGGCGTCGAGCAACGCTTCGCGCGTCGGGAAGTGACGCAACAGCGTCGCGAGTCCGACGTCGGCCCTGCGTGCGATGTCGCGCAGTGACACGTCGACGCCTTGCTCGGTGATGGCGGTGCTCGCTACTGCGAGTAGGTGGTCGCGGTTCTTCCTGGCGTCGGCGCGCATCCGTCCCTCTTGACTATTCGGATCAGTGGTCCATATATTCGGATCAGTGGTCCGTTTATGTGGATCGCTGATCCGAATAAGCCTATCCCGCAGTACGGGCAGGAGAAAACAATGCCGACACACACGATGAGGGCGGTCCGGCTCCATGAGCACGGCGGCCCTGAAGTCCTGCGTTACGACGAGGTGCCGATTCCCGAGCTGGGGCCGGGTGAGGTGCTCGTCCGCGTGCATGCGGTCGGTGTCAACCCTCCCGACTGGTACCTGCGCGACGGGATGTCCAACCTGCCTCCGGAGGTGAGGCCGAAGTTCAGCCTGCCCGTGGTTCCGGGGACAGACCTGTCGGGCGTCGTCGAGGCCGTTGCCCCGGGTGTCGACGGCCTCTCCGTGGGTGATGAAGTCTTCGGTCTCCTTCGCTTCCCCAGCTTCGATGGCAGCACATATGCCGAGTACGTGGCCGCGCCTGCGTCGGACCTCGCACTCAAGCCGGCCGGGATCGATCACGTGCATGCCGCCGGGGCGCCTATGGCCGGGCTCACCGCGTGGCAGTTCCTGATCGAGCTCGGACACGATCACCCGTCGCCCTTCCAGGCGGCGCAGCATCGTCCGGTGCCACTCGACGCCAACATGACGGTGCTCGTCAACGGCGCCGCGGGCGGCGTGGGGCACTTCGCGCTACAGCTGGCGAAATGGAAGGGTGCACGTGTCATCGCGGTGGCGTCGGGCGCGCATGAATTGTTCCTGAGTGAGCTTGGCGCCGACGAGTTCATCGACTACACCAAGAGCCGGCCCGAGGAACTCGTGCACGACGTCGACCTTGTTCTCGACGCCGTCGGCGGCCCCGACAGCAAGCGATTCCTGCGTACGCTCAAGCGCGGCGGCTCTCAGTTCCCCGTGTTCTTCGGCGATTTCGACGAAGAAGAGACCATGAAGCTGGGCGTCACAGTCACGGGCACCCAGGTCCGCTCGAACGGCGCGCAGCTTGCCGAACTGGGACGCCTGCTCGACGCGGGCACGGTCCGAGTTGCGATCGACAGTACGTTTGCGCTCGCGGATGCCCGAGCCGCGCACGAACGCGCCGCCCGAGGACACATCCAGGGCAAGATCGTGCTCACGGTCGCTTAGGAACGAGCAGTGGCATGAGTGGGCGATCAGTACGACTCGGTGGCGGAGGAGTGGGACGCCGGCCCGGCCGCCCATGACGCGTTTCTGGAGTTTGACGTCGGTGGTGCGGCCCTCGTCGACTCCGGAGCTGTAGGGGTGGCGGACCGGCTCGTGGGTGCGGTGAAGTTCCGGGCGGTGTCCGAGCGGGCGACGCTGACTCCGGACACTAGCGTGAGGCGAGCCGCTTCAGCAGGGCGGCGCTCCGCGCCAGCAATGCCCGTTCCTCATCGGTGAGTTCGGCCTCGATGGCCTGCGTGAGCCAACCCGCCCTGCGGCCGCGCTCCGCTTCGAGCGCGGCCCGGCCCGCATCCGACAGTTCGACCAGCGACTTGCGGCCGTCCGTGGGGTGTGCCCGGCGCGTGATCAGGTTCTGGTCCATGAGCAGCCCCACCACCCGGGCCATCGACTGGGGGCGTACGCGCTGATCGGCGGCGAGGTCGCTGGTGGTCATGGCGCCGTCGCGGTCGAGTGCACCGAGCACGGCGACCTGACCCAGCGGGATGTGGTCCTCGTGTTTGACGCGTCGGGTGAGCTTGCCCATCGCGGTGCGCAGTTCGGCGGCGATGGCGGCGGCTTCCGAGGTGGGCATAGGGCACTTTACCCCGTTGGGCAGCAAAGCTGTGCACCTGACCTGCACAGCAATGCTGTACAGCGACACTGATCAGCATTGCTGTACAGCAAAACTGAGCAGCATTGCTGTACAGTTTGTGATGTCGGGCTCAGCGCCAGCGTTGTCGCAGCCGGGGCCACGGCACACGACCACGGGAAGGAACTCCGATGTCCGCAAAGACAGTCGGAACCGTCAACGCCGCCATCGAGACCGTCACCGCCCGCCGCATCATCGACAGTCGGGGCAACCCCACGGTCGAGGTCGACGTCGTCCTGGCGGACGGGTCCCTGGGGCGCGCGGCTGTCCCCTCCGGCGCCTCCACCGGTGCCCGGGAGGCCGTGGAACTGCGCGACGGAGACTCCACGCGCTGGCACGGCAAGGGAGTCGACCGCGCGGTGGCCCACGTCAACGGGGAGATCGCGGCCTCCGTGCGCGGCCGGGACGCGGCCGACCAGGCGGCTCTCGACGCCGCGCTCGTCGCCCTCGACGGCACCGCCACGAAGTCTCGGCTCGGCGCCAACGCGATCCTCGGCGTCTCCCTCGCCGTAGCCAAGGCAACCGCGGCGGCCCACCGCCAGCCTCTCTACCGCTACCTCGGCGGCGCCGACGCCCACCTCCTGCCGCTACCGATGATGAACATCGTCAACGGCGGCGCCCACGCCGACAATCCGCTGGATTTCCAGGAGTTCATGATCGCGCCGGTGGGCGCGGACACCTTCGCCGAAGCTGTCCGCATGGGCAGCGAGGTCTTCCACACCCTGCGCCGCGATCTGCTGGCTGCCGGGCACTCCACGGGCGTCGGCGACGAGGGTGGCTTCGCGCCCGCGCTGCGTACCGCTGAGGAGGCACTCGACTTCGTGATGGCCGCCATCGAGCGCACCGGCTACCGCCCCGGCGCGGACATCGGCCTGGTCATGGACCCTGCGACGTCGGAGTTCTACCGCGACGGGGTGTACGACTATGCGGGCGAGGGGGTGCGCCGCACCCCCTCCGAGCACGCCGACTACCTGGCCGAGCTCATCGACACCTACCCGGTCGTCTCCATCGAGGACCCGATGGCGGAGAACGACCTCGACGGCTGGCGCGAGCTGACCGCCCGCGTCGGCGACCGCTGTCAGCTCACCGGCGACGACGTGTTCTGCACCAACGAGACACTGCTGCGCGAGGGCATCCGCACCGGCGTCGGCAACTCGGTCCTGGTCAAGGTCAATCAGATCGGCACCCTGACCGAGGCGCTGGCCGCGGTGGCCACGGCCCACCAGGCGGGCTGGACGGCTGTCATGTCGCACCGCTCGGGCGAGACGGAGGACACCACCATCGCGGATCTGGCTGTGGCGACCGGCTGCGGTCAGATCAAGACCGGTTCGCTCTCCCGCTCCGACCGCACGGCGAAGTACAACCAACTCATCCGGATCGAAGAGGAGTTGGGCGACTCGGCGCGCTTCGCGGGCCGCTCCGCACTGCGTCGGGGGTAAACAGCAGGCGGAGGAGACCGCGCGGGCCCCTCGATCACGATCGGGGGCCCGCGCGCCGGGAGTATGCAGTCGTAGACCTGTCCGCTGGCCGAGCGCCTGGTCCGCACCGCGCATACCGCTCGCATCGGTCGTCCATCCCCCGCGACCTGGGAGATCACCACCGGAACGCCTTCTGGTGCGGAGGTCCGTTTTCGGTGCTGCCGATTCATGCTCGACAGCACCGAAGAGCTCAGGTCAGCCCTGGACCTCAGCCGAGGCGTCGAATGTGATCCAGGTATCGGCTGGCAGGTCCGGGCGACCCGGTACCGGCCTGCGTTCCTCGGTCCATCTTCGAGTTCTGGTCCTTCGATGTCACGTTCGTCGGGAGCTGCACCAGCCGGATCTCCCGGCCCTGCCACCGCCGCCGCAGCCACCGGTCATGGCTGGCGACCACGATCGCACCGGGTCCGGTGCCCAGTGCCTCCTCCAGCTCGTCGCACAGGCGCGGTGAGAGGTGGTTCGTGGGCTCGTCGAGCAGCAACAGTTGTGGCGGACGCGCCACCAGGAGGGCCAGCGCGAGACGCCGGCGCTGTCCCACGGACAGCTGCCCGACCGGCTTGTCCAGGTCCGCCTCGTGCATCAGGCCGAGCGAGCCGAGCGGCACCTTCTCGGCCCGCGTCGAACCCACCGACAGCTCGTAGGTGTCCCGGACCGTGCGTCCGGGCCGTTCGAAGACGGTGTCCTGGGTGAGCAGCCCCACCGTCAGCCGGTGCCTCCTTCGCACTTCGCCGTCGGCGGCGAGACGTCCGGCGAGCACAGCGAGCAGCGTCGACTTGCCCGCCCCGTTGCCGCCGGTGACCAGCAGGCGGTCGGCTGCCGTCACCTCCAGACCGTCCAGCGCGAACCGGCCGGGTACTCGAACGCCCCGCAGGGACACCAGCGGTTGCGGGCTCTCCTCCGCCTGTGCGGCCAGATCCCCGGCTGCGAACCGCAGCGGCCGAGACGGTTCGGCGACCCGGGTGCGCTCCAGATCCTCGAGCCGCCGGGTGGCGTTGCGCACTCGGCGGGAGATCTGGTTCTGCACCCGGCCCGCCCGGTGGCCGTACCCCATCTTCTCGTTGTCGCGCCGCTCCCTGTCCGGAGCGAGCCGGTGTGCGGTCACCCCCGCCGAGTGCCGCAGCCCTGCGAGTTCCTCCTGCTCCTCGGCGTACCGCTGCTCCCAGCGCTCCCGCTCGGCGCGCTTCTCGGACAGGTAGGCGCTGTAGTTGCCGCCGTACCGCACCGGGCCGTCCACTGCCGGGTCGAGGTCGATCAGGTCGGTGCAGACGGCGTCGAGGAACGCCCGGTCGTGACTGGCGAGCACCACGGTCCCGGGCAGGCCGCGGATCTGTTCCTCCAGGAACGCTGCGGCGTCGTCGTCGAGATGGTTGGTCGGTTCGTCCAGCAGCAGTGCCGACGGCCGCCGCACGAGCAGCGCTGCCAGGGCCAGCCGGCCGCGCTGCCCGCCGGAGAGCGAGCCGAGCGTGCGCTCGTGCCCGACCGGGCCGAGGCCCAGGCCGTCCAGCACGAGGGCGGCGCGGCGGTCGGCGTCCCAGGACTCGCGGTCCTGGGCCTGCTCCAGCCGCCTGCCGTAGGCGTCGAGGAGTTCCCGGTGGCCGCGGTGGTCCTCCGGGAGTCGGGCCAGCTCCTCGCCGAGCCGGTCGAGCTCCGCGAGGTCCTCGCGGGCCTCGCGGAGCGCTTCGTCCAGCACCGAGGCCAGGGACGAGGCTGCGTCGAACGGCATCTCCTGGTGGAGGAAACCGAGGTCGCCGGGGCGGGTGACGCTTCCGGCGTCGGGTTCGTCCACGCCTGCGAGCACCCGCAGCAGGGTGGACTTGCCGACGCCGTTCTCCCCGATCAGACCGATGCGATGGCCGGCGGAGGCGGTCAGGCTGATGCCGTCGAGAACGCGTCGGCCGCCCAGGGAGCGGACGACGTCGTGGGCGAGCAGAGCGGGCTGGGGCATGGGTGTCCCTCGGGTGTGGTCGGTGGTCGGCCCGCCGGGCACTCGGCCTCGGACGCGGGCCACCGCACGCGCCGACGGGTCACACCGCGGGGGCTCCTGTCTCCGTGAGCACTCCGTCGGCCAGCCGCAGCCAGCGGCCGACCCCGATCGCGGCGAGGAACCGCTCGTCGTGGCTGACCACCATGAAAGCCCCCTGGTAGGAGTTGAGCGCGCCCTCCAGCTGGCCCGCGCTGACCAGGTCGAGGTTGTTCGTCGGCTCGTCGAGCAGCAGTAGATGGGGGGCGGGATCGGCGCACAGCACGCAGGCCAGGGTGGCACGCAGCCGTTCTCCGCCGGAGAGCACGTTGACAGGCAGGTGCGCTCGCGCGCCCCGGAAGAGGAAGCGGGCGAGCAGGTTCATCCGCTCCGCCTCGGGCCGCTCGGGGGCGAACTCGGCGAAGTTCTCCGCCACCGTACGGTCCGGGTCCAGCAGGTCCAGGCGCTGCGAGAGATAGGCGATCCGGCCGTCGTTGCGCTTGATCTCCCCGCAGTCCGGGGCGAGGTCGCCCGTGATGAGACGCATCAGGGTGGTCTTGCCTGCGCCGTTGGGGCCGGTCAGTGCGATGCGCTCCGGACCCCGGACGGTCAGGTCGACACCGCTCGGAGCGAACACGGTCTTGTCCCCGAGACGTGCCTGCATCCCCTCGCCGAGGAAGAGATTGCGCCCGGCGGGTACCTGGGTGTCGGGCAGTTCCAGGGTGAGGCGCTGTTCCTCGCGCAGCGCCCGCCCGGCCTCGTCCAGGCGGGACTTGGCCTCGCTGACCCGGGAGGCGTGCATCTGCCCGGACCTGCCCGCGGACTCCTGGGCGCCCCGCTTCATGTTGCCGGCGAAGATGCGCGGCAGGCCGGCGTTCTTGAGGTTGCGGGCGGCGTTGCTCGCGCGGCGCTCGGCGCGTTCGCGGGCCTGCTGCAACTCCCGCTTCTCCCGCTTGAGTTCCTGCTCGGCGTTGCGGACGTTCTTCTCGGCGACCTCCTGCTCGGCGCGGACGGCATCCTCGTACTCCGTGAAATTCCCGCCGTACAGGCGCAGTTCGTCGCTGCCGAGTTCGGCGATGCGTTCCATACGGTCGAGCAGCGCGCGGTCGTGGCTGACCAGAAGCAGACAGCCGTTGAAGTCCGACAGCACGTCGTACAGCTTGTGTCGGGCCTCCAGGTCGAGGTTGTTGGTGGGCTCGTCGAGCAGGAGCACGTCGGGGCGCTTGAGCAGCTGGGCGGCGAGGCCGAGCGACACGACCTGGCCGCCGCTGAGCGTGCTGAGGCTGCGGTCCAGTGTGAGGTCGGCGAGTCCCAGACGGTCGAGTTGGGCGCGGGTGCGCTCCTCCACGTCCCAGTCGTCGCCGATGACGGTGAAGTGCTCTTCGCCTACGTCCCCGGACTCCACGGCGTCCAGGGCGCGGATCACCTCGGCGACACCGAGTACCTCGGCGACCGTGAGGTTCCCGGTCAGGGGAAGGTTCTGCGGGAGGTAGCCGATGGTGCCCGTGGCGGACACCGCGCCGGTGGCGGGCTTCAGTTCACCGGCGATCAGTTTGAGCAGGGTGCTCTTGCCGGAGCCGTTGGGGGCGACCAGGCCGGTACGGCCGGGGGGCACGCTGAAGGACAGGTCGTGGAAGACAGGGGTGTCGTCGGGCCAGGAGAAGGAGAGGTTCGAGCAGACGATGGCGGCGTCGGACATGGAAGTGACCTCGAAGGTACTGAGGGCAGAACTACGGATCGCTGCCCTGGGCAGACATGGGAAAGGGGTGCGACAGAACGGACCACGGCGGCAGCGCTCGTGCGTGCGGGCCGGTGGCCGTCAGATCCGGATCTCATCCGGAGATGTCGTCTTCACCCACCATGTCTGTGACTCCTCGATAGACGATCTACGTCACCAGCATCTTAGCAGCTCACCTATGCCCGTCGCGGTGACTGCGACGCGGCGAACGCTCAGTTCCCTCGCAGGCGTGTGTCGCCGGCGCGTCGTCGGCAGTCGAAGAACCCCATGTCACGTCGCCAGTTGAAAGGGTGACGGTGGTGGCTTGGCGGCGTACACACGTGTGCATCAGCCCGGCCGGTGCCTCGTTTCCCGCGCGACCACATACCTCCGGGGTCGTGATCACTGCGAAGGAGCACACCGACCACGGCAGGCCGGCCGAAGCCGAGGGCCGGGGGCGCATCGGTGGGACGACGGGCGGTGCTGGGCATGCTCGGCGCCGGCGCCGCGAGGCTCCGGAGCATCCGCACCGGATCCGTGGCAGGGAGTGGAGTCGGCGAGCGGCCGCGCTCACGAAGCTCTTCGGGTGGGGGAAGGGTTTCCCACTGCCGGTGGGCGTATCGGAACCTGGGAGCACTACGCCCCCGGCGACCGCACTCGATGGCCATCGACGCCGTCACCGGCCTCAGCTCGTCAACGCCCGGAGGTGGCAGCAACCGATTCGATGACACCGCGCCAGGTCCTGCGATAGCCCTCGCGAAGAGGGCCGCCGACCAGGTCGAGGATCTCTGATGCCGCGTCCATCATGGGCCCCGCGTCTCCCGACTTGCACAGGTGCAGATGCGCTTCGAGCAGGGCGGCCCCAAGCTCTGCGTCCGCCTCCAGAAGCCGCCGCGGCAACCATTTCCCGCCGCCGATCCACGCACGCTGGTAGTCGCAGACCAGATCGGCCGCAGCGTTCAGAACGAACCCCGCCACCGCAAGACGCTCGATGTGGTCGTCCGCATCGGCGAGATCGTCCAGAGCGTCCGTCAGCCCGTACCTCCTTGTCTCGACCGTGTCCGGTGCCAGCGACGGCGGACCCGCGCAGAGGTCCGCCTCGGCCAGGGCGCGGGCGCGTCCGGCCTCACCATTCGTGTCGACCAGGACGAGACCGGTGGCATACATGCTCTGCAGGACCGCGCGACGTGCAGCTACGTCCGCAGCGAAGAGCTCCACGAGACCGGCACGTGTGTGGATGAAGAGCTCCACGACACGTCCCTCGAACCGGATCGTCTCCCGGCAGGTCTCGCCACCGTCCCCGATGAGCACCGCGATGTCCAGGTCACTGCTGGCAGTGACTCGCCCCGCAGCCGACGACCCGGCAAGGATCACGGCGAGCGCATCGGGGAAACGGTCACACACGAGACGTCGAGCCTGGTCAACGGGGTCCGGGGTCATGCCGGTCAGGGTTTCAGGAACCTTGACCAACCGCGACTGGGTTTTCCGTTCCCACGTGGAGTTCTGGGAGGCGTGCTCATGGTCCGTGCCGCCCGGCCCAGCCCCGATGACGGACAGGTGGCCGGCGTGCTCGGATCCGGGAAGGAACCTGGACTCGAGTCGGTCCGTCTCCTGCGGGGACGGCACGGCGTGGTGGTGTCCACACCGATCACGCCGCCCGGCCTGGCGTCGTTCTTGATGAGCGGACGCAGGCTTCGACGGGCTCGGCGGGAGACAGGAGGTAAGGGGTAGGAATTCCCGACCTTCAGGGTGCGGAGTGTGGACGTCACGGCATGAGAGCGCACACGCCGCCGACGACGAAGACGCATCCGACCATCGCGAGCACCGCTCCCAGCCCGCGCTGAACGGACGGGTGCGTCGGGGGAGGCGTCACTCGGCGAAGCCGCGGCGGCAGACCCTGCCGCTCCCGAACCTGACGGTGGTACAGGCGGGTGGCCACCGCCCGGAAGTCGGCGGCCCACAGGGAGCCGATGCCCAGGGCCAGTAGCCCGAGCAGCACGAGCGTGACCGCTTCTACGGGGTGCCGGGGTACATCCGGAGGCCGGTGTCCGCCCGCCATGACCGCGACGGGGTGGTCGTACGCGTCGGAGAGCAGCGCAAGCTCGCAGAATGACGTCAAGTGGATCGCTCGCCCTTCCCGTCATCAGCCGATCAGTGCGGTGGAGACCAAGCCACACCTGAGGAAGTCCTCATGTTCCGTGTATTGATGACGAACCATCAGCACACGCGCCTCAGCCAGCCGTGTGTGTCCTCGACCCGGCCGTACTGGATGTCGAGCACCCGTTCGCGCAGCGCCGCCGTCTGCTTACCCGGCTCACCGCCACCGATCGTGAGCGCGTACCCCTCGCCCTTGATCCCGGCCACAGGGGTGATCACGGCCGCCGTGCCCGCCGCGAAGACCTCCGTGACCGTGCCGTCCGTGATGCCGGTGCTCAGTTCCTTGAAGGTGACGGCCCGCTCGACCGGTGTCAGGCCGAACTCGGGGGCGAGTGCCAGGACCGTGTCACGGGTGATGCCTTCGAGGATGGTGCCGAGCGCAGGGGTGATCAGCTCACCGCGGGAGGTGACCAGGAACAGGTTCATCGCCCCGGACTCCTCCACGCAGCCGTCCTCACCCGCGCTGTCCAGGTACAGGACCTGATCGCAGCCGTTCGCTTCCGCCTCGACCTGGGCGGCGAGGCTCGCACCGTAGTTGCCTCCGCATTTCGCGGCACCCGTACCGCCCCTGCCCGCGCGCGTGTAGGACCTGCTCACCCACAGGGTCACCCCGCTGGTCGCCGACGCGAAGTAGGGCTGTGCGGGGCACGCGATCACGCAGTGGACGATGCGCTCGGCGGGGCGCACTCCGAGGAAGGACTCCGCGGCGAACATGAACGGCCTGATGTACAGGCTTTCCTCGCCCGTGGTCACCGGTACCCACGGCTCGTCCGCACGGATCAGAGCCTCGATGCCGGCGAGGAAGTCGTCCTCCGGGAGCGCGGGCAGCCCCATCCGTTCCGCGGAGCGTGCGAAGCGGCGTGCGTTGCGTTCCGGACGGAAGAGCCAGACACTCCCGTCCGCGTGCCGATAGGCTTTGAGGCCCTCGAAGATCTCCTGCGCGCGTAGTGCAGTACGGCCGCACTCGGGTGCAGGGAGAACGGCTCCAGGGCGGCCACCGAGTGGTTGTGCCAGTCGGCCTCCGGCGTCCAGACGGCCGAGGCCATGTGGTCGGTGAAGTGTCTGCCGAAGCCCGGTGCGGCCAGGATGGCCGCCCGTTCGGCCTCGGGCACCGGATGCGCCGTGCGCGCCAGGGGGAAACGCTCCGACGGATGTGTGGCACTCCTCGTCAACTCCGGTCAACTCCTTCTGTGTTCATTTCATCGATGCCGTGCCAGGTCACAGGTCCGCCAGGAGCAGCGTCGGGCGCTCCACGCGGTCCGCGACGTAGCGCAGGAAGCCCCCCGCGGTGCCTCCGTCGCATACGCGGTGGTCGAACGTGAGGGAGAGCTGGGTCACCTTGCGGACGGCGAGTTGTCCGTCGACCACCCAGGGCTTGTCGGTGATGCGGCCGACGCCGAGCATGGCCGCTTCGGGGTGGTTGAGGAGCGGGGTGGAGCCGTCGACACCGAAGACACCGTAGTTGTTGAGTGTGAACGTTCCCCCGGTGAGAGACCGGGGGTGCAGGGCGCCGGAGCGTGCTTGGGCGGTCAGGCGGGCGAGTTCGGCCGCCAGTTCGGCGGTCGTCAGCCGCTGCGCGTCGCGCGCCACGGGGACGACCAGACCGGTTCCGGTCTGAGCGGCGAAGCCCAGGTGCACGTGGGAGAAGCGCACGATCTCGCCCTGTTCCTCGTCCACCGTCGAGTTCAGCTCCGGGAACCTTCCGAGTCCCACCGCACAGATGCGCGCAAGCAGCGCCAACAGGCTTATGTCGCGGCCGGGTTCCGTGGAGCGGAGCGCCTCCCGTGCCTGCAGCAGCCCGGTCGCGTCCACATCCACCCATGTGGTGGCACTGGGGACCGCACCACTCCTGGAGAGCTTCTCGGCCGCCGTCCGCAGCCGGCCTCGCAAGGGGATGCGCCGCATGTCGTCGGACGCCGGTGCAGTGGGAGCGGGTACCGTGTCGGGCCGGGCCTCCTGTGCCACAGCCTCCCGGGACATCGCCTCCCGCGCCGCGGTGTTCCGGCTCATCGCTTGCTCGACGTCGCGGCGCAGGACGACTCCGTGCGGCCCGCTGGGCGAGAGCCGGGCGACGTCCACACCGTGCTCGCGTGCGAGCGAGCGGACCAGCGGGGAGATGACCAGGGGTAGGGCTGCCGGGCCGGCACCGTCGGCCGCCCCGGACGGGACGGCGCCACCCCGGCCGCGTCGGCGACGGCCGGCCGGCGCATGGTCCGTCCCGTAGCCGACGAGGACACGGCCGCTTCCACCGGGGGAATGCGCACCGCCACGCTCCCCAGCCGCCGGCTCCGTTCCCGTCCCGCCGCCCGCGACGGAGATCAATGGGGCCCCACCGCGACCACCGCCCCCACCTCGGCGTGCAGCTCCAGCACGGCCCCCGCGTACGGCACGGGCACTTCGACGGCCGCCTTCACCGTCTCGACCTCCACCACCACCTGGTCGATCTCCACGGTGGAACCCACACCGACCCGCCACTCGACGACCTCCGCCTCGGTGAGGCCCTCGCCGAGGTCGGGCAGAGCGAAGACCCGGCTCTCCGGCGCGGTGGTCATGCGGCCCCCCGGGTGAGGAAGCGGGTGTCCGGCTCGTCGGAGTACTGCAGTCGGTGCACCGCGTCCAGCACCCGGTCCACCCCGGGTAGATAGGCGTGCTCCAACTTGGGTGGCGGGTACGGGATGTCGAAGCCGGCGACGCGCAGCACAGGAGCGGCCAGCGAGTGGAAGCAGCGCTCCTGTACCCGCGCGACGATCTCGGCCCCGACGCCCGCGAACCCCTGCGCCTCCTGCACGACCACGCAGCGGCCGGTGCGCCGCACCGACGCGGTCACCGTCTCGTCGTCGAACGGTACGAGCGTGCGCAGGTCCACGACCTCCAGGTCGAGTCCCTCCCGCGCCGCCTCGGCCGCCGCCTCCAGGGCGATCGGGACCGAGGGGCCGTAGGCGACCAGCGTGGCGTCGCGCCCCGCGCGCCGCACCACCGCACGGCCGAACTCCGCCGCGTCCCGCCGCTCAGGATCGGCGTCCGCCCTGGACCAGTACAGCTTCTTGGGCTCCAGGAACACGACCGGGTCCGGATCCCGGACCGCATCCCGCAGCAGCCAGTAGGCGTCCTCGACGGTCGCCGGGGTGACGACCTTCAGCCCCGGGGTGTGGGCGTAGTACGCCTCGCTGGAGTCGCTGTGGTGCTCGACTCCGCCGATCCCGCCACCGTAGGCCGATGGATCCTGCGTCAGCTCCCCAGACGTATCAACAGGGCTCTGGACGTCGGATCAGGTAGCGGCGACCTCGCCAGACTCCTGGCCTCACAGGCCGGAGCAGTGCACGGTATCGACGTCGATCCCACGATCGTCGATCGCGCGCGGGAGCTCACAGACCCCGCCGCCCCGGTGACCTTCGCTGTCGGAGACGCATTGAAGGAGGTGCCGTCTGGCCTCTACGACGTCATCACATGTGTCGCCGCCATCCACCACATGCCGTTCAGCGACGCCCTCACCTGTTTCCGCCAGCACCTGGCGCCCGGTGGAACCCTGGTCGTCGTCGGCGTCTATCGCCCGCAGTCTCGGAGCGACTACCTGATCGACGCCGTGGCCATTCCGGCGAACATCGCCATGGCCTGGATCAAGAACAAGGGCCGCAAGGCGCCGCGACCAGCCTCAATGACCGCCCCGATCCGACCGGCGACTATGACCTTTGCAGACATCGTTCGCGACGCCCACCAGGCGCTACCCGGTGCACGACTGCACCGACGACAGTTTTGGCGCTACACGCTGGTCTGGCACCGGCACTAGACGATCGATTCCAAGGGGTTCAGTGGTCGCAAGCGGTCAGCGAGCGTAGGACGGACTGACCGCGTGCGGATCAGGCGTTGGACCACGCGCGCGTGCAGAGCACGAGCCGGTATCCGTCCGGGTCCTCGACGGTGATGCCCCACGCGTTCCAGTACGGGTTGGGGGACAGGACGCGCTTGCCGCCGTGTGCCTCGAGGCGGGTTACCAGTTCCTCGGGTACCTGCTCGTCGAGATAGATCACGAGCAGGTCCTCCGCGGTGGGCTGCGGTTCGACGAGCCCGGCCACCTCGTGGACGAGTTCGAGATGCCAGGAGGCGTCGGGCCAGCCGACCATCAGCAGGTCGTGCTCTCCGGGCGCGTCGCTGCCCTCGGCCCGGTACAGCACGCTCAGCCCGAGACCCCGGATCCAGAATTCCTCCGCCGCAACGAGGTCGCGCGACGGGCGGGCGACGCGGATGTGGCTCTGACCGTTGGCGGGCATGGGCTTCCCCTTCGTAATGGCACGTTTGGTGGCGTGCCAATGGTCACGGCATCTTCCGTGGCGGACCGTTTCGGTCAGCGTAGGTACGAGGCGTTCTTGCAGCATCGGTCGCGGGCCCATGCCATTCGGCCCGGAGCCCCTACGACCGTGGACTTAGGTCATCGATTCCAAGGGATCGGCTGCGCGTATGGGACGAGGGCATCCAACGTCAGTGTGTGAAAACAGAGTTGGACCTGAGGCTCAAGAACTCTCACGGGTTTCGGTGTTCATCGGTGTGCCCGGAAGAACTCGGTGACGTCGTGCGCGAGGAGCTCGGGTTCCTCGTGGGCGGCGAAGTGTCCGCCACGGGGCATGCGGACGTACCTCGTGATGTTGTACGTGCGCTCGGCCCAGCTGCGGGGCGGCTGGGTGAGGTCGGCCGGGAACAGGGCGAGGGCCGTGGGCACGTTTACCCGCTCCACCCGCCTCGTCAGCCGCTGGGCGTATTCGTAGTAGGGCCGGAAGGAGGTCGAGATGGTGTGGGTGAACCAGTAGAGCGACGCCTGCGTGAGGAGGAAGTCGTCGCTGAACCGGGACGACAGGTCACCACCGCAATCGCTCCATGCACGGTATTTCTCGACGATCCAGGCAAGCAGCCCGGTCGGCGAGTCGGCCAGACCATAGCTCAGCGTGAGAGGGCGGGTGCTCTGTTCGTGCAGGTACCCGCCTTCTTCCGCGGACCACCCAGCGACGGAATCGAGGTACTCCTGCTCCTCTGGGGTGACACCGGCCGCGTCGTAGGCGACCGGACTGGCGATCGCCATCAGATGGATGCCAACCACGGCCTCGGGGTGAGCCTCGCCGAGCCGGGAGGTGATGCCGGCGCCCAGGTCGCCCCCGTGCGCGGCGTAGCGGGCGAAGCCGAGTTCGTCGTGCATGAGCCGGTGCCAGATCTCATGTGTCTGCGGCTGCTTCGCGAGCGAGGGCCGCTGAGGTGAGAAGGCGAATCCGGGCAGCGAGGGGACGATGACGGTGAACGCGTCGGCGGCGTCACCCCCGTACCGTGAAGGCGTGGCCAGCCGGCGGGCGAGGGCGGTCAGTTCGAGGAAGGAACTGGGCCACCCGTTGGTCAGGACGATCGGTAGGGAGCCGGGGTGTTCGCCGTCGAAGCGCAGGTAGTGGACGGGGGTTCCGTCGAGGTCTGCCAGGTGAGACGGCAGGGCGTTGATGGTGGCTTCGTGGGTACGCCAGTCGTAGTCGGAGGCCCAGTAGGTGACGAGGCGTCGTAGTTCGCCGGAGTCGGTGCCGGTCTCCCAGCCGGTGGCGGGCCAGGGGGTCGGCCAGCGTGTGTTGAGCAGCCGTGAGCGCAGCTCGTTCAGCTCGGCCTCGGGGACGGCGATCACGGGCGCGTAGCGGGTCATAGGAGTCTCCAAGGTTCCGTTCTCGCATGACAGCGGTGCGTGCCTGGGCCCGTCTTGGCTGCGTGATTGACCGTGGTTCCCCGCCCTGTCAGGCACGGATCGATCGGTCAGGTGCACCTTCTGTTCCGTGCCCAGCGAAATCGGTCGGCGACAGTCATGCCGGTAACTCCGCGGGCGGAGGGACGCTGCCGGAGGGGGCGGTTGCTGGGGGGAGGGCAGGTAGTGCACGGCAGTACGGAATAGGCAGGGAGCGAATCCGCTTTAGAACGATTTGCGGTGTATCATAGAAGCAAGGACGCACACTCTCACGTGTGGCGCCCTGGAAGGGCCGGCTCCGGTGGCGAGACCAACGGGGCCGCTTCCATGTCCGCATCAACTCGATGATGCGGGGGTGATGCCCACGCTTATGAGGATCTGCTCCGCTGGCGTGCAATTTCCTTCCTGAACGGGCGGAGTGCGGTAGCCCTGCGGATACGAGCGGATACGAGCTACCCCCGACGAATCGAACGACATGCCGGAACCTCTCGTTCACCACACCTGGATGGAACACCGCTCGTGTCCTCCGTGACCGGCGGTCCGCTACCCCCACTGTGTTCGCCTCTACCGTCGCCTGGCCGCCGCCCTGGTTACACCCCTGCTCATGTCTCCGACCGCGCACGCGACTCGCCGGAAACCATCGGTTGATGAACAGCTGAGGGGTAAGCACCAATGGCGCTTCCCCCTCAGCCGCCTACCTGGTGCGGGAGCCTCGGGGTTGCCCAGCCTCGCTCATAGCTCCGAGTGAACCGCGGACCGCCGACGACATGGGCCGACACGCCGCGCTTGGCGTAATGAGCCGATCAGGCGGGCGTATCCGGTCACGTTGTGCGGAGGCGGTGACCGCGGCGGTGGCAGGAAGGAGATGCATACCGGCCATGGGCGAGGAGGACGTGGATCGGTCGGAGGGCTTTGGTGAGCGGCTGCTCGGTCTGCTGCTGGACAAGGCGCGGCTCCTGCCGCCACAACTGATCGCCCCGCTGGTCGCGGAAGGGGTGGCCAGAATCGGAGGACGTGACGTCTCCATCCTGCTCCAGGACTACGCACAGGAGCTGCTGGTGCCGCTGCCGAGCAGGAAACTGCACGTCAGCCAGCCCGAGTCCATCATTGATTCCCCCGCCGGCCGGGCGTTCCTGCGCGGGGGCGTCGTCGAGGTACCGCAGAGCCCGTCGGGCGTCCGGATGTACCTGCCGCTGCTGGACGGCAGCGACACGGTGGGCGTGATGGCCCTCACCCTGGACGCCGTCGGCGGCGACGACCGGCGGCTGCTGAGTCGGCTCTCCAGCCTGGTCGCCGACCTGCTGGTCACCAAGAACGCCTACACCGACCAGTTCGTCCAGGCCCGGCGCCGTGAGCCGATGAGCGTGTCCGCGGAGATCCAGTGGAGCCTGTTGCCGCCGACATCGATGTCCGTGCCGCAGGTCGAGGTGGCCGGCATCCTGGAGCCCGCCTACCGCATCGCCGGCGACAGCTTCGACTACGCCCTCAATGACAACATTCTGCACGCGGCCGTGATCGACGCGATGGGCCACGGCCTGGACGCTGCCACGATGGCGACCGTGGCCATCGGCGCCTACCGGCATGCCCGGCGCGTGTGCATCAGCCTGGCCGAGAAGTACGCGATCATGGACGATGCCATCTCGCGGCAGTTCGGACCCGACCATTTCGTCACGGCGCAGCTGATGCATGTGAACATCGCCACCGGTGAGATGCAGCTGGTCAACGCCGGTCACCCCGCGCCGCTGCTGATCCGCGACGGCCGGGTCGTGCAGCAGCTGGAGAGCGCGACGACGCTGCCCGTCGGCTTCGGCGGTGAGGAGCCCCGGATCAGAGAGCACGCGCTCCGGCAAGGCGACCGGGTGCTGTGCTACACCGACGGCATCATCGAGGAACATGTCGACGGCGGGGAGCAGTTCGGCGAGAGACGCCTCATCCGCTGCGTGAACCACCTGGGGGAGGAGCCGGCGCAGGGGCTGCGCGCGGATCTGTGCCGGCTATCCCACACGCTGAAGAGGGAACGGAACGGGCGCACCAGCGACGACGCCACCCTCTTCATGATCGAGTGGCGCGGAGGCGCCGCCGACCACCTCGCGATCGTTGACTGAGCGCCCACACGGCAGGATGGCTTAGACCGACCGGCAAATGGTGGCGCTGCCTGACGGCCGGTCACTCTGGGCATGAGTACAGGCACGGGCCTGAGTGATCATGGAGTTCTCTACGCTC
>NZ_JBHVWN010000055.1:0-49302 GCF_042882275.1 Streptomyces sp. NPDC058231 | reverse complement strand
GGCGAAGCCGTCGATCAGTTCAGGTGTGTAGGTGGACCCGCCACCCACTACTGCGAGCTTCATGTCAGCCCTTTACTCCGGTCAGTGTGACGCCTTCGACGAAGGCCTTTTGTGCGAAGAAGAAAACGATGACGACCGGCGCCATGACGAGGAGCGTCGCGGCCATGGTCAGGTTCCAGTTGACGCTGTGGGCGCTCTTGAAGGACTCCAGGCCGTACGACAGCGTCCAGGACGCCGGGTTCTGCGCCGCGTAGATCTGCGGGCCGAAGTAGTCGTTCCAGCAGTAGAAGAACTGGAAGAGAGCGATGGCGGCGATGCCCGGTTTCGCCATCGGCACGATGATCGTCAGCAGGGTGCGCAGCTCGCCGCAGCCGTCGACCCGTGCCGACTCGATGTACTCCTTGGGAATGGTCAGCAGGAACTGCCGCAGCAGGAAGATCGAGTAGGCATCGCCGAACGCCATCGGGATGATCAGCGGCCACAGCGTGCCCGAGAGGTGGAACTGCTGGGCCCACACCAGGTACATGGGGATCACGATGACCTGCGGTGGCAGCATCATCGTCGAGATCACCAGGATCATCAGCGAACGCCTGCCACGGAAACGGAACTTGGCGAGCGCGTAGGCGACGGGAATGGTCGAGCACACCGTGAAGAGCGTGCCGAGTCCCGCGTACATCAGGGAGTTCTTCCACCAGCCGAGGAAACCCTCGGTCCGGAAGACGGCCGTGTAGTTCTCCCAGTGCCAGGAGTCGGGCCACAGGTCGCCGCTCATGGCCTGGGCGTCGCTCATCACGGACGTCAGGAATACGAAGACGAACGGCAGGATGAACAACAGCGCGACGGCGAGGGCCACGCTGTGCACGGCGATCCAGTTGAGCAGGCGCTTGCGGCGGGCGCGCGTGGCCTCCGGGCCGCGTGCGCGGGGGGTGGAAGCGGCCGGAGGTGCGGCCGGGGCGTTGATGGTCGTAGTGGTCACCGGAATCAGTCCTCCGCCGAGAGCAGGCCCGAGCGCTTACGCATGAGCAGCATGGTCACGGCCATCGCGATGGCGAACAGCACGAGCGACAGGACGCACGCCGCGCCGGTGTTGAAATTCTGGAAGCCCATCGAGTAGACGAGCTGAGGGACGGTGAGGGTCGAGTGGTCGGGGTAGCCGGGCTGGATGACCGAGCCCGGTCCGATGGAGACACCGGAGGCGAGCTTCCCGGCCACCAGCGCCTGGGTGTAGTACTGCATCGTCTGCACGACACCGGTGACCACCGCGAACATCACGATGGGAGTGATGGACGGCCAGGTGACGTAGCGGAACCTGGCCCAGGCCCCGGCGCCGTCGAGTTCGGCGGCCTCGTACTGCTCCTTCGGTACGTCCAGCAGAGCCGCCATGAAGATCACCATCAGGTCGCCGATGCCCCACAGGGAGAGCATGACCAGCGAAGGCTTCGCCCAGGACGGGTCGTTGAACCAGTTCGGTCCGTCCAGCCCGACGGCCGAGAGGATTCCGTTGACCGGGCCCGTCGCCGGGTTGAGCAGGAAGACGAACGCGACGGTCGCGGCGACCGGAGGCGCCAGGTACGGCAGATAGAAGGCGGTCCGGAAGAGGCCGGGCCCCGACTTGATCTTCGTGATCAGCAGGCCGAGCGAAAGGCCGAAGACCACCCGCAGAGCCACCATGACCACCACGAGCCACAGCGTGTTCCACAGGGCCGGTCCGAACAGTGGCATCTGCTCGAAGACGTAACGCCAGTTCCGCAGACCCACGAAGGTCGGCCGCTGGATCTGGTTGTAGTGCATGAAGGAGAAGTAGACGGTGGCGATCAGCGGATAGCCGAAGAAGACGCTGAAGCCGATCAGCCACGGGGAGAGGAAGCCGAGCGTGCGGAGTCTGCGCCGCGCCGGTGTGGAAAGAGTCATTGCCATGGTGTGCTGCTCCCGCGTCCGTCAGCTCTTCGACTGGAGGGTGTCGGCGTCGATCTGTTCGTCCAGCGCGCGCAGGCCCTTGCGCAGGTCGTGGGCCCGTCCTGCCTCGGCCGAGTACGCGAAGTCCTGCAGCGAGGTGATGTACATGCCCCCGTTGGTGGACTGAGGCATGGATTGGCTGTACTTGTTCTGCGCGATGTCGATGAACGCCTTGAACGTCGGGTCGGCGTCCAGGTCCGGCGACTTCAGCGCCGCATAGGTCGAGGGAACGTTGTGGATCGCGTTGGCGAAGGACACCACCTGCCGGGTGTCCGTCGTCAGGAACTTCACCAGCTCCCACGCGGCGTTCTGATGCATGCTGCTGTGCGCGATACCGGTGACCGTGCCGGTCAGATACCCACGCCCGTAGGTCTCGGCCTGGTCGTCGGGCACCGGGAGCGGCGCGACGCCCCAGTCGAAGCCGGCCTTGGCGTCGTTCAGCATCAGGCCGCGCCACTCGCCGTCCAGATGCATGGCGAGCTTGCCGGTGAGGAAGGCGTTCTGCGCCGACATCTCGTCGCCGAACGAAGTGCGGAACCTCTCCAGCGCGCCGTAACCGCCCTGTGCGTCGGCGAGTTGGCCGGTCACCCGGAAGAAGTCGTACGTGGCCTGCTGCTTTGCGAGGACCGAATTGCCCTTGCTGTCGAAGTAGGTCGGCCCCCACTGGCCGAACAGGCGGTCCGGACTGTTCTGGTAGAGGCGGAAGTTGGGCATGAAGCCGACCCGCTTGTACGAGCCGTTCCCGGAGCGCACGGTCAGCTTCTTCGCATCGCGCACGAACTCCGACATGGTCCGCGGCGGCCGCGCGATACCCGCATCCTCGAAGGCGTCCTTGTTGTAGTACATCCCGAACGCGTCGGCGAGCAGGGGCAGCGCACACTGCTTGCCCTCGAAACTCGTGTACTGCAGGAGCGACTTGGGGAAGACCTTCGTCTTGTCGACGCCCGTCTTGTGCAGGAACGGGTCGAGGTCCGCCCACATCCCGGAGTCGCAGTACTGGCCCACGTTGTTGGTGGTGAACGAAGTGATCACATCGGGGGCGCTGCCACCGCCGGCCCGCAGGGCCTGGTTGATCGTGGCGTCGGTGACATTGCCGGTCGAGGCGACGTGGATGTTCGGGTGGAGCTTCTCGAAACGGGCGATGGAGTCATTGATGGCCTTGACTTCGCCGGGTGCCGACCAGCCGTGCCAGAACTTCAGTGTGACGGGTGCGGTCGCATCGTCCTCGGCACTGCCGACGCCCGGGTTGGCGCAGCCGGACAGGAGCAGTCCGGCCGTGGCGAGCGCCGCGGACACGCAGGTGCGTATGCGCCATCGCTGCATGGCGGCTTCCTTTGCGGTGGACTCCCTCGCGGGGGAGTGCGGAACAGGGGGAAGGGGGTCGAGCGGAGGATCATCGGACGGGGGATCAGGCAGAGGTGTCGAAGATGGTGTGGCGCGCCTGAGTGAGGGCGCGGTGCAGGGCTCCGATGAGGATGGGATCGCCATCCAGGTCACTGATGCGGAGTTCGGGGCGTGGTAGCGCGAGACCGGTCATCTCCCGTTCCACATGGGCACGCAGGGCTTCACCGCCGGCCTGGGCGACCTGGCCCGACAGCACGACGAGGTCGGGGTCGACGACGGCGACGACCGAGGCCAGACCGGTGGCCAGCCGACGGGCGATCTCCTTCAGGACGGACTCGTTGCCGAGTGCCTCCTCCAGCGAGACGGCACCGCCGGCCAGCCGGCGTACGGCGGACGCGGCGACGAGGGTCTGGAAACCGCCGCCGGTGTCTTTCCCTGCGCGGGTGCTGTCCTCGCCGCGCGCAAGGGGGGCTCCGGGGAGTGGCATGTAGCCGATCTCGCCCGCGCCACCCGTGGCGCCGCGCACCAGCGTGCCGCCCAGGACGATGGCGGCACCGACGCCCTCGTCGATCCAGGCCAGCACGTAGTTGTCCCGGCCCTGCGCGACACCGTCGTGCTGTTCGGCGATCGCGGCGAGATTGACGTCGTTCTCGATCTCCACCGGGGTTCCCAGGACCTCGGCCAGTTCCGCACGCAGCGTGCGGGAGTGCCAGCCCGGCAGATGCGGGGCGTAGCGGAGCTGTCCGGTGCGCGGGTCGATCGCTCCGGGGGTGCCGATGACGGTGGCCTCGAGGTCGTCGTGGCCGAGCCCGGCCCGGCGCAGCGCACCGTCGACCGCCTCCGCGACGAGCTGAGCGGTGCGGTGGCGTACGTCTTCCGTGACGGCGCTCGCCGCAAGGCGGCAGCGGCCCACTTCGTGTCCGGCGATGTCGGCGACGACAGCCGTGATCCCGGCCGGGTCGGCGGAGAGCGCCGCGACATGACCGGCGCCGGGTTCCACCTCGTAGAGCAGTGCGTTCGGTCCGGGACCGCCGGTCTGCGCGCCGGTCGCCCGCACGAGGCCGGCGCCCTGCAGGCGGTCCAGCATCTGCGAGATGGTCGCCTTGGACAGCCCGGTGAGCTCCCCGATACGCGCCCTCGTCAGTGAACCGTGCGTCACGAGGAGGTCCAGCGTCGCGCGGTCGTTCATCGCACGCAGGACGCGCGGGGTGCCGGGGGTTCCCGGGACCGATGCGGCCATGGTGTGGCTCCTCGCCGAATAGTTAGGACACTTTCCGATCTATTCGGGGAATCTAGGTCCGCGTGAGGAGGGCGTCAAGAGGTGACCGGACGCAGCGGCCGAAGCGTTACCTGGGAAGTCCGGCAGGGCCAGGCGTCGTCACGCGGGACGACGCCCGGCCGCCTCCCGGGGTGTCCGGGCACCGGAGCGGGCGATCACGGCCGTACGCCGTGCCGGCCCGCCGGCAGCATCACGGAATGGGGTGACGTCGTTCGGCGGGCACCGATTCGCCGGAGACGCTGAAGAGGCCGCCGCCGGGGTCGCTGACGACGGATTCGGTACCGCCACCGGGTGAGGGGGTCGAAGGGCTTGCGGTTCCTCCCGCCCTGCGGGCGGCGACGACGACCGATTCCACGTCGTCGACCGGGAAGCGCACATGCCAGCGTGGCCGCACCAGGGGGTCGGGACACTCCCCGACGCCGCCTCCGCGCAGGGTGGCCACGGCGTGACTGCCCTGGCGGACGGTGACGGTTTCGCGCTCGTAGACGTAGCTGACCTCGCAGCCGCCGGGGCCGCCGGGGGCCCAGTCGAAGACCTCGGCGTAGAAGATGGCGGCCTCGAACGCGTCGCGGGTACGCAGCTCGAGAAAGGCCGGTGCGTCGCCGTGCCCGCCCGACCAGGGAAGAGCACGGCCTTCCCAGAAGCCGAACACGGCTCCGTCACGGTCGGCTGCCACCACACCCCGGCCCAGGCCGAAGCGCACCGGCCCGACGGCGATGGTGCCGCCCCGCTCATGGACCCGGGCCGCGGTGACGTCCGCGTCCGCCACGGCGAAGTACACGGTCCACGCCCCGGCCGCCGGCAGACCGGGTGCGGCCTCGCCCAGCCCGGCCACCGGTCGCCCGTGGGCGGAGGCGACCGAGAAGCCCGTGCCCAGGCTGGCCGTGCGGAACTTCCATCCCATGACGGTCGAGTAGAAGTCCTCCGTGGCGTGCAGGTCGCGGGTCATGAGGCTGACCCAGCACGGTGTTCCGCACACCGGCGTGATGTGCCTGTCGGGCGTCATCGGGATTCCTCCTCGCCCCGGCCGGTCATCCGGCGGACAGGGTCTCGAGAAGGTCGCCCACGGCAGGATCGGGCAGCGCCCGGGCGACGTCGGCCTGGGCGACCACGCCGACCAGCACATGACCGTCGATGACCGGCAGCCGCCGCACCTTGTGTTCGCTCATGGTGCGGAGAATCTCCGACGCGTCGTCGTCGGCGCCGATCGTGACGGCCGCACCCTGTGCCAGCTCGCCCGCCTTGATCTCGGCAGGATCCCTGTCCGCGGCGAGCACCTTGACCACGATGTCGCGGTCGGTGAGTACTCCTTTGAGACGTTCGTCCGCTCCGCAGATCGGCAGAGCACCGACGCCCAGTTCGGCCATCTTGTGAGCGGCGAGGAGCACCGACTCGTTCGCGCCGATGCACACGGCGTCCGGGGTCATGATGTCTCGAGCGGTGGTCATGGCGCACCCGTCCTTCCGGATGGGGTTCGGTCGGGCTTCGGCGCGGCCTACGGCGACCGGAAGGTCGCCACGCGGTCGATGGGAGCACACGAAGCGGGACGGTCGTGTCGGACCCTCGGTAAGGACCTCCTCACCCCGGACCCACCGACTCCTCGGGTTGTCCCGCTCCTGCGGGAGGCCAGGTCTCCCCGACGGCCGGAAGACGGCGCGTACTCCTCGATGTCCTCCGGTGCCGAAGCGTGCGGCGCGCCCGCCGCCGGGTTCCGCGGACGCCGCGGCCTCAGCACATTCCAGCGTACGGGGGAGTGGCTCCGGCCGGGGGCGATGCTGTTTCGCGGTCGAGTACCGACCGGTCACCGCCCCTGTTGGGCGACAGCCCGGCGCCGGAGCAGACTGGGGACATGGACCTCTACGAGGGGCTGGCGACAGTGCAACGCACGGACGGGACCCTCGTCCGTGTGTGGACCGAGGTCACCGTCGCCAGGGAGCACGGCCCGGCAGCCGCGCACGTGCCCTGGACGGCCCGGCTGACCGCTCCCGGCGGTGAAGCACTGCTGCTGCGGGGCGCCGTCACCCTGATCCTGGACTCCGGGGCGCACTGGCCCGCCGAGGTCACCCATGTCCAGTTGTCCTCCGGGGCGCACTCCGCGAACTGGACCGAGATCAAGGGCACCGGTCCCGCCGTGACCCGGTCGGGCGTGAGGACGCGGGACCGGGCCGAACGTGGTGACGGACCGCGGCCCGGCACCACGGATCCCGGTGAGCGCGGAGGAACGGATCTCCGGCCGGAACCGGACGCCGACAACGGCGGATCCATCTGAGCGTCCGCAGCGTCACGACCCCCGACGGCGCCGGCCGGTGCCGTCGGGGGTCCTGGGCAGGCTGCCGGAGGCCGTCACGGCTCGTGGACGACGGTGTCTGCGGAGGCCCTCGCCGGGCCCAGCTCGCGGATGATCTGCGCCAGGTCGGCCGGGGCGGCCGCGAGGCGTACGGGCGTGCCCGCGTCGTCGAGTTCGGCCACGTGCCAGCTTCTGGGAACGGTGTCGCCGTCGTCTCCCCGGACGCGCCGCACGGTCGTGACGCTGAGCCGCTCCACCGGGATCCGCTTCGCCGCGAACCGGCCCGGGCCGGAGTGGGGTGTCACCGCGGGCGGTTCGCCGCCGAGGACGATGTGGGTGCCGAAGCCGTGCGGGTTGTAGTCGGTGTCGTCCAGGAAGCGGGCGGACAGGAAGAGATCCTCTCCGTTCCGCCTCTCTGCGGTTCCGGCGGACCCCTCGCTCGCTCCGGTCTCTCCGGGCGTACGGATGCGGGTGGCACGCCAGGCCCAGCTGAGAAGGCCCAGCGTGGCCAGCGAACCCGCGCCCACCCACGCGATCGTCACCGGTGAGGAGGCCGGGGCCATGGGGTGGAGGTAGCAGAGCGGCAGCAGCCACAGGCCCGTACCGACGAGCGCGGCCGCGAACGGAAGGGCCGACGGGAGGACCTCGTCGTCGGGCAGCCGGCGTCCGCGCAGACGCAGCAGAACCCGGGAACCTGGATAGCCCGCGGCGAGGGCGCACGCGGCCGCGACGACGGCCAGGTCTCCGGAGCCGGGTATGTGCTTGCGCCATACATGCCCCGCTCCGGCGACCTCTCGCACCTCGCGGCGCCAGACGGTCAGTTCGACGCTGTCACCGGGCCGGAACGCCTGGGCGCCCTCCCGCGAGACCGCGAGCCGCTCCAGCGGCCGGCTGTCGGCGAAATGCAGCCAGCTGCGCTGACTCCCGCTGCCGACCTCGGTCCGCGTGATCACGGCCTGCAGGGTGGTGAGACACTCGCCGCGCTCCGCGGCGGGGGTCGCGGCGGTGCACGGGGTGGCCGACCTCCACGCCTGGCTCTCCGACCTGGCGATCGGCACGAACCACGCGGTCACCCCAGCGCCCGCGAGCAGCAGTACGCACAGGCCCAGCCACACGGCCGAACCGCGTCCCGCGGTGCGGTACGAGATGACGGGGACGCGGTCCGACTCCGGGGATCCATGACGGCGGTGCAGCGCCCGGAGCGCCGCCAGCTTCGTGTCGAAGTCGGCCCGGTCGTCGTGGGACGCGCTCACCGGCAGGGGCAGCCGCCACTTGCGTCCGTCGCGCAGCAGCGCGTCGACGCGGCGGATCTCCTGGTTGCGCCCGTGCTGCAGGTACACGCGGAGGTCGGCCACGTCGCGCCACGGCACGCTCCGGCGGCGCAGCAGCGTACGGCAGTACAGACCGTTCGCGTCGGCGCTCACCCGGGCGGTGACGACGGGGAGACAGACGATGCTCACCAGTGCGACAAGCAGGCCCGTACCCGCCCACACGTCCACGAGCCTGCCCCGGTACGCCATGCGCAGCGCGGCGAGGATCGCTCCGGCCGCCCCGAGTCCCACGACGAACCAGAGGGAGCGCTCCCGGAGGGGGCGGTAGGTCACTTCCCGCACATCGTTCATGCGCGAGATACTGCCATCGCCCCGGCCGCACCTTCTTGTGCTGCGTGCGGCAGTTTTCCGGACCGTGACGTTGCCGACCGGGCAGCAGCCGGGACGACGGCGACGGCGTTGTGGCTCTCATGGCGCATGCACGACGATCACCCGGCGTATTCGGGCTGATGGCAGACCTTGTACGCCGGGTTTCGAGGCGGCATGCTCCGGTTGGCGTGATGTGGTGCGGCGTAGCGCCGCAGCGCCGAGCCACGGCGGCACACTGAGTGAAGGCGCCGGCCCGGCGCCGAATGCGTCTCGGAAGGGGGCTCGCCCCCACCTGCGGGATCATCGAAGAGTCGAGGCATCACGCGTCGAACGCGGGTGGCGTCCCGACGGCCGACGGAGGTGGGTACCTTGACCGTGGCGGGCGACGTGCTCGTGATCATCGACGGCTCCGGTGTGATCATGGAGTGGAGCCGCGAGGCCGAGTCCTTGCTGGGCATGCCCGAGTCCGAGGCCCTGGGCCTTCCGGCGACGAGGCTCTTCACGGTCGGCGAGGGCAGCCACGGCGAGGAGGTGGTGCGGGCGACCGGCCGGGAGGGCGACACGGCAGACTGCGAGCTGCGGGTGCGACCGGTCCTCAGAGACAGGGCGGTGGCCTGGGAAATCGCGCGGCAGCCCGTGGAAGCCGCGGACCGGACCGGTGAGGGCGGTATCGGGGCCAGCGTCCTCGAGGCCCTCTTCACGCAGTCACCCATCGGCCTGCACATCCTCGACCCGGAGCTGCGCGTCGTGCGCTTCAACACGGCCGCACGAGGCATGAACGGGGTGCCGGCCGAAACCGTTGTGGGGCGGCCGTTCTCGGAGGTGTACCCCCTCTCGGACCCTGCGGCCGAGGAAGTCGTGGCCCGCAGGGTGCTGGAGGACGGACGGCCCGTTCTCGACCACCTGGTACGCGTTCGCCTTGCAGCGGATCAAGGCAAGGAACGAGTGTTCTCCACGTCCACCTGCCGGCTTCGGGACTCCGAGGGCAAGATCCTCGGGCTCGCGATCTCCACCGTCGACGTCACCGACCGGGAGCGGGGATTCGCCCACACCGCTGTCCTGGCCAGGGTTCGCGAGTGCGTCGGCCGGACCCTCGATGTGGTCACCACCTGCCAGGAGGTGGCGGATGCCCTGGTACCCCGGTACGCCGACATCCTCGCGGTCGAGGTGGTCGACGAAGTGGTACGGGGCGAGGACCCGCCCATCAGTCCTCTCAGCCAGGACGTGCCCCTGCGGCGTGCCGCCTTCCGCAGCTGTGTCGCGGAGCCCGTGCATCCGGTCGGCGATGTACGGGACGTGCCGTTCGAGACCCCGTTCGGGCTGGCTCTGTCCGACCTGCGTCCCCGGCTCCTGGACCTGACCACCAAAAGCGCGTGGCTGACGGCGGACCCGGCACGTGCCGCGGCCATCCGTGCCGCGGGAGCGCATTCGCTCATCACGGCGCCGCTGACGCTGCGCGGCACGGTGCTGGGGCTGATGTGCCTCTACCGCTGCGGGCAGACCGAGCCGTTCGGTGAGGACGACATCGGCCTCGCCCTCGAAGTGGCGGCCCATACCGCGCTGTGCATCGACAATGCCCGCCGGTTCACCCGGGAGCGGACGATCGCCGCGACGACCCAGCGCCGGCTCCTGCCGCAGAGCTCCTCCGCGCAGCCGGCCGTCGACACGGCGTGGCTGCACCTCCCTGGGGACCGGGGTGCGAGCTGGTTCGACACCATCGCCCTGCCCGGCGCCCGCACGGCACTGGTCACCGGCAGCGCGACCGGACACGGCATCTCCGCCGCCGCCACCATGGGGCAACTACGCACCGCCATCCACGCGTTGACCGCACTCGACCTGGCCCCGGACGAGCTCCTCGCCAGGCTGCACGACACCACCGGACGTCTCGCCGAGGAACGTGCGGCGCTCCCCTCGGCCGACCCGCTCCGCAAGGAGACGCTCACGGCGAGTTGCGTCTACGGTATCTACGACCCCATCACTCGCACCTGCACCATCGCTCGTGCGGGTCACCCCGCGCCGATCGTCGTGGACCCCGACGGCGCGGCCCGTGTCTGCGACGTCCCGGCGGGCCCTCCGCTGGGCAGCGCCGATGACATGCCCATTGCGCCCGCGAGTCTCCAACTCGCCGAGGGCAGCACCCTGGCCTTCTACACAGCGGCGCTGCTCCCGGAGACGGACGCGGAAGCGGCTCCAGGCCGGCTTCTCAGCGCCCTGGGGCGGTCCGGCCGCTCCCTCCAGTCTCTCTGTGACGATGTCGTCTACACACTGGGCTCCCACCCACGAGGCGACGCCGCACTCCTGTTGGCACGGACCTCCGGCATCGCCCCCGGTCATGTCGCCACCTGGCAGCTCAGCCCCCACGCGACGGCCGCCGGCGAAGCCCGGTCCCTCGCCCGGCGCCGGCTCAACGACTGGAACCTGGACGAGGAGACCATCAGTACGGCAGGGCTGATCGTCAGCGAACTGGTCACCAACGCGCTGCACTACGGATCCCCGCCCCTGCAACTGCGCCTCATCCTGGAGCAGACGCTCACCTGCGAAGTGACGGACGCCGGCAACTCCGCTCCCCATCTGCGGCACGCACGGGTCGTGGACGAAGGCGGTCGGGGGCTGTTCATCGTCTCGCAACTCGCCCATCACTGGGGCACCCGTTACGGCCGGAACGGCAAGACCATCTGGACCGAGCAGGTCCTCACACCCCACTGAGCCCGCACGCGGCGAAGGCCGGACGCCCCACCGCGGCCCCATTATCCCCGACCGGGCCGGGATCGGAGCATCTCTTCGGGCGACACCGACCCGTACGGCTGCACACCGTTCCGCCCCGGCAGAGCATCCGTGCCGTGCGGCGCCGGCCTGCGTAGCAGCCCGACAAAACGGGCATGGGCGTGAGTGAAGGGTGTCTTCTGCGCCCGCCTGGCGCACGAGCCTCATGGAGGGCGCCATGTTCATCATTCTCGGGCTGGTCGTTGTGATCGCAGCAGTCGTGGTCGCGGTCGCCGGCGTGCTCGGCAATTCCGGGAGCGGGCACGGCATCACGCGGGGGTTCGAGGTGTTCGGCTACCACGTGACCGGTTCGACCGGCACCCTCTTCCTGTACGGGATCGTGGTCGGGGCCGTCCTGCTGTTCGGTCTCGGCATGCTGCTCGCAGGTACCTACCGCACTTCTCGGCGAAGCCGGGCGGCCCGTGCCGAACTGCGTGATTCCCGCCGTCAGGGTGCCGCCATGGGTGAGGACCGCGACAACCCCGCAGCCCTGCGTGACACTGCCCGCATGGACCCCGTGGGCGGGTCCCCGGATGGATCTCCGCGCACCGATGCTCCACCCGCCCGGGGCGTGACCCATCGCAGGCGGCACCTGTTCGGACACTGAAGGGGAGGACTGCGGGGGCCGACCACGCACGCGCAGGCGGGGCACACAACGCTTTCCCCTCGGACACCGGCGGTGTCCCCGTGCCACTGCGAGCGGCCGTGGACATTCATCCGTGAGCCAGCAGCGGTTCAATCCGTGAGACGTATGCGGGGGCGGACCCGAGAAGTGGGTCCGCCCCCGCATACGCAAGGGTGTGGTCAGTCCTTGAGGACGTCCTTGACCTTCTCCTTGGCCTGACGGGCGTCACCCTTGGCCTGCTCGGCGCGGCCCTCCGCGGTGAGGCGTTCGTTGCCGACCAGGCGGCCGGCCGCCTCCTTGGCCTTGCCCTTGGCCTGTTCGCCCTTGGCCTGGGTCTTCTCGTCACTGGACACGGTCCATCACTCCAAGCGGTGGAAGACGCTTACGACATCGCTGGTGCCCTGCTCCCGAAGAGATAGTCATGTATTCGGGCGACCATTCTCTCGAGATGGTCGACGGACGCGAGCCCGGACGCCGCAGGCTGCACGGATTCCCGTCCGGGAGAATGAGAAACACGTGAATTCAAGCGCATGTGCGGGGTTCGGCGGGGCACAAGGCTGCTCGGAGGTCGATAACTATGGTTCCCCTGCTTCTCGTCCTGCTGCTTGCTCTGATCCTTTTCGGCGCCGGTTTCGCGATCAAGATCCTTTGGTGGGTCGCGCTCATCGTGCTGGTGCTCTGGCTGATCGGGTTCGTCGCCCGTCCGAAGGGCGGCACCGGTCGTTGGTACCGCTGGTAGCGGCGCCGGTCTGCTCGACGCACGGACGGCGGGGCCCACCCCCACGGGGGTGGGCCCCGCCGTCGTGTCGTGTCCGCCGGAATGCGGGAAGATTTCTTCAGGCCCGGTGACACTGCGGAATTCAGATATCGGAGGGCCGGCCGGGGAGATTTGCACTGCCCGGTGGCATCAGGCGCGGACAGCGGAAGTGGTCGAGAGAATTGCCGCCTCCGCTCAGCAGGTGAATGCTGCCGTGGTCAGGTGCCGCTCGGTCGTTCCTCCGGGAAAGGGGCTGCGGGTCTCGATGCGGCGCCTGCTCAGCCGCTGACCTTCACCACGCCCGAGGCCGTAGCGTCCGCGCCGGCGCCGTCCGCGGGGGTGGCGGTCAGGTGCCAGGCGTAGGCGCCGGGCGTCACCGGGGTGCCGGACCCGTCCGTTCCGTCCCACGTGACCCGTGCGCTGAAGGTCCCCTCGCCCGTCCAGGTACGGACCACCGCGCCGGTCGTGCGGCGGGTGAGGGTCAGCTGCCAGGAGGCCGCCGGCTTGGAGAGCCACCACACGGCAGCCCACTCCCCGGTCGGCGTCCGGGGCGCGGAGGTGCGGGCGACACGCAGTGGGGAAACCGCGTGCTGCGGCGCGGTGACGTGGACGGTGTCGTCCGCGTCGACCCAGGCGAGCTTGCCGGCGCCCGCGTCGAGGGTCCAGGTGGTGCCGCGTCCGTCGCCGTCCGCGGGCGGCTTCAGGCCCGTGACGGTGCCCAGGTCTGCTGTACCGCCGTCCGCCTGGAGGGCGGTGAGGCGCAGATCGCCGGATGTCTCGCGGTGGGCCAGGAAGTGGTCGCCCAGCAGGACGCCGGACGCAGGTGCGGGGTAGGTGTCCCCGGTCGCCAGGTCGCGTACGCCCGCGGCGTCCTGCGAGGCGCAGCTCCAGTACAGCAGGGTGCCGCTCCGCTGCAGTTCGTCGGGGACGCAGCCGGAGCCGAGAGCGATGGTCCCGGCCGGCTTGCCGGAGCGCAGGTTGATCACCTTCACCGTGCCTGGCTTGTTCGGCGCCGGCTTGTACAGCTTCTTCTGCTCCAGTACGGCGGCCTGCGACGGCTGCTCGCGGACGATGCGGTCGCGAGCGGTGTCGACGGCATACTGCTGTCCACCTGCCTCGTACAGTACGAACTCCGGTGCTGTGCCGAGGAGCCGGCCGTCCTTGCCCGGCAGCGGGAAGCTGTCCGCCGGGTGCTCCGGGTCGTCACCGGTCACCAGCACGTCGGTGCCCGTGTCCGGATCGGTGACCAGCCTGGCCAGTCCCTCGTCGGTTCCGTCGGCGAAGCGGCCCGCCGCGAGGCCTGGGAAGTCGGTGAGCCCCGCGCCGTCCACCGGGTCGAGTCCGGTGCCGATGTCCTTGCCGTGCAATGTCTCCGTACCGGCAAGGGCGTTGACGTACCGCAGCCGGCCCCGGTCGAGGCTCAGTGCCTCGACGGCGCCGTCCGCCGTCCTGACCTGCGGCACCTCCCGCAGCGGCAGATCCGCTACCAGCCCCAGGCCGTCCACGCTGAACAAGTGCACGGCGCGCTTTCCGTCGGCGTCCTTGCCGAGCGCGACCAGCGAACCGGAGCCCTCGGAACGCAGGAACACCTGCTCGACGTCGCTCAGCAGCGTCCGCTCGGTGTCCGCACCGGCGAAGGGGGTGAGACGCAGCCGGCCGCCGTCGCCTTCGTACCAGAGCACGTTGTCGCCCACCACGAAGGAGGTGACCTTGCTGTCGGAGGACTGCGTGGCGAGCGGTACGACGCGCGGGGCCGCTGCGCTGCCCAGCGGCATGACCCGCACGCCCGGCTCCCCGCTGCGGGAGAACCAGCTCACGGTGGTCTGTGTGATGCGGAAGCTGCTTGCCTCGCCCGTCACGGGGAGTGGAGCGACCTTGCCGTTGTAGGTGGTGAGGATGCCGTAGCCCTCGGTGCCGTCGGCGGTGCGGTAGCCGATGACGAGCTGATTCGAGTAGGCGCCGAGCAGCACGGGTTCGGCGCCGGTGGTGGCTCCGGCGGGCAACTGCACGACAGGGTCACTCGCCTGGGCCCCGCCGCGTGCCACGCGCAGCTGGTACGTGCCGTCGCCCTGGTCGACCGTGGCCAGCACCCAGCCGTTGGCGACGCGCGGGTTGATGTATCCCGCAGGCACGCTGATGGTGCTGGTGAGGCGGGGATCCTCGATGCCGACCCGCACGACGTCCGTGCCGCCGTCCTCGCGAGGCTTGGTGTAGACGACGCGGTCGACCTCGTCGTGCGTGGGCACGACGGCGTCCTGGGGTACGCCGTCGAGGGCCGGGACGGGCTTGGTGGTGCGGTTGTACGTCGTCGTCCAGAGGTAGCCGCCGTCCTCCCGGTGCAGTACACCCTGGCTGCCGGTCGCCAGCACCGTCTCGGCCCCGTCGCCGTAGGCATCGGGTGCGGGTATGCGGACCTCGATCGTTTCGGCCGCGTGAGCTGTCGTCGGCAGTACGGTGGCCGGTCCCGCGGCAAGGACGGCGGCGACGGCGATGGCGGTACGACGGGCACGCAGCATGCGGCTGGTTGTACGCAGGTGATGGGACACCTGACCCCCTCTTGTGAACCGTTAACAAGCGCGTTGTGGTGTGAACACGGTTAACCATACGCAGATATGCGGGAGTTGTGTCCGAAACGTGTGCCGCTCGTGTCGCAGGGCTGTCACGGGGCTCGTTCGGTCGATGGCCGCCCCGAGGGGAGCCGCCGAGGCGGCGACCCCAGCCGGACGGGTACACGGCACGCGGTGAGGTCGAGCCACTCTCCGTAGCGCCGTCCGGGTTCCGTCCCGCCTTTTCCCGGGGCCTGGTTGTCGCTCCCCGCTCGTCAGCGCGTACCTTGGCCCTGTCCCGTGAGCGGGGTGGAAGGCAGCCTCGGCGCCTCTGCACCTGCCTGATGGGGCGTCAGGAAAGTCAGCAAGAGGTCGGCCTCAGCCCTGCGCGACGCGAAGCGCTGCTGAAGCTGACCATGCCTGCGACTCGGACCATGGCGGGAAGCCCGCCACTGACCTGTAAAGGTGCAGGTCAGAGCGATGCCTCGGGAGGGGCCACATGCTTCGTCAGATATTCAAGTCGAAGATTCACCGAGCCACCGTGACCCAGGCCGACCTGCACTACGTCGGTTCCGTCACCGTGGATGCCGACCTGATGGAGGCTGCCGATCTGCTGCCGGGTGAGCTCGTGCACATCGTCGACATCGACAACGGTGCCCGCCTGGAGACGTACGTCATCGAGGGCGAGCGCGGCTCCGGTGTCATCGGCATCAACGGCGCAGCCGCCCACCTGGTGCACCCCGGCGACCTGGTCATCCTCATCAGCTACGCACAGGTCGACGACGCCGAGGCCCGCACGCTGAAGCCGAGCATCGTCCACGTGGACGCGGACAACCGGATCGTCGCGCTCGGCGCCGACGCCTCGGCTCCCGTACCGGGGACTGCCACCGAGCGGAGCCCGTACGCGGTCCCCGCGACCAGCTGACCGTTCCACTTCCCCCGAGGGGATCCGCCATGGACGAGAACACCGAGCTCGCCTTCCACGACGACCGGGGGAACGGCAGTCTGCTCGCCGTCGTCGACGAGGCGACCGCCGGCCTCATCGCGGGGCGCAGAGCCACCCCGGCCGGGCCCCGGAAGCCCCGGCGGAGCTGGTGGAGCGGGCGAAGGAACAGCTGAAGTCCCACCCGGAGCTGTAGTGATCCGCGATCCGTGATCCGCGATCCGCGATCCGTGATCCGCGATCCGCGTCGGCAGCCGGTGGCGGCCGCTGCCGACGCGGTGAGGGAGACCGGTGTGATCGTGGCCGCCCGTGCGTCGACGGCCGACGCGGTCACGCCGGTTCCGGTTCCTGTCCAGCTCCGGCCCCGGACTCGTCGCCCCGGGCTCGTCACCGCGACGGCCGTGCGCCGAGGCGCCGCGCGGGTGTTCGCCGGACCGCGCGGGAGCCACCCGTACGTATGGACTCGGCAGGCGAGGGCAGCCGCTCCGGGAGACGGTGGAAAGAGATCCGCCCCAGACCCCGGAGGCCCGAGATGACCAATCCGTATCCCGACCCCGTGCCGCCCGCGCCGACGCCCGGGCCACTGCCCGGACCGCCGTCGCCACTGCCGGGACCGGCTCCGGTGCCACCCGGTCCGGTGCCGCCCGGCCCGGCGCCCGACCCGATTCCGCAGCCGCCCACTCCCAACCCGGAACCGGTACCGGAACCTGAGCCCTCGCCGCAGCCGACCGGGTGACGGCTCCACACCGGACGGCTACCCAGCGCTCTCCGGATGCAGCCCGAGGAGGGAGTCGGCGTGGCCCGCGCCGCTCTCCTCGGCGACCGACTCCAGCGACTGGGCGTCACGCACCGGCGCGAAGCGCACCGCGTCGGCGTCCGTGTCCGCGCCCGGGTCCGGGGCCGCTCCGCCGGCCGTGCTGAAGCCGTACACGGCGGGGCGGGGCAGGCTGTTGTACGACCAGGGAGTGGAGAAGTAGTACGCGCCGGTGTCGTACAGCACCACGAAGTCGCCCTCCCGCAGCTCCGGCAGCTCCCGGGCGTGTGCGACGACGTCCCCGGCGAAGCAGCACGGCCCCGCGATGTCCTGCACCAGGGACGGGCCGTCCTTGGGGCGTCCTTCGCCGTCGAACGCCCCCACCCGCAGCGGCCAGGCATCCGGCATGAGGACGGTACGGGTGGCGATCTGCGCGCCCGCGTGGGTGAGCGCGATCCGGCGATCACCCGCGTCCTTCGTGTACTCCACCAGTGCTCCGATGAAGCCGTTCTTCGCGAGCAGCGACCGGCCGAACTCGGTGACCAGCCCGTACCGGCCGTCGAAGAGCCCCGGCACGGCGGCGCGCAGCGCCGCCGCATAGGCGGCGAAGGTGGGCCGTACGGTGTCGTCCTCGAAGTTGACGGGCAGGCCGCCGCCGATGTCGATGCTGGTGATCTGCCGGGTGCCGAGCCTCTCGTTGATCTCCTCGGCGAGCCGGTACATCTCCGCGACACCGGCCGCGATCAGTTCCAGCGAGCAGCCCTGGGAACCGACATGGGCATGCAGCCGGGTCAGCCAGGTGCGCTCGGCGAACGCCTGTGCGACGTGTTCGCGGGCGCCGGGATCGCGCAGCGCCACGCCGAACTTGGAAGTCACTGTCGCCGTGCTCATCGCGCCGATGGAACCACCGCCCACCTGCGGGTTGACGCGCAGCCCGATGACGGAGGCCGAGCTCCGGGGCCGCAGCGAGGCGATCCGCCGCACCTCGTCGAGGCTGTCGGCGTTGAGCGCCACGCCCAGGGCGAGGGCCTGACGGATGTCGTCCCGTGTCTTGGCGGGGGAGTCCAGGACGATCATCGACGGCGCGAAACCGGCGTCCAGTGCGAGCCTCAGCTCACCCGGACCGGCCACCTCGCACCCCATGCCGCAGTGGGCGAGCAGCCGTAGCACCGGGACCAGGGACGAGGCCTTGGCGGCGAAGGTGTGCAGCACGGCGGGCACGCCGGCGAAGGCGTCCTGGAGAGCGGCGACCGACTCGCGCACCCCGTCGGCGTCGACGAACCCGGCCACCGGCCGGCGCTCGCCGAGCAGCCCGGCGCCGACGGCTTGGCGGACCGCGGCGGCGACGCGCGCGGAGGACGAAGGGCCGGGAGCGAGCGCGGTGGGAGGCGTACGCCGGGAGTCGGTGATGGGATCCCCACAGGTCTCTGTCGGACGGAACAGGAACGGTGCCGGTCGGCGGCTGCCGGGCCGACCGTACGGATCAAGGTCTTCTGTCCGGTGCGGTGGACGGCGGGGGTGAGGAGCAGCCGGGTGTCGGGAGCCGTCAGGCGATGATCGGGACCACGGCCTCCGGGGTCAGCATGCGGAAGGTGAACGACTGCTGGAAGTAGAGCCGGATGTCCGTCGCGTCGTGATCCTGGTAACCGATGGAGAGGTCCTGGCCCAGGCAGAGCTCGAAGTCGCCGCCACGGGTGGACAGCAGCACCCCGCCGGCGACGGCCGGTGCCCACAGGATCTGGTCGTCCAGCAGCCGCGCGAGATGGGTGGCCACCGGATAGCCGTGGTCGGACGTCTCGGTCGCCTCGGTGAACGCGTCGGCGCCGAGCAGCAGCCGGTACGGCCCGTCGACACCGGCCAGCCGCAACTGGGTCAGAGCCTGGCTCACCGTGGCCGGATAGTCCCGCGCATCGGCGGGCAGCGGCAGCGGAGCGTGCGAGGAACCGTCCCGCAGGCCGGTGATCCCGGCCGCCGCGTACCCGTCGATGACGGCCATGTCCTCGGCGAACGCACAGGTCCGGGCAGCATCCTTGACGGGTTGCCAGTCGCTGTCGGCGGAGCCGCGCTCGACGTCGTCGACGGCCGCCCGGGTCACGGTGAACGGCACCCGCCATTGGATGAGCGGCATCGAAGTCCGGGCCCGGGCGATGACATCCGGTGCCGGCGGATCGATGTCGCGCAGATGGCCGTCACTGACCGCCGCGAGCTCCGGTCCCTCCGGATCCGACACATCGATGACGCGACGGCCCGCCAGATGACGGCTGAAGGTGCGCCGGGCCTCTTCTTCGATCTGGTCCCAGGCGGCTTCCGTGACAGGAGCGAGTTCGCGGTGGAGGTTGTTCATCACTGGGCGCTTTCTTGCAGGCTGCCGATGTGCAGCGAACCGTTCCCGTGGCCCGCCGGAACGGGGGCCTGCGCCACCGGCGCGGACGCCGGCTGCGGCACGGACTCGGTCCCGGACAGGGTGGGGGGCGGCGGCGGGGCGTCGAGGAAGTCGGCGCTGGGGGCGTGGAAGAGGGTTCCGGTGACCGCGGTCGAGAAGTCGAGAATGCGGTCGTACGTGCCCGGTGGACTGCCGAGGAACATATTGCGGAGCATCTGCTCGGTCACGTCCGGATCGGCCGCGTAGCCGATGAAGTACGTACCGAACTCGCCCTGTTCGAAGCTGCCGAACGGCATGTTGGCACGCAGGATCTCGCGCGCGGAGCCGTCCGGCGCGGTGAGGGTGTTCAACGCGACATGGGAGTTGGGGGGTTTGACGCTGTCGGAGAGTTCGACGTCGTGCAGCTTGGTGCGGCCGATCACCCGCTCCTGCTCCTCCGTGCTGAGCGCGTTCCAGGTGGTCAGGTCGTGCAGATACTTCTGGACGACGACGTAACTGCCCCCGGCGAAAGCGGGATCGGCCGATCCCACGAGTGCCGCTGCCTGTGCGGCGGCTCCCACCGGGTTCTCCGTCCCGTCCACGAATCCGAGCAGATCCCGGTGGTCGAAGTACCGGAACCCCTGGGTCTCGTCGATGATCCGCACCGCGCCGTCGAGCCGGGTGAGGAGCCGGGAAGCCCACTCGTAACACACGTCCATCCGTTCGCCCCGGATGTGGAGGAGCAGGTCGCCGGGGGTGGCGGGCGCGTGGTGGCGTGCTCCGCGCAGCTCCCGGAACGGATGGAGGCCCGCGGGCCGGGGCCCCGAGAACAGCCGGTCCCATGCGTCCGAGCCGATACCTGTCACACAGGCCAGACCGGCACCGGGCATCCGGAAGTCGATGCCCCGGGCGAACGCCGCGAGGTCGGGCAGCACGTCGCGGACGGCGGGCTCGCCGCCCGCTTCGATCGTGGCGACCAGGATCAGTGCGGCGGTGGTGAGCGGCGCGACGACGGGCTGGGTGGTGACCGGGTCCGGGACGGCATCGGGCATGCGGCGGCTCCGAGGAGGTGGTGGCGGCAGAGCGGCGCCCCGCCGGCGCAGTACGGCAACAGCACTCGCTGCTACTTACGCACGGCTTCGGTCCCGCCGCACGCCCGGTGACCCGCCCGGGCGAAAGGGCGCTCCGGGTGTCAGCCGGTGGAGACCTCCGACCGGTCGCCGCCCCAGAGGGTGTGGAAGGAGCCCGGCCGGTCCGTACGCCGGTACGTGTGCGCGCCGAAGAAGTCCCGCTGACCCTGGGTGAGCGCCGCGGGCAGCCGGTCGGCGCGCAGCCCGTCGTAGTACGAGAGCGCGGCCGCGAAGCCGGGGGTCGGCACCCCCTGCCGTACCGCCTCGGCGACCACCGCCCGCCAGTCGTCCTGCGCCGCGCCGATCTCCGCGGCGAAGTCCTGGTCGGAGAGGAGGCTCAGCAGCTCCGGACGCCCGTCGTACGCCGCCCGGATCCGGTCGAGGAACGCGGCCCGGATGATGCACCCGGCCCGCCAGATCGCCGCCACCGCACCGAGATCGATGTTCCAGTCGTACGCCTCGCTGCCCACCCGGATCTGGTGGAACCCCTGCGTGTACGAGACGATCTTGGAGGCGTACAACGCCTGCTCGACCCGGTCGGCGAAGGCCGCGGCCTCGGCTCCGGAGAGGGGAACGGCCGACGGGCCCGGAAGTTCACGCGCGGCCTCCCGCAGATCCGCGTGGCCGGAGAGCGAGCGGGCGAAGACGGCCTCCGCGATACCGGAGACCGGTACCCCGAGATCGAGCGCGATCTGCACCGTCCAGCGGCCCGTACCCTTCTGCTCGGCCCGGTCCTGCACGATGTCGACGAAGGGTTTTCCGGTGGCTTCGTCCGTGTGGGCGAGAACCTCGGCCGTGATCTCGATCAGATACGAGTCGAGCCGCCCCTCGTTCCAGCTGCGGAACGTCTCGGCGATCTTCGTGGGGGAGTAGCCCGCCACGGTGCGCAGCAGGTCGTACGCCTCCGCGATCAGCTGCATGTCCGCGTACTCGATACCGTTGTGCACCATCTTCACGAAGTGCCCGGCGCCGTCGGGGCCGATGTGCGTGGTGCACGGGGTGCCGTCCTTCGCCTTCGCGGCGATCTTCTCCAGCAGTGGCCCCAGCGATGCGTACGACTCGGTGGAGCCCCCCGGCATGATGCTCGGTCCGTTCAGCGCACCCTCCTCGCCGCCCGAGATCCCGACGCCCACGAAGTGGATACCGCGCTCCCGCAGCTCCTTCTCACGGCGGCGGGTGTCCTCGAAGTGCGCATTGCCGCCGTCGATGATGACGTCACCCTCCTCCAGCAGCGGGGCGAACTCCTGGATCACCGCGTCGGTCGGATCGCCCGCCTTCACCATGATGACCAGCCTGCGAGGACGTTCCAGCGCCGCCACGAACTCCTCGGGAGTGTGCGCCGCGACAAATGTGCCCTCGTCGCCGAACTCCTTGACCAGGGCATCGGTCTTTGCAGTCGTACGATTGTGCACCGCGACCGCGAAGCCGTTGCGGGCGAAGTTGCGGGCGAGGTTACGACCCATCACCGCGAGTCCAGTGACGCCGATCTGCGCAGTGCCGCTCATATGTGTGCTCCTGCAATCTGTCGAGGATGCCGGGATGACCAGTATGGATACGTGCCGCGCGGATGGCCTGTTCACGCAGCCCGCACCGGCCGGCGGGCCGCGGGAGAACGCGCGTGCGAGCGACCGGGGATCCGGCCGGTAGGACCAAGAAGTGGTCGAACAGGGGCTTCACCCGATGTGTTCCTCGGCCTCGTCGTGCGACCTGTCCACGACCCGTTGAGGCCCTGCTTCCCGCTCCGGCCGGAAACAGCCGTTCAGGTGAAGAAGCAGATCCGGCCGCATCAGCCCTCGTCACCGGCGACGCCGGCCGATCCGACCGGACGACCGCCCGCGGCCGCGATACCCGCCGAACCGGCAGGATCACGATCCGTGCCCGCGCTCCGTGAGCAACTCCGCGAGCCGGTCCATGAATTCGGTGAGACGGTCCAGTCGCGTTCCGCCGCGGGCCCTGCGGAATCCGTGGCGGCGGCCCCAGAACGCAGCCTGGACGGCGTGGAACTGGGCCCAGCGCCGGGTGCGTTCCCGATCAAGTTCTGCGGCCCGGGCGAAGACGTCCAGTGTGCGGTGGACGGCCTTGCGCAGGTCGTCCGCCTCGATGAGGGTCAGCGCGCGCGACTTGAGGAGCGTGCCGCCGTCGTAGGCGGGGTCTCCCGCGTACCCCTTGGGGTCGACGGCGAGCCACGGCTCACGGGTGGCGCGCAGGATGTTTCCGGCGTGCAGGTCGCCGTGGACGAGGATGTCCGGCTGGACGCGGCCAAGCTCGCGGGCGGTTGCCACTGCGGCGTCCACCACATGAGGCGACAGCGTGTGCGTCAGCTCCCCGGCATCCTTGCGCAACTGTGCCTCCCAGGCGTCGGCCCGATCCCGTAGCCGAGGCAGGCCGGGCGGTGCGGCGACGGCCAGCCGGCGGCTGACCCGCCCCGCGACCTTCGCCACCTCATCGCCGTCCTCGACCTCCGCCAGGGTCGAACTCCGGACCCGTTCCAGCAGCATCGCGAAACGCTCGTCGTCACGCTCGTGCAGCAGCACGGCTCCGCGACCGCCCCACGCCGCGAACGCGTCCGGCTCATGGACGTTGCCGGGATGCGGAAACGACACCTTCAGCACAGCGGCGCCCTCGGCCCGCCGTCGCACCGGGACGATCACCCCGACACCCCCGTGCATGACCTCGCCGTCCGGTACGCACCCCCAACGGCCGAGCAAGTGGTCCACGATCCGGGGCAGTTCGGCGAGCCAAGCCGCGCCAGGTCCTCCTTCACGTGCGACGGTGCTGCGTGTGAACGTCTCCGGGATCACGATCATTCGGGCACCCTACGCGGTGGTCCGACGTCACCCACAGGCCCGAGCCGATCCCGACCGTTCGCACATGACGGCGCCGGTCGAGGGGGCCACGGAGCTGCCGCGGTCACGGAGAGCGACCGAGGTGGGTCGCCGGCGGGGACGCGGCCAGGAAGTTGCGCAGGACCCGGTAGGCGATGAGTCTTTACGTGCGGTACGTCTCAGTGGGCTCGTCCGCCGGACAAAGGAGCGCTTCGCATGAGCTTTCGCCTGAAGCGGATCACCCGCGAGGAACACCTGGCCTTCATCAGGGACCGGCCCTCGGTGAGCCACATGCAAGTGCCCTCGTGGGGCGAGGTGAAGCCGGACTGGCGGGCGGAGAGCCTGGGCTGGTTCGACGGGAACGGCGGTCTCGCCGGGGCGGGCCTGGTGTTGTTCAGGCCGTTGCCCGGGCTCAGGCGCTACCTCGCCTATCTGCCCGAAGGACCGGTCATCGACTGGGATGCGGCAGATCTGGAGCAGTGGCTGAAGCCGATGCTGGAGCACCTGAAGGGCCGGCGGGCGTTCTCGGTGAAGATGGGGCCACCCGTCGTCGTCCGGCGCTGGGACGCGGAAGCGGTCAAGAGAGCCATCGCCGACCCGGCGGCCGGACGGCTGCGGGACGCCGAGGCGACCACGCACGAGCCGCGGGCCCTGGACATCGGTGAGCGGCTGCGCCGGATGGGCTGGCAGCGGACCGAGCCCGTCGGCGAGGACGGCTTCGCCGCCGGTCAGCCGCGCTATGTGTTCCAGGTGCCGTTCGCCGGCCGGTCGCTCGAGGAGATCCACCAGGGGCTCAACCAGCAGTGGCGCCGGAACATCAAGAAGGCCGAGAAGGCAGGCGTGAAGGTGGTGGAGGGCGGCTACGACGACCTGCCGGCCTTCCACGAGATCTACGTCGAAACGGCCGAACGGGACCGGTTCGTCCCGCGTCCGCTCTCCTACTTCCAACGCATGTGGACCGCACTGAAGGCCGAGGACGACGGCCGCATGCGGCTCTACCTCGCCCACCACGACGGCGAGGTCCTCGCGGCGGCCACGATGCTGACCGTCGGCCGGCACGTCTGGTACTCCTACGGGGCGTCCACCGGCAGAAATCGCGAAGTCCAGCCGAACAACGCAATCCAGTGGCGGATGATGTCCGACGCCCACGCACGCGGTGCGAGCGTCTACGACCTGCGCGGCATCACCGACACCCTCGACGAGAGCAACCACCTGCTCGGCCTGCTCCGCTTCAAGGCCGGCACCGGGGGCCAGGCCGTCGAATACCTCGGCGAGTGGGACTTTCCCCTCAACCGTCTCCTGCACAAGGCCCTGGGCCTCTACATGGCCCGGCGCTGAGCGCGGAACCTGAGGGCGCCCCGCGCCGTGGACACCGGTCCGGACCGCGGGAAGCCGGCCCGGGCGGGTCCGGTCGAGTGGCACTCGAACGGCCCCATGCGGCAGATGAGTACGAGGTGTGCGCGGAATGCCGCTGTCGAGTTCATCGGCCACGACGAGTTCGAGCGGCCGGTCGCCGGGTCGACAGAACAAGGACGGACGGAGCAAGGTCTGCTCCATGAACGATCTTTCCGTGCCACGTCTGCCGGCCGGCTATCGGAGCCGGCCCGCGTCCGTCGCCGATGCCGGCGAGATCCACCGACTGGTCGCCGCCTGTGAGCGCGAGCTGCTCGGCAGCGCCGAGACCGGACTCGACGCCGTCACGGCGGACCTGGTACGACCCGGACCGGGTGCGGCAGTTGACACGCTGCTCGTGTACGGGCCGGCGGGGGAACTGGCCGGCCGGGTATGGCTGAACGGCGGCCGGAAATGTGCCATCGATGTCCACCCCGGTCACCAGGGGCGTGGCTTGGGTGGCCGGCTGCTCGACTGGGCCGAGGACCGGGCGCGACGGGCGGGCAGCGGGCGGCTCGCCCAGACGGTTTCCGGCAGCGATCGGGCAGCTGTCGCGCTTCTGCGCACTCGCGGATACGGGCCGTTCGTCACCCAATGGCAGATGGAGATCGTCATGCCCGCCGAGCCCGGGGTGGCCGAGACGCCGGAGGGCATCACGGTGCGGACGTTCCGGCACGGAGACGAACGAGCGGCCCACCGGCTGACCGAGGACGCGTTCGACGAGTGGCAGCAGCGCCGGAAGTCCTACGACGAGTGGGCACGGCTCACCGTCGAGCGCCCCACGTTCGCGACGGCGGCTTCGCATATGGCCTTCGCCGGCGACGAGATGATCGGAGCTGTGCTGGCCCTGGACACGCAGAGCTCCGCCGAGGGATACATCGACCGGGTCGCCGTCAGAGCCGATCACCGGCACCGAGGGATCGCAGGGGCCCTGCTGCGGGAGACGTTCCGCACCTTCTACCTGCGGGGACAGTCGACTTGCACGTTGTGGACCCATTCGGGGACCAGCGCGTTGCCGCTGTACGAACGCGTGGGCATGACGGTCCGGCGCACCTCGGCGGTCTACGGGAAGGCCCTCACCACCGGGTGACGCTCCGGACGGCGGCCGCCGACGAGCGCCCTTCCGCCTTTTCGACCCGGCTCTCGTGGCAGGGCGGGCGCGCCCACTCCTCACAGGTGTTTGGCGCACGGGCTCTCACCGCGTGGCCGCCCCTTTCGGGAATGAACACCAACCTCCCGTGAATGGTGGGGAGTTCACCAACTCTTGACACCTTCTCAGCGGCGGCGCAACACTGGCACCGCTTTGGAGAGCGCTCTCCCGCGTCATCCCGGTCCGTATCGGAGAGGGCGGGACTCTCCGCGGTGCACCATCCAGCTCCACTCTCCCCCCACCGTGCACCCGATGTGTGCGGACGAAGAGCGGCATGGAGGTCCGCATGGCCGAAAGACTCTTCCGTAGAACCACGCTGGTGTCCGCCCTGGTATTCGTCGCCTCGCTGGCCCTCGTGGTCATGGGGCTCACGGCGATCACGGACGCCGGCCGCGCCGACGCGGCCTCGAGCGCCGCCGAACCCGCCGCGGTGACCCACGCGATGCAGGGGCACCTGATGGCGGCCGCGCAGCCGGTTCCGTCCGGCGACGACCCCGATGGAGACGGCTACATACCGGCGGATCCGCCGGTCACCGGTGTCCAGCCGTCCACCGATATACCCCCGCACCGCTACTTCCACGAGTTCCAGGCGAACTGCTCCGTCGACCACACCGCCTCGGACGATCCGATCGTCTTCCCTGGACAGCCCGGCAAGTCGCACAACCACACGTTCATGGGGAACGACACCACCGACGCGGTCAGCACCACCGCGTCGCTCGGTTCCGGCGGCACCACCTGCAAGGCACCCGGTGATCTGTCCGCCTACTGGATGCCGACGCTCTACAACGGCGACCAGGAAGTGCGTCCGGTCGGACCGCAGACCATCTACTACAAGGCGGGGGTCACCGACTACACCAGTGTGCGGCCGTTCCCCAAGGGGCTACGTTTCGTCGTCGGCAGTCCGATGCAGACGGCCGACCAGTTCCGTGACCACCCCGGCATGGTCGAAGGCTGGGAGTGCGGCAACCAGTACCACAACTACGAGTTCCCGGCGACCTGCCCGACCAGCCAGGACACTCAGCTCAACATCCGTTTCCAGGCTCCAAGTTGCTGGGACGGGAAGAATCTGGACACGCCGGATCATCAGGCTCACATGGCCTATCCGGTCGCCCAGGGGGCCAATCAGGATGTCTGCCCGGTCTCGCACCCGGTGGCGTTGCCGATGATCGAGTTCAAGATGGCGTGGCCCGTCAACGGCGACATGTCGCAGGTGAGGCTGGCCAGCGGCACCGGTCACAGCTTCCACTACGACTTCTTCAACGCCTGGGACGACGCCACCCTCGACGCACTCGTCGACCACTGCATCATCGGCGGTCTCCAGTGCGATGCCCGCGGCTACGACCAGACGAACCCTGAGGCCGGCGCTGCACTGAACGAGAACTACGAACTTCCCTGACCCTCGTCGCTCTCCTTCATGGACGCGCCGCACCCATGAAGGAGAGCGCTCTCCCATTCGCTCACACACCCGCAGGTGACATAGATGAGTCCCGACCCCCACATCCCCACCACCGGTGAACGCCCAGGCGGCAGAGGCCGCGCGACGGCCCGCCTCGCAGTGGCCGCCCTGATCGCGGCCTGTGCGGTCACCCTGCCCTCGCCCGCCGCCCATGCGGCCGGCAGCGTCGTCAGGGTGACCGGTTCGCAGGGCAACTGGCAACTGACCGTCGACGGTTCCCCGTACACCGTGAAAGGCCTCACCTGGGGCCCCGCGGTCGCGGACGCCGCCCAGTACATGCCCGACGTCAGGTCCATGGGTGTCAACACCGTACGGACCTGGGGCACCGACGCCACGACGAAGCCACTGCTCGACGCGGCCGCCGGTAACGGCATCAAGGTCATCGCCGGGTTCTGGCTCCAGCCCGGCGGCGGCCCCGGCAGCGGCGGGTGCGTCAACTACCTGACGGACACCGACTACAAGAACAACATGCTCGCCGAGTTCCCCAGATGGGTCGACACCTACAAGGACCACCCGGGTGTCCTGATGTGGAACGTCGGGAACGAGTCCGTGCTCGGGCTGCAGAACTGCTACAGCGGCGATGCGCTGGAGCAGCAGCGCAACGCGTACACCACGTTCGTCGACGAGATCGCGAAGAAGATCCACGCCGTGGACCCCGACCACCCGGTCACCTCGACCGACGCCTGGACCGGTGCGTGGCCGTACTACAAGAGGAACGCCCCCGATCTCGATCTCTACGCCGTGAATTCCTACGGGGCCGTCTGCGACATCAAGAAGACCTGGGAGGACGGCGGTTTCGACAAGCCGTACATCGTCACCGAGGGCGGTCCGGCCGGCGAGTGGGAAGTGGCGGACGACGCCAACGGCGTACCGGACGAGCCGACCGACGTGGCGAAGGCCGATGGCTACACCAGGGCCTGGGGCTGCATCACCGGGCACCGGGGCGTGGCGCTCGGCGCGACGCTCTTCCACTACGGCACCGAGTACGACTTCGGGGGCGTCTGGTTCAACCTCCTTCCCGCGGGTCAGAAGCGGCTCTCGTACTACGCGGTGAAGAGGGCGTACGGCGCCGACACCTCACGGGACAACACACCGCCCGTCATATCCGGCATGAGCGTCGACAACGCCTCCGAGATCCCGGCGGGCCGCCCGTTCACGGTGAGGGCATCGGTCTCCGACCCGGACGGCGACCCGTTGTCGTACCAGGTGCTCGTCGGCAGCAAGTACATCGACAACAGCAGCCAGCTGACGGAGACCCACTTCACGGACAAGGTCAACGGCACCTTCGAGGTGACGGCACCCGACCGACTCGGTGTGTGGAAGGTCTACATCAAGGCGTCGGACGGCAAGGGGAACGTCGGCATCGAGACGAAGTCGTTCAAGGTGGTCGCGCCGAAGCCCGGCGGGACGAACGTCGCCGCGGGCAAGGCGGCCACGGCGTCCAGCTTCCAGCCGGACAGCGTGGGCTGCCCGTGCCCGGCGGGCAACGCGGTCGACGGATCGCTCGACACCCGGTGGGCGAGCGACTGGTCCGACCAGCAGTGGCTGCAGGTCGACCTCGGTGCGAAGACCGCGTTCGACCATGTGCAGCTCGCCTGGGAGGCCGCGTACGCCAAGGGGTACACACTCCAGACCTCGGACAACGGCCAGGACTGGACCACGGTGCACACCGTCACCGACGGGAGCGGCGGCATCGATGACTTCGACGTCAGCGGCGACGCCCGGTACGTACGCGTGAACGCCTCGCAGCGCGGTACCGCTTGGGGTTACTCGCTCTACGAGTTCGGCGTGTACCGGCGCTGACGGCTTCCCGTCGGATCCGACGGCGAGCTCCGCACACACCGTCCGCGCCGTCCAACTCCCCGCCGTCGGCGCGGTACGGCGGTCCGCGGCGGTCACGGCAGTCCGTGGCCGCCGCGGATCCGTCGCGGGTGCGGTCGCAAGGAATGCCTGTGTATATTCGGAAAACGCCTAGAGGCTCCAGGCGGGGCGCTCCGAAGGGGGAGGCGGATGGCTCGCGCAGGCCTGACGACCGAGCGCGTGGTCGAGGCGGCGGCCGACCTGGCGGACTCCATCGGGTTCGAACGGGTCACGGTGTCCGCCCTGGCGCGCGGCTTCGGGGTGAAGGACGCCAGCCTCTACTCCCACGTCAAGAGTGTGCAGGACCTCCGTGTGCGGGTCGCGCTGCTGGCCGCTGGGGAGTTCGCCGACCGGCTCGGCGCGGCCGTTGCGGGACGGGCCGGAAAGGACGCGCTGGTGGCGTTCGCCGACGCCTACCGTGCCTTCGTGCTGCAGCGGCCCGGGCGTTACGAGGCGACCCAGATCCGGCTCGATCCCGCCGTGGCCGCGGAGTCCGCCGCGTACCATCGCACCATCCGGATCGTCTACGCGATGCTGCGCGCCTACGGTCTTTCCGAACCCGACTTCACCGACGCGGTACGGCTGTTGCGCAGCACCTTCCACGGCTACAGCAGCCTGGAGGCCCGCGGCGGCTTCGGCGCCCCCCGCGACGTGCAGAGGTCCTGGGATCAGTGCGTCGAGGCGCTGCATGTCGTGCTGCGGGACTGGCCGTCCGCAACGGTGGACGGCGGGAAGGGCGGCTGACCGCGGTGCGTTCCGCCCCGGCCGCGCCCTAGGGCCTTCCCCACCCCCGGCGCGCGGACCTCCGACAGGCCCACGGTGCCCGGGGCGCGTGGCTGCGGCGCCGGATGCCGGACGGGCTACGCCGAGTCCCGTACCACCAGCGACGGTTCAAAGATCACTGACGTTGCCGATCCGTCCGGCCGGGACAGCCGCTCGAGCAGCAGCCGGGTCATCTCGGCGGCCATGTTCTCGACCGGCTGACGGATCGTGGTCAGCGGCGGACGGCATGCCGACGCGGCGCTGCTGTCGTCGAAGCCGATCACCGCGACATCCTCGGGCACCCGTCTTCCGTGCTCCCGCAGCACATGGCAGGCGCCCATGGCCATCAGGTCGTTGGCTGCGAACACCCCGTCCAGATCGGGATGTTCGGCGATCAGCCGCTCCATCGCCGCCTCGCCGCTCTCCTGGGTGAACCGGCCCTCGGCGATGGGGACGTACGGATGTCCATGGAGCGCCATCGTGTCCCGGAACCCGGCCAGCCGCTCCTGGCCCGCGGGCACGTCCAACGGCCCGCTGATCGTCGCGATGCGACGGCGGCCCCGCGCCAGCAGATGTTCCGCGGCGAGTTGTGCGCCGTCCCGATGGGCGAGGTCGACATAGCTGATCCGTACCGGCCGGGCCGGGCGGGCGTAGAGCACCGCGGGCAGGCCGGCTTCGGTGAGCAGGGACGGCAGCGGGTCCTCCGCGTGGGTCGACACGACGAGCGCTCCGTCCGCGCTCCCCTGGCGCAGGTACGAGACGACCTCGTCGCGCGCCCGGGAGGTCTCGGCGAACATCAGCACCGGATGCATCCCACGCGGCCGCAGATAGTCGACGACCCCGGTCACCACCCGGCCGAAGAACGGGTCGGCGAAGACCTGGGCCGTGAACGAGGCCCCGCCACCGCCCTCCCCGCTGCCGGTCTTCCCCGGGCCGGCGTCCGGGCCCCCCTCGACGCCCGCGCCCGACACCACCAGCGCGATCGCGTCGGCGCGCCGCGTCACCAGCGAACGGGCGGCCCGATTGGGCGTGTAGCCGGTGAGGGACACCGCCTGCCGCACCGCCTCCTGGATCGCCGGGTCGACATTGCGTACGCCGTTGATGACACGGGAGACGGTGGCGCGCGAGACACCGGCTTCCCTCGCCACGTCCTCCAGCGTGGGTGCACCCACCGTTCGCAGATCATCCGTCATGAGCGCATTTATAGCACCACCGGAGAGCGCTCTCCATCGTCCTCCTGGAGGTTCGGGACTCCCAGGGCCTCCGCACCGCCGTGCCGGGCCGCGTCGGCGGGCCGGCCGACCGTCGTCGTGACCCCCAGCGGAAGATCCCCCGCGGAGCGGCCCGCCAGCAGCAGGTATTCGCCCGACTCCGTCTCCCAGCGGTGCTGTTGTACCGACCAGTGCGCCGCCGCCCGCCCCGGCACCCGCACCACGGCGACCGCCGTCCCGCCGGGATCCGCCTCGACGGCCGCGTATCCGACGAGCTTCCGCACCGGCCGTTCCACCGTCGACCCGGTCCGGGCGAGATAGAGCTGGACGACCTCGCGGCCACGCCGCGGACCGGAGTTGCGCAACCGTACGCGTACGTCGAAGGGTTCACCGGCCCGCACCGCGGCCGGGGCCGTCAACTCCTCGTACTCCCATCGCGTGTAGCCGAGTCCATGGCCGAACCAGTAGGCGGGCGGTGTCCCGGAGCGGAGCCAGGCACGGTAACCGATGTGCAGGCCCTCCTTGTAGTGGAGCCGCCCGTCCCGGTCGGGCCGGGTGTCGAGCACCGGAACGTCGTCCTGGACGGTGCCCCAGGTCGTCGGCAGCCGGCCGCCGGGCTCGGCCCGCCCGAACAGCACATCGGCGATACCGTGTCCGGCCTCCTGGCCCGGGAACCAGGCGAGCAGCAGCGCCGGCACGCCGGTGTGCCAGGGCATCGCGACCGGTCCGCCCGCGTTCACGATCACCACCGTTCGCGGATTGGCCCGTGCCACGGCCCGTACGAGAGCGTCCTGTCCGTCCGGCAGGGCGAGGGTCTCGCGGTCGTGCCCCTCGGACTCGTTCTCCTCGGTGGTGCCCACGACCACCACGGCCACATCGGCCGCCCGCGCCGCCGCCACCGCCTGGGCCAGCGCCGCCGCCGCGTCACCGGCGGGCGGGGCCGCGGCCAGCACCGTCGCCACACCGGAGTCCGCGGCCAGGCCACGTCGCGCCACCACCTCCACCTCGACGCCCGCGGTCAGTTCGACCGACGCGCACCGCAGTGGCGGTGCGACATGGACACGCGTCGGATCGTCGCTGTCCAGCGCGAACGTCCCGGACAGCGCGGCTGTCCCGTCGACGGTCAGCGAGATCGGACCCCAGCCGCCGACCGCCCAGGTCCACGTCCCCCCGGCGCGCGGCAGGACCCGCGCCCGGATCTCCACGGTCGCAGCGCCCTCGACGGTCACCGACGGCTCCACGATGCGCCCGGACAGCCGGTGTTCGGCATGGAGCTCGGCGCCGGAGCCGTCCAGCAGCCTGACGAGCACACCCGGTTCACCGGTGCGCGGATTCCTGGCCCAGGACCGGTCGAGCGGGCGGGGCAGACCGGACGGCGGTAGTCCCGGACGGTACGTCACGGTCGCCCGCGGCTCCGCTCGGCGCAACGCCTCCTCGATCCCCTCCAGCGGTGTCACCACGGACTCGGGGAACACCTCGGCGCTGCCGCCGCCCTGAACGCGGACGGCCGTGGCACGCGGACCGATGACCGCGACGGCGCGCAGCCGCGCGGGACGGAGCGGCAGCAGATCCGCGTCGTTGCGCAGGAGTACCGAACCGGCGGCTACGGCGCGGCGCAGCAGCCCGCGTTGCTCCGCGAGGGGGATCGCGGGCCGTCGGGCCGGCCGGGGCTCACCCAGTGCGCCGACCCGCTGGGCCAGGCGGAGCAGCCGGCGCACCTTCTCGTCGATCACGCCGACGGGTATGAGCCCCCGCTCCACCGCGGTCAGGAGGCCGGCCGCCCACGGGCCGTCCGGGCCCGGCATCGCCAGATCCTGCGCGGCACCGGCGGTCTCCAGCAGTGAACGCACGGCTCCCCAGTCGGAGACGACCGGTCCGTCGAAACCCCAGCCGTTCTTCAGCGGCCGGTCCAGCAGGGGAGAGGCGGACAGAGTGACGCCGTCGACCTTGTTGTACGCGGACATCACCGCCCATACGCCCGCCTCGACAGCGGCCTCGAAGGGGGCCAGATAGACCTCGTGCAATGTTCGTTCGTCGACGCGGACATCGGCGGTCAGCCGGTCCGTCTCGGCGTCGTTGGCGACGAAGTGCTTGGCGGTGGCCGCGACCCCACCGGACTGGATGCCCCTGATCAGCGCGGCACCGGTACGCCCGGTGAGGACCGGATCCTCGGAGAAGCACTCGAAGTGCCGCCCGCCCAACGGGGACCGGTGGAGATTCAGGGTGGGGGCCAGGAGTACGTCGACGCCCTTGCGCCGGGCCTCGGCCGCGAGCAGTGCGCCGAGTTCGGCGACCAGCCCTTCGTCCCAGGAAGCGGCGAGAGCCGTCGGCGACGGCAGGACGAGCGAGGTCTCGCGTTCGTCCCAGGTCTCGCCGCGCACCCCGGCAGGCCCGTCGGAAAGCGTCAGGGAGCGCAGTCCCACGGCCGGTTCCCGGTTGGTGCGCCAGGTGCTCGCGCCGGTCAGCAGGCGGACCTTCCGGCCGAGGTCCAGCCCTCCCAGCAGGGCGTCGATCCCGTCCAGGGGCCGGGTCCCCGGGCGGGCACCGGACTCCTCGTCGTCCGTCATGACGGCATGCCCCCTCACCCCCGGCGCGCTCCCTCCGGAGAGCGCTCTCCCATACATATGGCCTCAGCGTCGCTGGCCGGTGCGAGCCCTGTCAATGGGAGTGGGTCCCGGCGTGTCCTCGTTCCGCCCGGGACGGGTGGGTGTGGGTCGTTCCCTTGTCACCGTCCTTTGTCTGCCCATAAGTTGGGCGCTTGCGACGTGTCCTACAGCCAGTGGGGGAGCCAAGTCATGGCCGCGAACGGAAGACATCGCAGATACCAGCCGAGCCGTATCAACCGTGCCTCGCTCACTGTCACGGCAGGCGGGGCGGGCATCGCGATCCCGCTGCTGACCGCGGCTTCGGCGGGCGCCGCCACGGCCGATGTCTGGGAGAAGGTCGCCGCCTGCGAATCCACCGGCAACTGGCACATCAACTCGGGCAACGGCTACTTCGGCGGCCTGCAGTTCACCCGGTCCACCTGGGAGGCGTACGGCGGCACCCGCTACGCCCCGCGTGCCGATCTGGCCACCAGGGAGCAACAGACAGCCATCGCGGAGAAGGTCCTGGAAGGACAGGGGCCCGGCGCCTGGCCGACCTGCTCCACGCGGGCGGGCCTGACGCGGGGCGGCGACGCCCCCGACATCACGCCGCAGTCGGGGCGGGGCGGGCCGGTCGACGCGTCGTCGGCCGAGGCCGCGCCGTCCGGGAAAGTGAGCCCGACGGCCAGGGCGACGTCCGCGCCGGTGACGCCGACCACGGTGCCCGGTAAGCGGGAGTCGTACACCGTCGCGCGGGGCGACTCGCTCTCCGGGATCGCGGCGGCCGAACAGGTGCGGGGCGGCTGGCATCGCCTCTACACGGCCAACCGCCAGGTGGTCGGTGACGACCCGGACCTGATCTTTCCGGGACAGCGGCTCACCCTGGACGTGGCCGGGGCCCCGGAACCGGGGACGAGGACGGCCCCGAAGACCGCCGCGCGGGCGAGCCGGCCGTCCGGCAGGCAGCAGACGAAACCGTCCCGGCAGGCCGGGACCGCGAGACCGAAACAGAGCGCCGGGCCGCACCAGGCCGCGAAGCCGCAGCAGAAGAAGACCGACCGGGCCGAGAAGCATTCCGGTCTCGTCGCCCCGGTGGCCGCGACGCGCATCGGCACCTCGTACCACCAGGCCGGATCCTGGGCGAGCGGGTACCACACCGGCATCGATTTCCCCGTCCCGACCGGGACCTCGGTCAAGGCGGTCGCCTCCGGCACGGTCGTGTCGGCGGGCTGGGCGGGGGCGTACGGCTATCAGATCGTCATCCGGCACAGTGACGGCAAGTACAGTCAGTACGCGCATCTGTCCGCGCTCCATGTGCGCGAGGGCCAGCACGTCAGCAGCGGTCAGCGGATCGCCCGCTCCGGTTCCACCGGCAACGCCACCGGACCGCACCTGCACTTCGAGATCCGTACCGGCCCCGGCTACGGCTCCGACGTCGACCCGGTGTCCTACCTGAGAGCCGGCGGGGTCAAGGTCTGAACGCTTCTGTGCGCAAGGGTGGAGTCATCGGGGCCGACGGGTATCGCGTCCCGCCCGGTGGAGCCGCTGCCCGGGCGGCGCGCAGGACCGAACTCCACCTTCCCGATCCGGCGGCCCTCCAGCGGCATCGTCACCGGCAGCTGAAGCGGCGGAGGCGTTCCGGTGCCGGAGGGTGCGGCTCCCGCGTGCGGGGCGGGCTCCGTGCGTACAGCCACAGCGGTCCCGGCCCCGGACGGAGCGGCCGTCACCTCCACGGTCTCCACCGGATCGACGGCCGGCACGATCGCTGAGCCCTCGTCCACCGGCGGTGCGTCGGCGGCTGCGACCCGCCGCCGACCCTCGCGCCGCTCCGCACTCAGCCTCTCCGTCGTCAGCATGATCAGACCGGCTGCCGCGACCACCCCGCACACCAGCGCCAGAGCCGTGCCCGCCGTGCCGTGCCGGAAGTCCTCGCCGAAGAGCGTGATGCCGACCGCCGCGGCGACCACCGGGTTGACGACCGTCACGGTGGCGAGCGGTGCGGTGAGGCCGGCGCCGCGGTACGCGGTCTGGGACAGCAGCAGGCCTGAGCCGGCCAGCGCCGCGATCACCAGCAGCGTGGGCAGGCCCGCGCCCACCGCACCCGAGGCCCACTGCATCGCCACCGTCTTCGTGAACACCGATGCGATACCGAACGCCACACCGGCGGCCCCGGCCAGGACCACGCTCCGGACCACCGGCCGCCGCATGCCCTTCGAGATCAGCAGGAGGAGCGCCACCGCTCCGAACGTCAGGGCCGCGAGCGTCAGCTGCTCCGGACCCGCCAGTGTGTTCGACTCGCCGCTGCCGGTGAGGGCAAGCAGGCCGGCCAGTCCGGCGGTCGCCATGAGGGCGCCACGCCAGGCGGTGGCCCCGGCCCGGCGGCGTACGAAGAGGGCGGCCATCGGCAGGGCGAAGACGATCGTCAGCGCACCCAGCGGCTGTACCAGGCTGAGCGGGCCGTACGCCAGTGCCACCACGTGCAGGACCGCTCCCACGCCGTTCAATGCCACCGCCACCCACCAGATGCGGTTGCGCAGCGAGGTGAGGGAGCGGCCGTCCCCGGCCGCGGCGACGCGCTCCTGGACGATCGCGCCCGCCGCATAGGCGACCGCGGAGATCAGTGACAGCACCACGGACAGCGCGAGGAAACTCATGTGCACCACGATGGCCCTTCGAAGCCGCCGAGTCGTCGTCCTTGAGACTGCGATCCGACGTACTGCTCTGGTAGTACGGGAGTGCTTCCTGTGTCCTCCTACCGACGGTAGTCCGCACCGTTGCCGCCCTCTCACGACGATCATCCCGCACCGGTACGGTGGTCGGCGAGCCGCGGCGCCGGAGGTGTCCGCGACATGACCGGGAGTCGTCGGGGGAGCCATGGAGGAGCAGCGCATGGAGCAGGCCGACGGGTCCTCGGTCGGGGGGTTCTTCGTCCTGCGCAGGACACCGGTGCCGGGCGGTGCGCACCGCCCGCTTGCCGGACTGTACGCGGGGGAACGGGCACCGCTCACGGCCCGCGTCGACGCGGTCGCCGCCGCGCTCCGTACCCCGGAGCGCAGAGTGGCCGCCTCCGTCGCCCATCTGGGCCTCGCCGCCCGCCTCTGGTCGACCGCGCTCGGCGCCGCCGCCGTCGGGGGGCGCATCCCGGACCTGTCTGCGGACGGACTCCACTGGGACCCCGGGCACTCCGCGCCCGACGACCTGTGGCTCGATCCGGTGCCCACGCTTCCGGGCACGGCGGAGCGGATCCGGGAGGTCGTCCAGTACGGCCATCTCGTGCCGCTCGCGGAGGCGGTCCGGAGCGAGGAGAAGCTCGCGCACGGACTGCTGTGGGGCAACGCGGGCTCCGCCCTGGCCGGCGCGGTGCGCACACTGGTCGCCTGGGCGCGCGACCACCGGCGCCCCGACACGGCCGAGCGGGCCCGCGCGCTGGCCGCCGAACTCTTCGACCACCCGGATCTGCGGGACACCGGCGCCCCGCACACCCCGGCGTTCCGCAGGCGCAGCTGCTGTCTCTACTACCGGTGCCCGGGCGGCGGGCTCTGCGGGGACTGTGTCTTCGGCGACCGGCCCGGGACCTCCACAGGATCCGCACGCTCCGGCGGCCGGACTCCTCGCCGCTGAACCTCCTTGCCCAGAGGAGTGGATGACGGTCCCTCACGCGGTGGCGGGCACGGCGTCGAGCTGTCCGTGAACCTTCGGTGAGCAGGCCGAATGCCGGCTCGGCGTGCTGCCTCGCCGGTCCGTGATGTGACCGCTCCTACCGTCTCTACCTGCCCTTTTCCGTACTTCCCGTCGACCCTGTCATGGACCTGGACAGCCGAGCCGGTGTCGTGCTGTCATGCCAACTGCCGTTCCTTCCAACGTTGTACATCCTGTTGCAACGAGCCGCCACCCTTCCTCACCAAGGAGGATCAGTGCGCATCAGAAAGAAACTCGTCCTGCTTCTCGCCGTCGCACTCGGCACCGCCGGGCTGTCCGGTGTGCCTGCCGCGTCCGCTGCCGCGGACCCCGGCAGCACTGCCGAAGTGCACGGCCTGAAGGGCGAGTACTACACCCAGTCCGCCCCCGGGGCCTTCGACTTCGGACAGCTGAAGGCCACCGGATTCGATCCGGACATCGACTTCGCCAGCCTGGAATCTCGACTGAGCTCGGCCACCGGGCAGGCCGACGACGCCAGCATCCGGTGGACCGGGAAGATCGTGCCGGAGAAGACCGGTGCCCATCTCTTCTCGATGATCGGGGACAACGGGTTCCGTCTCTGGATCGACGGAAAGCCCGTCATCGACCACTGGGTCGACGACTGGGACAAGGAGCAGACCTCGCAGCCGGTCGAGCTGACCGCGGGCAAGGCCTACGACTTCAAGGTCGAGTACTTCGAACACTTCGGCGGGTCCAACCTGCACCTCAGGTGGACCGAGCCCGGTGGCACCAAGGAGCCCGTGCCGCAGTCCGCCTTCCGGCTGCCGGACGACTTCACGTACGACGGAGCCATCGGTGCCACCGTCCTCGGCGACGGCCGCACGCTCAAGCTGGACTTCGCACAGAAGCTCGCAGCCCTGCCCGGCGGACTCGCCGACCACCTCAACGCCGTCATCGGCGGCGCGACGTGGCCGCTCGGGACCATCAAGGCGGATCCCGCCGATCCGCGCAGCCTCACCGTCGCGCTCAAGGAACCGGTCGTCGGGAACAAGGCCGGCGACGCCAACGGGCTGGCGGATGTCCGTTACGACGGCCAGGGCGGACTGACCGGCCAGGACGGCAAGGCCGTCGGGGCCTTCTGGTCCAGTGGGCCCAACCACTCCACGTACGAACTCCGTACGAAGTGGGCCGACGAGGTCGGACCGCGCAACGCGCTGCCCGAGTACCCGCGGCCGCAGCTCACCCGGGACAACTGGCAGAACCTCAACGGCTCCTGGGAGTTCGCCGCGGCGAAGGCGGGGGAGCAGCCGCCGGTCGGCAAGAAGCTCGGCGAGAAGATCCTCGTTCCGTATCCGGTGGAGTCGCAGCTCTCCGGCCTCGAACGGCACGAGGACCGGATGTGGTACCGCCGCACCTTCACCGTTCCCCAGGGCTGGAAGGTCGGTGACGGCAAGCGGCTGCAGCTGAACTTCGGCGCCGTCGACTGGCAGTCCGAGGTGTATGTCAACGGGCACAAGGTCGCCGAACACAAGGGCGGCTACGACAAGTTCAGCGCCGACATCACCGATGCCCTGAAGCCGGGGCGGACCCAGGAGCTGATCGTCGGCGTCTACGACCCGACCGACGCCGCCGACGGCGAGAACCCGCCGATGGGCAAGCAGCGCCTCGACCCGAGCGGCATCTGGTACACCCCGTCGTCCGGGATCTGGCAGACCGTGTGGATGGAGCCGGTCGCCGCAGACCACGTCGACTCGCTCAAGCTCACCCCCGATGTCAAGGGTGAGAAGGTCGCCGTCGAGGTGCAGGGGGTGCGGGACGGGGTGCCGGTCACGGCGACCGCGTACGACGGGAAGCGCAAGGTCGGCACCGTGACCGGCCGCACCGGTTCGACGCTGAACCTGCGGGTTCCGCACCCGCACCTGTGGTCCGCGAACGACCCGCACCTCTACCAGTTGAAGGTCTCCGTCGGCTCCGACCGGGTCGGCAGCTACTTCGGGATGCGGTCCATCGCCGTGGAGAAGGTGAACGGCACCCCGCGCACTGTTCTCAACGGCAAGCCGGTCTTCATGATGGCCACCCTCGACCAGGGCTTCTGGCCCGACGGGCTGCACACCGCGCCCACCGACGAGGCGCTCGCGTCCGACCTGAAGATGCACAAGGCCATGGGGTTCAACTCCGTGCGCAAGCACATCAAGGTGGAGCCCGACCGCTGGTTCTACTGGGCGGACAAGCTGGGCCTGCTGGTCTGGCAGGACATGCCGGCGATGAACACCGTCAACCCGTCCGCCGCCGCCCGCACCGAGTACGAGCACGAGATGAAGGAGATGATCGACGAACACTACAACCACCCGTCGGTCGTCATGTGGGTCACGTTCAACGAGGGCTGGGGCCAGTACGACGAGGCCCGCATCGCCGACCAGGCGAAGTCCTGGGACCCGACCCGGCTGGTCAACAGCATGTCGGGCATCAACCTCGGCGTCGACGGAGGCACCGGCGACATCATCGACGAGCACGGCTACCCGAGCCCGGCCCTGCCCGCACCGGACGGGCAACGGGCCCTGGTCAGCGGCGAGTACGGCGGACTCGGACTGGCGGTGCCGGGCCACGCCTGGGCCGTGCAGCAGTCGTACATCGCGGTCGACCAGTCGACCTACACCGATGACTACCTCACCAAGCTCGACGAGGTGCGGGCGCTCGCCTGCAAGGGCGGCAACGGCGCCGTCTACACCCAGATCTCCGACGTGGAGGGCGAGTTGAACGGACTCCTCACCTACGACCGGAGGATCGTCAAGCCCGACGTGAAGCGGGTCGAGGCGGCGCAGGACGCGCTCGTCCGCGACGCGTCCAACCCCGTGGTCGCGGGGTGCCCGTCGGCCTGACCGTCGACACCGCTCCGGCCCGCCCCTCCCCGGGCGGGCCGGAGCGTTCGTGTCCGAACCCTTGACGTGGATCACCGGGGAACCAAGAATGATCGCGCTCTGACAACGTTGTCCTAGGAGGAGTACACCCAATGCACCGGATCCCACGGCCGAGACTCCGCGGCCCGGCGGCCGCGCTCGCCGCTGTCGCGCTTCTCGGAGGTGTCCTCACCACCGGGGCCACGGCCCAGGCCGCCCCCCGTGCCGACGGACAACTGACCGACCTGGTCAACTCGTTCATCGGAACCCAGAACGAGGGCAACACCTATCCCGGCGCCTCCGTGCCGTTCGGCATGGTGCAGCTCTCTCCGGACACCGGTCACAACACCGGGTACGACTACGCCCAGAACCAGATCCGTGGCTTCTCCGCCGTCCATCTCTCCGGTGTCGGCTGCGGACTCGGCGGCGATCTGCCCACGCTGCCCACCACCGGTGACGTCACCCAGACCGACTACGCCAAGTACGCGGCGGAGTTCAGTCACGACGACGAGAAGGCGAGCCCGGGCTACTACAAGGTCGGACTGAAGACCGGGATCGACGCCGAGCTCACCGCCACCAAGCGCACCGGTGTGCAGCGCTACACCTTCCCGGCCACCGACAAGGCCAACGTCCTGCTCAACGCGGGCCAGTCGCTGCACCGGACGCTCTCGTCCACGGTGGAGATCCTCGACAACCGCACCGTGCGGACGGCGATCACCGGCAGCGGCTTCTGTCAGGACACCAAGCCGTACACCGTCTACACGATCACCCACTTCGACCGCCCGTTCACCACCTCCGGCACCTGGAACGGCGACACCGTCACCGAGGGCTCCAAGAAGTCCTCGGCCACCGATGCCCGCAACGGTGCCTGGCTGCGCTTCGACACCACCAAGGACCGCACCGTCGAGGCCACCACCGCGCTGAGTTACGTCGACGCCAAGGGCGCCGCGCTCAACCTCCGTGCCGAGGGCAGCCGCAGCTTCGACCGGGTCGAGCACGCCGCCCAGCAGTCCTGGGAGGAGCGGCTGGAAGGTGTGAAGGCCGAGGGCGGCAGCGACGCACTGCGCCGGACCTTCTACTCGTCGCTCTACCGTTCGTTCCTCGCGCCGAACGTCGGCAGCGACGTGGACGGCCGCTACACCGGCTGGGACCAGAAGATCCACCGCGCCAAGGGGTTCACGTACTACCAGAACTGGTCGCTCTGGGACACCTACCGCACCCAGGCCCAGCTCCTCTCGCTGCTCGCCCCGCGCGAGTCGCGTGACATGGCGATCTCGGTCCTGCGGATCGACGCCGAGAGCGGCTGGCTGCCCAAGTGGGGCTACGGCACGGTCGAGACGAACATCATGACCGGCGACCCGGTCACCCCCTTCCTCACCAACGCCTACCAGCAGGGACTGCTGAAGGGGTACGAGGAGGAGGCGTACCGCGCCCTGAAGAAGAACGCCGACGGGGTCCCGCCCGCGGACTCCGCACCGGTAGGCCGCGAAGCCAACGTGCAGTATCTGAAGGACGGCTTCGCCCCGTACATCAAGGACCGTCAGCACGTGAAGCCCGGGGACTCGGACTTCGACCACGGCGCCTCGGCCACCCTGGAGTACGCCCTCTCCGACGCCATGCTCGGCGAGATGGCCCGCGACCTCGGACATAAGGCAGACGCCCGGCGTTACGAGGCGCGCGCCCAGAACTACCGGAAGATCTTCGACCCGTCGACCGGCTTCTTCCGCGCCCGTGACGCCTCCGGTGCCCTCACCGGCCCCGCCGACCCCGCGCAGAGCGAGGGCTTCCACGAGGGCACGTCCTGGCAGTACCAGTGGCTCGTTCCGCAGGACCTGCCGGGCATGGTCGGGCTGATCGGTGGCAAGGACGCCGCCAACCAGCGGCTCGACTCCTTCTTCGCGTACGACAAGCTGGTCGCCGATCCCGCGAAGACCGCCCGCGAGGTGTGGGTCAACGGCCCGTACGCGTACTACAACGCGGACAAGTACAACCCGCAGAACGAGCCCGACCTCATCGCCCCGTACACCTACCTCTCCACCGGGCAGCCGTGGAAGACCACCGATGTGGTGCACGCGGCCCTGACCCTCTTCACCGACGGTCCGACCGGTATGACGGGCAATGACGACCTCGGCACGATGTCCGCCTGGATGGTGCTCTCCTCGATCGGCGTCTTCCCGGTCCAGCCCGGCACCGACACCTGGGGCCTGTCCACGCCGGCCTTCGAACGCGTCGACATCACGCTCGACCGCCGCTACTACCCGCACGGGTCGCTCACGGTGAGCGCGCCCGGCGCCTCGGACACCGACCGGTACATCCAGTCGGCGCGGATCGACGGTGCGGCTCAGGGGCGCACCTACCTCACCACCGACGACATCCGCTCGGCCCGCTCGCTCTCCTTCACGGTGGGCAGCAGCCCGTCGGCCTGGGGCACCTCGCCCGAGGACGCACCGCCCGCTCTCGGCTGAGCCCCGCTCCGTCGGAAACCCGGACGCCCGCCCCCGGCTCACCAGGGGGCGGGCGTCCGCCGTTGCCGGGGGTCAGGCCGGCAACGGCGGGTCGACGGCCTCCGCCACGGTGGCGAAGACCGGCAGCGCACTGTCCAGTCCGAGTACGCGGATGAGCCTGTCCATGAAAGGCGACGGTGCGGCGAGCCGCATCCGGGGGCCCAGCAGAGTCTGCCCGTGGAGCAGCGTGTTCACCGTCGTGGAATCCGCGAACGACACGGCGGACAGATCGACGACGACCGGGGCGAGCCCGTCCCGCGCCGCGCTCTCCAGCGCGGTGCCGAGCATGCCGACGTTGTCGATGTCGAGATCACCCGACAAGGCGAGTACCAGCGCTCCCCGCTCCTGGCGTGGGACGATTCGCATGGCCTTTTCTTCGCTGGGCGGTGGAAGCACGGAAGGCACCTCAGGATGCACTGGGTGGACGGGAACGGCCGTCGCGGGCGGGCGGCTCGGTCGCGATCCGTCCCGGCTCGCGGCGTGGGGTACCTGCCGAACGATAGAAGGAACAGTTGTCGCTTGACAACATTCTCCGTGGGTAACAATCTATTTCCAGTTGATCAACAACGACCGCACCCACGTCGGGTCCGGTTCGCTCACGCGCAGGACAGGGGCCGGATGATGCTAGGCGCTCTCCGCGACATCGTCGCGCAGCCGGGTCCCAGGACCGCCGTCCGCCCCGATCCGCTCGGCAGCGGCCGTGTTGAATGCGGCCAGCCCTTCCGCGAGCGCGGCCACCGCGGCCTGCGGCATCCGTCCCAGCACCGCGGCGAACTCCCGGGTGCGGATCGACCGGTACTCCTCCAGCAGGGTGCGGCCGTGCTGGGTCAGCCGGAGCTCGACCTCCCGGCGGCTGGTGGCACTGGGCTCCCGCCGGACCATCCCCATGGCCTCCAGACGGTCGCAGAGCCGGCTCACCGAGGGCGCGCGCGAACCGAGTGCCTCACCGAGCGATCGCAGATTGCTGCCCTCCTGCTGCTCGATCACGAGCAGTGCCCGCAGCTGCGAGGGCGAGAACGCGACCGCGGCCTCCTGCCCCCGCGACCACAACACCTCCAGCAACTCGGAGGCGGAACAGACATCCGCGGACACCTGCTCCAGGGGGCGCGGGTGACCGGTGGTACGGGGCATCCATCCACTCTTTCACTCCGCACACCCGTCTGTCAGCCCGGAACCGGCCCGGCTGCCGCTCGAAGAAGGACCCGGAGACCGTGAGCGCCCGCCAGGAGATCGAAAGAGCGGTGCGGGCGGCGGCGCCGTACGCCCTGGTCGAGACGGTCCGCGACGCACTGCGCAGGGAGTACGGCGCGCTCCGCGTCCAGCTCCTGCTGGCGGACTACGGCATGACCGTACTCAGGCCCGTCGACCCCGTCGACGGCCCCGGCGACCCGCTGTCGATGCACAACAGCCCGGAGGGCCGGGCCTTCGGCAGCCAGGAACCGCGCGAACAGCCCCTCCGGCACGACGACGCCCGCGACCATCACCTCCCGGTGACGGTGCGCGGGGAACGGCTCGGCATTCTCACCGTGCGCCTGCCCGCCGGGAACTCCACCCCGGCCACGGTGGACGAGCTGACCCATGTGGCCGATCTCCTCGGCCACGAGATCCTGGTCGCGGAACGGGACACCGACCTCTACCAACGGGCACGCCGGGTCAGCAGGCTCACCCTCGCGGCCGAGATGCAGTGGCAGCTCCTTCCCGCGCGGGCCTGCACGGCGGCCGAGTACGCCATCGGCGCGCAACTGGAACCCGCCTACGCCATTCACGGCGACAACTTCGACTGGTCCGCCGACGCCGGCGAGCTGACCGTCGCCGTCACCAACGGCATGGGCGAGGGCATCCAGGCGTCGCTGCTCACCAACCTCGCCGTGAACGCGCTGCGCAACGCCCGGCGTGCCGGGATCGACATCGCCGACCAGGCGTCCCTCGCGGACCAGGCGATCTACGGGCTGCACCGCGGAAGCGCGCACGTCTCCACCCTGCTGCTCCATTTCGACCTGGCCACCGGCCGGGTGGGCGCCGTCGACGCGGGCTCTCCCCAGCTGTGGCGGCTGCGCGGCAGGACGGTCACCCGTATCGGCCTGGAGGCGGAACTCCCGCTCGGCATGTTCGAGGAGTCCCACTACTCCGTCCAGGAGTTCCACGTGGTGCCGGGGGACCGGCTGGTGCTGGTCAGCGACGGCGTCTACGAGGCCGTGTCGCCACTGGGGGAAACGTACGGGGAACGGGCTCTGGCCCGCGCGATCCTCGCGACCAGGCTGCTGCCGGCCGCCACAGTGCCGCGCGCCGTGCTGCGGGAGCTGGCCGACTACCGGGGCTCGGAGACACTCGACGACGCACTCGTCATGTGCATCGACTGGTTCGGCCGGCAGTAGGGAGTCTTCCCAGGGACACGGCTCCAGGGTCTGGGCAGGACCGTGTCCGGCCCGCCACCGAGCGGTCAGCTGCTGAGCTCGAACTCGGCCCGGATCCGCTTGCCCACCGGGACACGCTCGGCGGTCAGCCGGTCGCAGAGAGCGACGACGATCTCCATGCCGTGACCGCCGAGGCGGCTCGGATCGGGGGAGAAGAAGACGGGAAGCGCCGTGCTGCTGTCGTAGACCGTCACGCTGATCCGCCGCGCGGTGCCCTCCAGCTCCAGCAGATAGGGGCCGTGGCTGTAGCGGTCGGCGTTGGTGACCAGCTCGCTCACGGCCAGCATCAGGTCGTTACGGGTGTGCTCGCCGAGCACCGCCAGCCATTCGCTGGTGAGCCGCATCAGGAACTGGTCGGCCAGGGCACGTGCCTGCGCGATGCAGCCCGGTTCACCGCCGAACACCTCGGCGATGTGGAGTGCCTCTGTGAGCCGGTGACCCGGCTGCGGGTCGTCCGGGCGGGAGAGGGCGTGTTGGTTCATGAGCTCCAGCCAGGGCGCAGCGGGGGAGGTCGGTGACCTTTTCTTCGCGGTTCATCTACCCGTGTCAAGAGATCCCACTCCTGGACATCACGAAGGCGGTCAGGAGCGGCCGGGCAGCCGTACGACTGTCACGAAGAACTCGTCGATCTGGCGCACGGCGGCGATGAACTGATCCAGGTCGACCGGCTTGGTGACGTAGGCGTTGGCATGCAGTTTGTAGCTGCGCAGGATGTCCTCCTCGGCGGAGGAAGTGGTGAGTACGACCACCGGAATGAGGGCCAGCTCCGGGTCGCTCTTGATCTTCTCGAGCACCTGCCGGCCGTCGTACCGGGGCAGGTTCAGGTCGAGCAGGATCAGGTCGGGGCGGGGAGCGTCGCAGTGGTCGCCGCGGCGGTAGAGGAAGTCCAGCGCCTCCTGGCCGTCCCGCACCACATGGAGGGTGTTGCGGATCTTGTTGTCCTCGAAAGCCTCCCGGGTCATGAGCTCGTCGCCGGGGTCGTCCTCCACGAGAAGGACTTCTATGGGCTGTACCGGGGTGTTCACGTGGCGTCTCCGGAGGGATCGGAATCAGGAGCGGGAGCGGCGGCCTCGGCAGCCGGGTGGCACGCCGTGTCGGGGCTGACCGGCAGCGAGAAGTGGATGCGAGCGCCTTCGCGGTATTCGAGGTCCAGCCAGATCCGGCCGCCGTGGAATTCGATGATCTTGCGGCAGAGCGCCAGTCCGATGCCCGTGCCGTCGTAGTCGTCGCGGGAGTGCAGCCGCTGGAAGATGACGAACACCTTCTCCGCGAACTCGGGGGCGATGCCGATGCCGTTGTCCTGCACGGTGAAGAGCCACTCGTCCTCCTCCCGGACACAGCTGACCGTGATCACACACGGAACCTCGGGCCTGCGGAACTTCACCGCGTTCCCGATCAGGTTCTGCCAGATCATCGTGAGCGTCGTCGGGTCACCGATCACCTGCGGCAGCGTGTCCTGCCGGACGAGGGTGGTACCGGTCTCCTCGATGGACAGCGCGAGATTGGCCGCGGCACGGTCCAGCGAGCGGTCGAAGTCCACGGAGTTCCAGCTGTCGTGCACCCGGCCCACCCGCGAGAAGGTGAGCAGGTCGTTGATGAGCACCTGCATCCGCTTGGCCCCGTCGACCGCGAAGTCGATGTACTGCTTGCCGCGCGCGTCCAGCTCCTCGCCGTACCGCTTCTCCAGGAGCTGGCAGAACGACGCCACCTTGCGGAGCGGTTCCTGGAGGTCGTGCGAGGCGACGTAGGCGAACTGCTCCAGTTCGGAGTTGGAGCGACGGAGCTCCTCGGTCTGCTGGGCCAGCAGCGATTCACGCTCCTGGGCCTCTTCGAGCTCCGAGACCAGACGGTTGCGCATGTCCTCGACGGCCGCAGCCACCGCCCGCACGTCGGACGGCCCGTGGACCTCTATGCGGTGCCGGAACGCGCCGGCCCGTACCTTGCCCGAGCCGATGGCGAGGACACTCAGCGGGCGGGCCACCACACGGTTGAACAGGATGCTGAGCGAGATCACGGAGAGCACGAAGACGAGCAGCAGGGCGATCAGCGCCCGGTCGCGTATGACCCGGGCGCCGTTGAGCTCGGCACGCGCCCGGTCCCGGGCGACGTCGAGGTGCCGCTGCTGCGTTCCGTACAGCGAGCGCAGGATGTCGAATTCCCGCTTGCTCTCCAGGATCCTGGCGGCGGAGTCGGCAGCCGGCCCCTGTCGCGCCGAGGCGATCAGCGGTTCCGCGTGCAGGGTGCGCCACCGTGCGGAAGCCTCGGCGATCCGGTTCAGGTCGTCGCTGAACGGCTGTTCGTCACCGAGTACCGCGCGCACCCGGGCGATCCGCTGCTTTTCGTCCCGCTTGCCGGCCTCGTAGGGTTCGAGGAAGGTCTTGTCGCCGCTGAGCGCGTACCCGCGGACCCCCGTCTCCTGATCGAGCAGGGCGTTCTGCAGCTGGAAGGCGGACGAGCGGGCCGGCTGGATACGGTCCACCAGTTCGATGGTCCGGTCGGATATTCGGGCCAGCACCAGCCCTCCCACCACCAGGCACCCGCAGACGACCAGCACGAATCCGCCCAGGATCAGATGCACCCAGTTCTGGACCGACAGGCGGGAGAACCCACGCTTGCGCGGGGCCGGTCCGGTGGCTGTGTCACTCATGGGGGGTCTTTCTCCAGCCGAGATGCAGTACGGCGACGTCGTCGGCCAGGCCCCCGTAGGGCGAGGCGCCTTCGGTGGCGCCGGCGACCAGCGCGTCGATGAAGGGGCGGGCGGCGAGTTCACCGGCGTTCCGCGCCATGGCGAGCAGTCCTTCCTCGCCGAGACGCGAGTCAGGGCCCGTGCGCCCCTCGAAGAGTCCGTCGGTGAAGAGCACCACCCCGCCGTCGCGGGGGAGTGCGAGTTCGGTCGTCGACCACTGGCCGGCTCCGGGGAGGAGACCCAGCGCCATGCCGCCCTCGGGCTCCACCCACTCGACCTCCGTGCCCCGCCGCAGCAGGAGCCCGGGGTGCCCGGCCCGCACCACCCTGACGAGCCGGGCGTCGGAGGGGAAGACGAGTGAGGTCACCGTCGCGAAGACATGGGGGTCGGAGCGTTCGGCGACCAGAATCGCCTCCAGGAGCCGTATCTGCTCCAGCGGGTCGGTGTCGCACAGCACGGCTGTACGCCACGCCACACGCAGACACACACCGAGCGCGGCCTCCGCCGCGCCGTGCCCCGACACGTCGCCGATCACGGCGTGCACGGTGCCGTCGGGGGTCTGCACCACGTCGTAGAAGTCGCCGCTCAGCAGTCCGTGCGCGCGGCCCGGCTCGTAGCGGGCGACAGCATCGAAACTCTCGTCGCGCAGCAGCGGCACGGGCAGCAGCCCGCGCTCCAGGCGTGCGTTCTCCTGGGCCATCAGCCGGTTGGCGCGCAGCGCGGCGGCGGCCCGTTCGACCTGCTTGCGCTGGAGGGCGTAGCGAACGGCACGGGACAGCGCCTGCGGGTCGATCCGGCCCTTGACGAGGTAGTCCTGTGCGCCGGTGGCGACGGCGGCGAGGCCCGCTTCGGCCTCCGCCAGTCCGGTCAGTACGACGATCGCGGCGTCCGGCGTCGTCTCCACGATCTGGGTGACCGCCTGCAGACCGTGCACATCGGGGAGATGCAGATCGAGCAGCACACAGACCGGGGTGGTGAGGGCCTGCAGGAACTCCAGGGCCTCGGTGAGCGACTTGCGCCAGATGAGACCGGAGTCCAACTCGCTGTCGGTGAGCATCTCCTCGACGAGGAGGGCGTCACCGGCGTCGTCCTCGACCAGCAGGATCGTGGCGTCGACGTTCCATACGGAACGCCCGGGGCCGGACTGCGCCGGGAGGGCGGCCAGGGCCGCGGGATGTGCCGAGGCGATTGCGCGCGGCTCAGACACTTTCCACCCCCCTCGTGTGGTCGGCGCAGGTCATTACCGGTCGCCCGCAGCATATGCGAAGCAGCGGTGCCGACACGCGGCCGGGAGCGGACGGTCCGGCGGGCGCCGGTGTGCCAGGGCGGCGCACGGCGCGCCGGGAAACTCACCGGCGGAGCGGGCGGCATCGCTTCGCTCCGACGGTGAGTCTCCCGGCGGATCAGCTCGGTGGCAGCAAGCCCGTCGTCCCCGCCGACGGGCCGTGCGGGGCGGATGCGGTGAGTTCCGCCACGGTCCTCGCCGACGCACCTGCGCGGACGGCCGGAACTGCTTCCGGCCGTCCGCGCAGGTG
>NZ_JBHVWN010000054.1:0-53231 GCF_042882275.1 Streptomyces sp. NPDC058231 | reverse complement strand
ACTGCGCACACGGGCTACGCAATGCGTCGGGCACTCGATCTCCAAGCTGACGCGCTGCGTGACGTCCTCCGCGACGTGTAGCAGCGTGCCCGTTCGCATGACTGCACCAGAGGCCTCGTCGCGAAGTCAGTACGGTCGAGGGATCTCGTGCGCTTCCAGCGCAGCGGTGTAGCGCGCGAGCAGCGCGTCGAGGCCGTCCAGGAGAAGGCCGGCGGCCTCTCGAGTCGAGCTGTGCTTCACCCCGACGAACGCCTCCTGGGCCAATCCGATCGAGGCGCACTTCGGGCCGCTGCGGCAGTTCACCCCGGCCAACTCGAACCACCCCAACCACACCGTTCAGACCCGCGCGCTGCACCGCCATCTGCGCTGGCGCAATGCCAACGCCCGCCACCCCGACCTCCTGGCCGCCCAACGCCGCAACCGAGCCCGCATCCGCAGCGAGAAGGGCCTCCGCTGGGGCGGCCGACCGTTGGCCGCGGCCTGAGGCTTCCCGCCACGACGGCCTACTCGGCCAACTCCTCGGGAGAAAGACGAGTGATCTTCTTTCCCGCCTCGGTCTCGACCAGGGTCAACGCGCCAATCCAGTTCCCGTCTTCGGGATACTCCCAGTTGGCCGCGTCTTCGAGAATCGCCGGAAGCTGATCACGAGGCACCAGCTCGCCGGGCTGGAACCCGCTTTCCCCGGCGGGGGAGGTCCACGGCGTGAGTCGGTGGACCTCGATCCACCCACGATCGATGAGAGCGAGCAAGATTCCCGCCAGCTCGTTGACCGGTCGAGACTGGTCGGCTTCGTCGAGATCGCCCCAGACACCAGCCAGGATGTCAATCTCATAGGAATTGACCATGAAGGCTTCTTCGGACTCGGTCAATGTGTCCCACTCTTGCTTGCTCACTCAGCAATCGTCGCAGAGCCGGGGCACGACAGGCTCCCCATACCGCTGACCAGACCATCCCAACTCGGAGCTCACCCTGACCGCCCGGACCCGGTGAACCTTCGCGGTCACAGCACTAGTTGGCCGGGATGCAGCTGGGCACCTGGTGCACCAGCGTGATGGCCAGCGCCTTCAGCGGGCTGCTCTCCGTGTCCACGATGAACAGCAGGTGGTCCCCGGTCTGCATAGCACTGGGTTTGATGTCGCGGACCCCGTTGCGGTGGAAGCCGGACGGCGGCATCACCTTCAACAGGCTGCCATGCGGGCTGTTGTCGGTGTGGCCGGTGGTATGGCAGGAGGCCGAGGGCACCATCACCTTCGCGGGGATACCGGCCTTGTCCAGCGCGGCCTGCAGGCCGGGGATGCCCTTCACATTGAACAGCTGCACGGAGACCATGCCGCCCGGCTTGGACTGCACGGCGTAGTCGGCGTTGACGATGTTCAGGCTGGTGCTCGGGGTGTTCGGAGTGCTCTGCGGTGTCTGCTCGGCCGATGTGCCGAGGCCGGTGCTCGCGGTGCTGTGCGGTGCGGGCGCGGCCTGCTGCGCGCTCGGCGACCCGGACGCCAGCGGGAGGGCGACAGCCACAGCGGCGGCTGCCGCGGCGACGCCCACGGTGAGGGCCACCCGGCGACGCGGCGTGCGGAGCCGGAGCAGAGCCCGGTGGCCTGCGGGGGCGGACAGAGATGTCGCGTGGGCGTTCAGCTCGTCGGCGAGCTGCTCCTTGAAGTGCGCGGGGGCGTTCACTGGGCGGCCTCCAGAAGGGTGTCGTGGGTGGCGGCGTGGGTCTGGCCGGCGGTGCGCAGGGCTTTGCGGGCGCGATGCAGTCGTACGCGAGCGGTGGCCGAGCTGATACTCAGCGCCTGAGCCGCCTCGCGGCTCGTGAGCCCGTCCAGGGCGACCAGGTCGAGCACCTCGCGCAGCGGGTCGGAGAGCGCGGCGTGGGCGGACGCGAACTGTCGGGCGGCCCGGTCCGCGTCGATCCGCGCCTCGATGGCGCTGACGTCCTCGTCGTCCAGCAGCCGCCGCCCGCAGATCCGGGCGACCGCCTGCTGCTCGCGGGCGGTGCCGTGGAAGTGGGCATAAATGACGCTGCGGGATATTCCGTAGAGCCATGCGATGGGTGCGCCGCGCCGGGCGTCGTAGGTGTGCGCGCCCTCCAGGGCAGCCACGAAGATGTCCGCCGTCAGGTCGGCGGCCAGGTGTGCGTTGTCGACGCGCCGGGTGACGAACCCGAGCACAGCGTCGAACTGCTGCTCGTAGAACGTGGCGAACCCGGCCGGGTCCCGCGTGGGTGGTGCTGTCGGATGCTCCGCTGGCACGGAAGGCTCCTCAAGACAGGTCAAAGGTGCGATGCCTTACACCCGGTACTAGTCCAAGGCGCCCGAAAGCGTTACATCCGCAGTCCGCCGGCCGTCCTTCGCCCCTGCACACAGACATGCCTGCCCAGCCATGGAGGGTTGAGGGTGAGCCTGCGGAACCGACGTGACCACTCCCGTGGCCTGCCGACGCCCACCATGCCGACGGGCTTCCCGGGGCCCGTGGGAAGACCGCCTTGACACGTACGGCCCCCTCCGCACTCGGACCGGCCACCCGGGGGCCGCGACGGCCCGCTTCCATAGTCGCCTGCGTGCTACCCGCGCCGGGGCGACGTGTGCAGCGCGATGACCAACTGGGCGCCGGTCGTGCTCCTGCCCAAGATCAACGACACGTCACCCGTCGCCCTGCACCGGCCTCAGCCCCTCTGGCGGAACCGGCCTTCCACTTGCCCCCAGTCAAGCGGAAGTTCACCTACCTGACGACCCGTCGCACGCACGATGGGCGCCCCGCACAGGTGCGGGACGCTCAGAGGCGCTTGGCTCGCCAGAGCCACCCGCAGCCAAACACAGTTGAGGCGAACGTCAGGGCGATGAGGGCCCAGCGCCACGCGTCGCGTGCAGGGATGTCTGCAGGGATTCCGAGGTTCCAGATGATGTGCGTGGCGCCAGGGACGATAACGGTCAGCGCGAGCCCGATCCACTTCTGATTCACCTTCCAGTGACGGGAGCGGCACACCATCACGACGGCGATTATCTGCAGGACCACGGAAAGGAAGGAAAGGAGAACGACCCCCGAAATGATAGGCAGGACACCGCCGCTGAGCAGCAGGAACAGTATCGACAGCCATGCCGGGGATCGGGGCCGGCGGGGCTCGTCGACGCGCGTGTCAGGGCTGTGGCCGAGCTCCTGGAGTGCTGTGGCGACGATCGTGCGCGGTTCGCCCATTTCATGGAGGATCTCGCGGATGCTGCCGGGCCGTTCGGCGAGCGCGACCTGGATGTGCTCGCCGAGGTCGGCTATGAGTTCTTGGCGCACGGCCGGAGGCAGCGCCGTGCTCTCGCGTTCGACGGCCGCGAGGTAGTCCTGGACGAAGGTGCTGTCCGTCTTCATGGGTGTGCCCTTCCGAGATCGCGCCGATGCCCGGTGATCGGCGCGAGGACGTGATCGACGGTGTCGCGAAATCCTGGCCAAAGGGCGGCGAGGGGCTCAGTTTACGAGGTTCGACTTCGACGAGATCGGCGCGCCCAGGACTGCCGCGCTCGAAAGGATCCGCCGCTTCCTTGACTCCTACCCCCAACTGGCAGTCATACGACGAGCCGATCCCACTCGCAGCGACTTGACCCTTGAACGAGCGGGGTAGCTCCCGCGCCTGGTACAGCACGGAAGTACAGCAACCGTCACCGCCCAGCAGGGTCCTTCGGCGCCTTGAAAGCGTCCACTGCGGCCGGTGCTGACCCATCCGCATAGAGCTACGGATCGGAAGGCTTCTGACATCCACAGCTGACATCAACGACGCCGGACGGAGGCGTACACCAGCGTCTCTGTCCGGCCGTCACACCAGTCGAGGGCAGCAGCTGGAGCGGGCTCGGATCGAACTCCTAAGGCGGTGCTCAATCCCGTCGCGGTGGGCCGAGTCGTCGCACCCTTACCGGGCCGTCTCTGGGCCGTCGGAAGGCAGCCGGCGGTGACCATCGACGACCCCTTCAACTGCGCTCCACGCTGCTGCTATAGAGATCGGCCGAGGGTGCTGCCAGCCCCCGCAACTTCCGCGCAACAAGAAGCAGGAGTGGGAGGAGTACCTCAGCGAGGTCACGGCCTTCGAGCTGAAGGCGCTGCTGCCGGTGCTGTAACCGCAGTTCAGCGCTCTTCGAGCGAACGCAGGCGGCTTCGGGCAGACGGTTTCGTACCGTCGGCCCGAAGCCGTTTCGGCGGCCCGGGCCGTCCGGCGCCGATCCGCAGCTCCGCCCTTGCCGGTCAAGTCCCGGCGCCCGCCCGCCGGTTCCGTCGATGACCGGCCCGGGGCACCGAGCCGTGGCCCCGCACCGCCCCGCCGTTCCGGTCAGGCGCGCCGGGAACGCCGCGCGTCATGTTCCCGATCGTCCGGACCGTGCGGGGATGCACCCCGCGCCGGTGCTGGCGGGAAGGTGCCATGGCAGCTTCCCGCCAGCACCGTGCAACTCACGGGCAACACCGCCGCCCCAGACTCTTCGCAGCACACCGGTACCCCCGACCGGCTGACGAAGAGAGGGCTTTCATGACCAGAGCACCCGTATGGCGAAGGGCGAGCCTGCTGCCCGCCGGGCTCGCGCTCGTCCTGCTCCCGGGCGGACAGCTCGTCCACGCGGCCGACGCGGCCGGGCAGCCCCGTGCGGCGGCGGCCGGCTCCGCTGCGGTCTCCGCCGCGCGGACCGTCACGCTCGTCACCGGTGACAAGGTGACTGTCACCACGCTCGGTTCGGGCAAGAAGGCGGTCTCCGTCGACCGGGCCGCGGGTGCGACCGGAGCGGTCCGCACCGACGTCGTGAACGGGCACATCAACGTGGTGCCGGCCGAGGCGCAGCCCTATCTCGACGCCAAGGTGCTCGACCCCAGGCTCTTCGACATCACCGAACTCCTCGCGCAGGGCCTCGCCGACGCGCGGGGCGGGTCCGGCCGGCAGGCCACCGAGGGGCTGCCGCTCATCGTCACCTACGGGGCCAGGGCGAGGAGCGCCGCGAGCACCCCGCCCGGCACCGCCGAGGTCCGCTCCCTGCCCAGCGTGGACGGCATGGCGGTACGGGCCGCGAAGCCCGGCAGCTTCTGGTCCTCCGTGACCGACGGCGCCGCGGGGACCGCACGTTCCCGGTCCGCGCTGCCGGAGAAGGCCGCATTCACCGACGGGATCGCGAAGGTCTGGCTGGACGGCAGGGTCACCGCCGACATGGCCGAGTCCAACGCACAGATAGGCACCCCCGAGGCGTGGGAGGCCGGACTCACCGGCAAGGGCGTGAAGGTGGCGGTCCTGGACACCGGGATCGACGCCGACCACCCCGATCTCCAGGGCAGGGTCTCCGCCTCCAAGAGCTTCATCGAGGGCGAGGAGGTCGCCGACGCCAACGGCCACGGCACCCACACCGCCTCCACCGTGGGCGGCAGCGGCGCCGCCTCGGACGGCAAGGAGAAGGGCGTCGCCCCCGACGCCGACCTCGCCGTGGGCAAGGTGCTGAGCAACGAGGGCTCCGGCTCCGAGTCGCAGATCATCGCCGGGATGGAGTGGGCGGCGAAGGACATCGACGCCAAGGTCGTCTCGATGAGCCTCGGTTCGCAGGAGGCCAGCGACGGCACCGACCCGATGGCCCAGGCCGTCAACACCCTCTCCGAGGAGACCGGCGCCCTCTTCGTCATCGCCGCCGGCAACACCGGCACCCCCACCTCGATCGGCTCGCCCGGCGCCGCCGACGACGCGCTCACCGTCGGCGCCGTGGACTCCGCCGACCAGGCCGCCTACTTCACCAGCGCCGGCCCCCGGCTGGGCGACAACGCCCTCAAGCCCGACGTCTCGGCGCCCGGCGTGGACATCCTGGCCGCCCGCTCCTCGCTCGTCGAGGGCGAAGGCGCGTACCAGACCATGAGCGGTACGTCGATGGCCACCCCGCATGTCGCGGGCGTCGCCGCGCTCCTCGCCCAGCAGCACCCCGACTGGGGCTGGCGGGAGCTCAAGGACGCGCTCATGTCCACCTCGAAGGAGCTGGACGCCTCCGCGTACACCCTCGGCTCCGGCCGGGTCAGCGTGCCGGACGCGATCGACGCGAAGGTCACCGCGACCGGCAGCGCCGACCTGGGCTTCTACGGCTGGCCGTACGAGGGCAACAAGCCCGTCACGCAGACCGTGACCTACACCAACTCCTCCGACGCGCCCGTCACGTTGAAGCTCTCCGCGAGCGGCGCCGCCGACGGCGTCGTGACGCTGGCCGACTCGACCCTCACCGTTCCGGCGCACGGCACCGCGCAGACCACCGTCACCGGGGACGGCGCGAAGGCCCCGGTCGGCAACACCTCCGGGCAGATCCTTGCCGAGGCCGACGGGAAGGCCGTCGCCCACACCGTCTTCGGGCTGGTCAAGGAGGAGGAGCGGTACAACCTGACGGTGCACGTCAAGGACCGGGACGGCGCCGGGGTGCCCGCGTCGCTCGTCGTGCAGACCCTGGCCGCGGGCGGGGACATCTTCCCCGCCGCGGTCGGTGAGTCCGGCACGCTGGAACTGCGCCTCAAGCCCGGCTCGTACGCCGTCAGCACCTTCCTCGACGTGCGCGGCAGCCACGGCGAGGACTCGCTGGGCCTCGGCTACCTGGCCGACCCCGAGATTAAGCTGGACCGCGACCGCGAGATCACCCTCGACGGCCGGACCCTGCGCGAGATCAGCGCGAAGGTCGCCAAGCGCACCGAGACCCGCCAGCTCCTCATGGAGGCGGACCGCTCGGCGAACGGCTCGGAGTACAGCGCCGTCGCCCAGGTCCCGCTGACCTACGACAGCATCTTCGCCGCGCCGACCGCAAAGCCCGCGAGCGGCAGCTTCGAATACCGCACGGTGTGGCGCCTGGGCAAGCCGCTGCTCGCCGCGAAGGCCGGCAGCACCGAGATCGGCGAGGCCACCGTCCAGAGCGGCTCGAGCCGCTTGGACGGCACGCTCAGGACAGGGCTGTTCGACGCCGGCAACGGTGCCCCGTCCGCGTACGAGGGCAAGGACGTCAAGGGCAAGGCCGTCCTCGTGCACGCCGACAAGACCATCGACTCGACCGAGCTCGCGCAGCACGCGGTCGACGCGGGGGCCGTCGCCCTCTTCGTGACCGACGACGACCGGGGCCGGCTCATGGCCTGGTTCGGCACCGCCGACTACACGGACCGTGAGATCCCCGTCGCGACCGTGAACGCGGCGGACGGCGCCAAGCTCGCGAAGGCCGCCGCCAAGGGCCAGAAGCTCCAGCTCACCGGTACCCCCTACACGCCGTACGTGTACGACCTGTCGGAGGGGCACCCCGGCGCGATCCCGGCGAAGGACCTGACCATCGCCACCGGCGCCAAGGACCTCGGCGTCGTCGACACGACGTACTACGCGCCGAAGCAGCTGCCCGGCGGGGAGTTCCGCTACTCGATCACCGACACCTTCCCGATCGGGTTCGGCTTCCCCGAGCAGATCTCCTACCCGGGCAAGCGCACCGACTACGTGAGCACCGGCAAGGGCCTGAGGTGGCACGAGTCGCTCACCGCCGGTCCCGGCTACTCCCTGGAGCAGCGCGGCGGACTGGTCACCTACCCGGGCGGCAAGCACACGAAGCTCAACTGGTTCAAGCCCGTCCTGCACCCGTGGCTCGGCACCGGTCTCGGCTGGGGCCAGACCCGTGCCGGCAACAGCCTCGCCTTCAACACCCCGGGCTGGGGCGACTCAGGGCCGGACCACACGGGCTTCGGCGACGTGTGGAGCGACGACTCGCTGACCCAGACCACCGAAGTCCTCGTCGACGGCGTGAGCACCGGGAAGATGACCAGTTCCGGGGTCAACCTGTGGGACGTGGACCCGGGCGAGCACACCTTCAAGGTCGTGACCGACACCACCTTGGACCCGAAGGTGTGGGGCACCGGCGTCAAGGGCCACTCGGCGTGGGAGGTCAGGTCCGCCGAGACGCCCGATGACCGGTACACCTACCTGCCGATGATCAACCTCGGTTTCGACGTGGACACCGCGCTCGACGGCACGGTCAAGGCCGGCAAGCGACTCCCGATCGGCATCGACGCCGAGTACATCAAGGGCGCCTCGGACACCGGGACGATCAACACCGGTGCGCTGGCCGTCTCTTACGACCAGGGGAAGACCTGGACCTCGGTGGACCTCGCCAGGAAGGGCACCTCGTGGACGGGCAGCCTCTCGGTTCCGCGCGGTGCGCAGACCGTCTCGCTGCGCGCCTCCGTCCGTGACGACCAGGGCGGTGCGGTGACCCAGGTGATCACCGACGCGCTGAGCGTCAAGTGACCGGAGCCTGAGCAGGACCCGCACACGGCGGCGCCGCCTCCCCCGGAACCGGGGGAGGCGGCGCCGTTCCGTGCCGAAAAGGCAGGGGACGCACCGCGTGCGCATCGGGTAGTGTTGCCGACCCCAGCAGGGGGACATACCGAGGAGGTGAGACCCATTACCGCTGCATCAGGCTGGGTGCTCACCTCTCGCGATTGCGTGGCCGGACCGGCATAGGCGACCGCGGAGCACCCATCGGCATTCCGAAAGGCTCCGCTCCATGTCGCTCAACCCGGCATCACTGTCTCATCCCGCCATCGTCAGCAGACTTCGCGCCGCCGGCTGTGTATTCGCCGAGGACGAGGCGGAGTTGATCCTCTCCACGGCCGCGGATCCGGCCGAGACCGCCGCCATGGTCGAGCGGCGGGCGGCCGGACACCCGCTGGAACACGTCCTCGGCTGGGCCGAGTTCCGTGGTCTGCGGATCGCCGTGGACCCCGGTGTCTTCGTCCCCCGCCGCCGGACCGAGTTCCTCGTCGACCAGGCCGTCGGCCTGGTCCGCGGCACGGACGGACCGGTGCTGGCCGTCGATCTGTGCTGCGGTACCGGTGCGCTGGGTACCGCGCTCGCCGCGTCCCTCGGCCGCGTCGAACTGCACGCCTGCGACGTCGAACCCGCCGCGGTGCGGTGTGCGCGCCGCAACGTCGCCGGTGCGGGGGAGGTGTACGAGGGCGACCTTTTCGAGCCGCTGCCCGGGTCGTTGCGCGGCCGCGTCGAGATCCTGCTCGCCAACGTGCCGTACGTGCCCAGCGAGGACGTCGAACTGCTCCCCGCCGAGGCCCGGGTCCACGAGCCGCGGGTCGCGCTCGACGGGGGCGGTGACGGTCTCGACGTGCTGCGCAGGGTGACCGCCGAGGCTCCCCGGTGGCTGGCGCCGGGCGGGCACCTGCTGGTCGAGACGAGTGAACGCCAGGCCGCCGGGGCGGAGGAGACGGTCGCCCGGAGCGGCCTGGTTCCGCGGGTGGTCACCTCCGACGAGCTGTACGCCACCGTCGTCATCGGCACGAAGCCCGGACCCGGGAACGACAGGTGACCGTGGCGCGGGGAGCCGTGCCGCTGCTCCCGCGCGCCGAGTGCCGCCGGACGCGGTCACGTCCGGCGGCGACGGAGGCTCAGCCGAAGAGCCAGCGGGTCTGGCTGAACGGCTCGCCCTTGCCGAAGCCGAACGCCTTGCGCGGAGCCACCTCGAACACCTCCGCCCGGTCGCCCGCCACGTTCGTGAACGCGCCGGCGTGGACCTCGAAGTGCCAGTCCGCGCCGTATTTCGCCTCCCAGAGTTCCGCCAGCCTGACCAGCCGGGCCTCGTCCGTCACCGGAACGGCCCGTCCCTCGACCACCACGTCGAGCCCGCGCGACAGTGCGTTGTCGCCGGTCGTCACCACGACCTCGGGGTTCTTCGCCAGGTTCCGGGCCTTGCGCTCCAGCGGACCGGTGCAGAAGTGCAACGCACCGTCCGACCAGAGCCCGATCAGCGGGGTGACATGCGGCCGGCCGTCCGGCCGGACCGTCGACAGCCAGAACACCTCCGCCCGGGTCAGCACGTCCACCGCCCGCGCCCACGGCAGGGCCGTCGCGCTCCTGTCGCTGTAGTCGGGGTGCAACTCGGCGAGAGGTCCGTGTCCGGACATGGTGCCGTCCTCCTGTACGCGTCCTGAAAGCGATCGTGCCTGCCAAGTGCGGACCGCGCACCCGCTCCGAATTCATCGGCGCGGGGCTAGGCTCGGAATGCTGGGACAGGGATCGGGCGGCGAGCAGGAGAGCACGGAATGACGACGGTGCCGGGGCGCAGAGGCAGTACGTTCACCCGACTGCTGCGGCACGGCTTCACCGATCCCTCCGCTGCCGAGCGGCTGCTCGATCTGCCCGGTCTTTCGTCCGTGCGCGCCGATCCGGTGCTCCTCGAGGCGCTCGGGGCGACCGCCGACCCCGATCTGGCGCTGCGCGGACTCGTCCGGCTGGTGGAGGCGGAGGACGCCGACGAGCGGCAGATCCTGCTGGACACCCTCGTCACCGCCAAACCGCTGCGGGACCGGCTGCTGGGGGTGCTCGGCGCTTCCGAGGCGCTCGGTGACCACCTGGCCCGGCACCCCCGTCACTGGCAGGCCCTCGTCACGTACGAGGCCACCGATCTGCACCCGGGCGTGGCCGAGTTCGAGCACGAGCTCGCCGAGGCCCACGACCCGGACTCGCTGCGCGTCGCCTACCGCCGGTGCCTGCTGGCCATAGCGGCCCGTGACGTGTGCGGCACGACGGACGTCGCCCAGACCGCCGCCGAACTCGCCGACCTGGCGACCGCGACCCTGCGTGCGGCGCTCGCCATCGCCCGTACGGCCGCACCCGCCGACGCCGCCCTGTGCCGGCTCGCGGTGATCGCGATGGGCAAGTGCGGCGGACACGAACTGAACTACGTCTCCGACGTCGACGTCATCTTCGTGGCGGAGCCGGTCGACGGCGCGGAGGAGAGCAAGGCGGTCCAGGCCGCCACCAGGCTGGCCGCGCACATGATGCGGATCTGCTCGGAGACCACGGTCGAGGGCACCATCTGGCCGGTCGACGCCAATCTCCGGCCGGAGGGCCGCAACGGACCGCTGGTGCGGACGCTCTCCTCGCACCTCGCGTACTACCAGCGCTGGGCCAAGACCTGGGAGTTCCAGGCCCTGCTCAAGGCCCGGCCGGTGGCCGGCGACCCGGAGCTGGGCGCGGAGTACGTCGACGCGGTCTCCCCCCTGGTGTGGCAGGCCGCGGACCGGGAGAACTTCGTCGGCGACGTACAGAAGATGCGCCGCCGCGTCGTCGACAACATCCCCGCCGACCGCGTCGACCGCGAGATCAAGCTGGGCCCCGGCGGGCTGCGGGACGTCGAATTCGCCGTCCAGCTGCTCCAGCTCGTCCACGGCCGCAGCGACGCGGCCCTGCACAGCGGCTCGACGCTGGACGCACTGCGGGCGCTGGCCGCGGGCGGCTACGTCGGGCGGGTGGACGCCGCGCATTTCGACGACGCTTACCGGTTCCTGCGCGCCATGGAGCACCGCATCCAGCTCTACCGGCTGCGCCGCACCCACCTGGTACCCGAGGACGAGCCGGATCTGCGGCGGCTGGGACGCTCCCTGGGGATGCGTACGGACCCCATCGCCGAGCTCAACCAGGCATGGCGGCGGCACGCCTCCGTGGTGCGGCGGCTGCACGAGAAGCTGTTCTACCGGCCTCTGCTGGACGCCGTCGCCCAGCTGGCCCCCGGCGAGACCCGGCTCAGCGCGAAGGCCGCCGGGGTACGGCTCGAAGCGCTCGGATACGCCGACCCGGCCGCCGCGCTCCGCCATCTGGAGGCGCTGTCGTCCGGGGTGTCCCGCAAGGCCGCGATCCAGCGCACCCTGCTGCCGGTGCTGCTCGGCTGGTTCGCGGACTCCGCCGACCCGGACGCCGGGCTCCTCGGCTTCCGTCAGGTCTCCGACGCGCTCGGGAAGACCCCCTGGTACCTGCGGCTGCTGCGCGACGAGGGCGCGGCCGCGGAGAATCTCGCCCGGGTGCTGTCCGCCGGCCGGCTCGCCCCCGACCTGCTGCTGCGCGCTCCGGAGGCGGTGGCGATCCTCGGTGACCCGCAGGGACTGAAGCCGCGCACCCGGAACCACCTGCAGCAGGAGGTGCTGGCCGCGGTGGGGCGGGCGGAGGGCGCCGAGTCCGCGGTCGCGGTGGTCCGCGCCGTCCGGCGGCGCGAACTGTTCCGTACGACGGCGGCGGACATCATCGGCTCGTACGGGACGGAGGAGAACCCCGCGGAGCCCGACCCGGGCGCCCTCGTCGACCGGGTCGGCAACGCGGTCACCGACCTCAACGCGGTCACGGTCGCGGGCGCGCTGCGGGCCGCGGTACGCGAGCGGTGGGGCGACACCCTCCCCACCCGGTTCGCCGTCATCGGCATGGGCCGCTTCGGCGGCCATGAGCTCGGTTACGGATCCGACGCCGACGTCCTCTTCGTGCACGCGCCGCGCGAGGGCGTCGACGAGCAGGAGGCGGCGCAGGCCGCCAACACGGTCGTCGCCGAGATGCGCAGGCTGCTGCAGCTGCCCACCGCCGACCCGCCGCTGATCATCGACGCGGATCTGCGGCCGGAGGGCAAGAGCGGACCGCTGGTCCGTACGCTGAAGTCCTACGAGGCGTACTACCGGCGCTGGTCGCTGGTCTGGGAGAGCCAGGCCCTGCTGCGCGCCGAACCGATGGCGGGCGACGCGGACCTCGGCCGCGAGTTCACCGATCTGATCGATCCGCTGCGCTACCCGATGGAGGGGCTGGGGGAGGACGCGGTCCGCGAGATCCGCCGCCTCAAGGCCCGTATGGAGTCCGAACGGCTGCCGCGCGGCGCCGACCCGACGCTCCACACCAAGCTGGGGCGGGGCGGGCTGAGCGACGTCGAGTGGACGGTTCAGCTGATGCAGATGCAGCACGGCTGGGCGGAGCCGGGGCTGCGCACGACCCGTACCCGGGAGGCGCTGGCCGCGGCCTGTTCGGCGGGCCTGATCCCGGGCGAGGACGCGCAGACGCTGGACGAGGCATGGGTGCTGGCGACCCGGGTCCGCAACGCGGTGATGCTGGTACGCGGTCGCCCCGGGGACACGTTCCCCTCGGGGCCGCGCGAACTGACGGCGGTCGGCCGGTACCTGGGGTACGAGCCGGGGCACGTGGGCGACATGCTGGACGACTACCGGCGGATCACGCGGCGGGCGCGGGCGGTGGTGGAGGAGCGGTTCTACGGGGCGTGAGGGACCCACCGGGTTCCGGCCCCGGCTCCCGTACCTCAGGGGGCGGTGTCAGCGGCGCCCGGAGGCCTCGGTGGCCGGGCGCGGGGCCCTGACCGGTGTCCTCGTCCCGAGCCCGGCCAGTCGTGTCTGCGCTCCCGGTGCGGCGACCCGCTTCGGGAGATGGTGCGGCAGCGCCCCGTACCAGGCGTACGACACCGTGTAACCGAACGCCAGGCACGTCATGCCGCCCGCGGCGTCCAGCCAGAAGTGGTTCGCCGTCGACACGATCACGATCAGGGTGGTGGCCGGGTACAGCAGACCGAGGATCCGCGCCCAGGGCGCCGAGGCCAGCGCGAAGACGGTGAGCCCGCACCACAGCGACCAGCCGATGTGCATCGACGGCATCGCCGCATACTGGTTCGACATGTTCTTGAAGTTGCCCGAGGCCATCGAACCCCAGGTGTGGTGGACCAGCACGGTGTCGACGAAGTGCCCGCCGCGCATCAGACGCGGCGGCGCCAGCGGATAGAGGTAGTAGCCGAGCAGCGCGACGCCCGTGGTCGCGAACAGCGCCAGTCGCGCAGCCGCGTAACGGCCGGGATGGCAGCGGAACAGCCACACCAGTACGCCGATGGTGACGATGAAGTGCAGGGTGGCGTAGTAGTAGTTCATGGACACGATCAGCCATGTCACGGAGTTCACGGCATGATTGACCGTCCGCTCGACGGCGATGCCCAGGAAACGTTCCACCGACCAGAGCCAGTCGGCATTGGCGAGTGCCGCCGCCTTCTGTTCGGGGACGGCGTTGCGCACCAGCGAGTAGAGCCAGTAACTGACCGCGATCAGCAGTACTTCGAACCAGATGCGTGGCCTGCGGGGGGACCGCAGCGAACGCAGTCTCGTCGTCCTGCTGCTCCACCTCGCCGCGGGGGCCGCCCCGCCCTCGATGGGTGACGCGGTGGCCGCCGTTCGGCCTTCCTCTGACTTCACGCTCAATTCACCCATAGGCGTCGATTCTGCCAGAAATGTCCCTCTGCCCGATCATCCTCCGGTCGGGTTCCGGCTGCACATCATGCACCCTACGGGTGGGCGTGCGAACCTTCGGCCACCATGGGCGCGGAGCTCGGACCGGGGCCGGGACCTGCGGCGGTTGAACCGCGAACCACCAGCTCCGGCATGAAGACGAACTCGCTGTGCGGGGCCGGCGTGCCACCGATCTCTTCGAGCAGTGTGCGCACCGCCGCCTGGCCCATCGCCGTCACCGGCTGCCGGATGGTGGTCAGCGGCGGATCGGTGAATGCTATGAGGGGCGAGTCGTCGTAGCCGACGACCGACAGGTCGCGCGGTACCTCCATCGACAGCCGCCGGGCGGCCCGGATCGCGCCGAGCGCCATCATGTCGCTCGCGCAGACCACTGCCGTGCACCCTCGCTCCATCAGCGCCGAGGCGGCCGCCTGGCCGCCCTCCAGGGTGAACAGCGAGTGCTGGATCAGCCCCTCCACCTCGTCCGAGGTGAGGTTCAACTGCTCCTGCACGGTGGCGCGGAAGCCCTCGATCTTGCGGAGTACGGGTACGAAGCGCTTGGGCCCGACCGCGAGGCCGATCCGCTGGTGGCCCAGCGACACCAGGTGCGTCACCGCGAGCCGCATCGCCGCCCGGTCGTCGGGCGAGATGAACGGTGCCTGCACCTTCGGCGAGAAGCCGTTGACCAGGACGAAAGGCACGCCCTGGGCGCGCAGTTGCTCGTAGCGCTGCATATCGGCCGACGTGTCGGCGTGCAGGCCGGAGACGAAGATGATGCCGGAGACGCCACGGTCGACGAGCATCTCGGTGAGCTCGTCCTCGGTGGAGCCGCCGGGGGTCTGGGTCGCGAGCACCGGCGTGTAACCCTGCCGCGTCAGCGCCTGGCCGATGACCTGGGCGAGCGCCGGGAAGATGGGGTTCTCCAGCTCGGGCGTGATCAGTCCGACCAGTCCCGCGCTGCGCCTGCGCAGCCGTACGGGCCGTTCGTAGCCGAGGACGTCGAGCGCGGCGAGGACGGATTCACGGGTGGCTGCAGCAACACCTGGCTTGCCGTTCAGTACACGGCTGACCGTAGCCTCGCTGACCCCCGCCTGAATTGCGATATCGGCAAGCCGTGCGGTCATGGAAGTGGACTGTACCGGGCGCGTGTCGGATTGCCCACCATGCACAGGAATCGGACGACCGGACCGGTACGGCCAGGTGGGGCAACCGTACGTACGGACGATCGCTGCCGGCCGTCGGCCGCGCGTGGGGGCGGGGCGGCCGCAACGTCTTGCAAGACCTTGCGAGGCTTTCCTGCGGGCTGCAATCGGATCGTCGCGCTGCGGAATCGGAGGGGCCGGCCTTCTCCTGCCAGGGATGGGGCGCTTCCGTCAAGAGGCTTGACGGCAACCTTGAGGACACGCGAATGTAACGATTGTCGAGGCTTGCAGAAATCTTCCGCAAAGTCTTTCGGCTTTCTTTCATCCTTGTTACGTTCACGTCGACCCGGCGCCGCGACGGAGCGGTACGGCAGTTGAAGGAGTTCACAGATGCGACGTGGCATAACGGCCACCGCCCTGGTCGCGGCCCTGGCGCTCGCGGCGACCGCCTGCGGCAGTGACGACAAGTCCGACGGCACCAGCAAGAGCTCGGGCGAGCTTTCCGGGACCGTGACGTGGTGGGACACCTCCACCGCGGGCAGCGAGGACAAGGTCTTCAAGAAGATCGCCGAGGACTTCGAGAAGCAGCACCCGAAGGTCGACGTCAAGTACGTCAACGTGCCCTTCGGTGATGCGCAGAACAAGTTCAAGAACGCCGCGCAGTCCGGCTCCGGTGCCCCCGACGTGATCCGCTCCGAGGTCGCCTGGACCCCCGAGTTCGCGGACCTCGGCTACCTCGCGCCGCTGGACGGCACCCCCGCCCTGCAGAAGGCGGACGACTTCCTGAAGCAGGCCGCTGCCTCCACCAAGTACAACGGCAAGACGTACGCGGTGCCGCAGGTCATCGACTCCATGGGCATCTTCTACAACAAGAAGATCTTCAAGGAGGCAGGCGTCGAGGTCCCCAAGACCGTCGACGAGCTGAAGACCGTCTCCAAGACGATCAAGGCCAAGACCGGTAAGACCGGAATGTACCTGCGCGGCGACGACGCGTACTGGTTCCTGTCCTTCCTGTACGGCGAGGGCGGCGACATGGTCGACGCCTCCAGCAAGACCGTCACCATCGACAACCCGGCGGGCGTCAAGGCGATGAAGGTCGTCAAGGACCTCGTCGACTCCGGTGCGGCCAAGACCGACGCGACGGACGGCTGGGAGAACATGCAGTCGTCCTTCAAGGACGGCAAGGTCGCCATGATGATCAACGGCCCGTGGGCCGTCGCCGACACCTACGCCGGCAAGGAGTTCAAGGACAAGACCAACCTGGGCGTCGCCCCGGTCCCGGCCGGCTCCGTCGCGCAGGGTGCCCCGCAGGGCGGTCACAACCTGGCCGTCTACGCGGGCTCCAAGAACCTCGACGCCTCGTACGCCTTCGTCGACTACATGACGTCCGCGGACACCCAGGCCAAGGTCACCAAGGAGCTGAACCTCCTGCCGACCCGTACCTCCGCCTACGCGAAGCAGGAAGTCGTCGACAACGAGATCGTGGGCTTCTTCAAGCCGGTCGTCGAGTCGGCCGTCGAGCGCCCGTGGATCCCGGAGACCGGCAGCCTCTTCGCGCCGCTCGTCACCGAGTACACCAAGGTCCTGACCGGCCAGACCACGCCGGAGAAGGCCACCAAGGCCACCGGTGACTCCTACCGCAAGCTCCTCAAGGGCTGGAAGTAACTCAGGAAGGCAGGCCGACTGATGGCTGTCCACACCAGCCAGTCGGTGGCGAAGGCCGCGGGCGACGATGTCGCCCGCGGCCGGAGCCGCGGTACTGGTACCCCCCCGCCACCGAGCAGGCTCCGGCGCGCCCTGTCGACGCACTGGTACGCCTGGACCATGGTCGCCCCGGTCGTCGTCGTGATCGGCGTGATCATCGGCTACCCGCTGGTCCGGGGCGTCTACCTGTCGCTGACCGATGCCAACGAGCGCAACGTCGCACGGTCCATCGGCGTCAACCACATGCCCGCGACCTACAAGTTCGTCGGGCTGGACAACTACGCCGACGCGCTCACGGGCGACCAGTTCCTCGGCACGCTCGGCTGGACCCTGGTGTGGACGGTCTCCTGCGTGAGCATCACGTTCGTGCTCGGCATGGCCCTCGCCAACATCCTCAACCGCCGGATCGCCGGCCGCTCCGCCTACCGGATGGCACTGATCCTGCCCTGGGCCATCCCCGGCTTCGTCTCCGTCTTCGCCTGGCGCTTCCTCTACAACGAGGACCGCGGGCTGCTCAACAAGATCCTCTCCGGCGCCGGCATCGACGGCATCCCGTGGCTGAACGACCCGACCTGGGCGAAGCTCTCCGTCATCGCCGTCAACGTCTGGCTCGGCGTGCCGTTCATGATGGTCGCCCTGCTCGGCGGCCTGCAGTCGATCCCCAGTGAGCAGTACGAGGCCGCCGAGATGGACGGCGCCACCGCCTGGCAGCGGTTCCGCCACATCACGCTGCCCGGGCTGCGCCCGGTCTCCACCACGGTGATCCTGCTGTCGACCATCTGGACCTTCAACATGTTCCCGGTGATCTACCTGCTGACCCGCGGCGGACCCGGCGAGGCCACCCAGATCCTGGTCACCCAGGCGTACAAGTTCTCCTTCGAGATCAGCCCGCGCGACTTCGCGCAGTCCTCCACCTGGGGCGTGCTGATCCTCGTCCTCCTGATGCTCTTCGCCGCGGTCTACCGGCGAGTCCTCCGCACGCAGGGAGATACCTGGTGACCACCGCCCCCGCATCCACCGCGCGCCACTCGGCGCCCAAGGTCCGGCTCCGCGGCCAGCGCTCGCCGCTCGCCTCCGTCGGACTGCACCTCACGCTGATCGTGGCGTCCGTGATCGCCGTGTTCCCCGTGCTGTGGGTCCTGCTGACCTCGCTGAAGCCCGCCGCGTACGCCACGACGACGGACTTCTTCAAGGACACGACGTTCGAGAACTACACCGGCCTGATCAAGGACACCGAGTTCCTGACCTGGTTCGGCAACTCGCTGCTCATCGCCGGCCTCACCACGGTCCTCGGCGTCTTCGTCTCCGCCACCACCGGCTACGCCGTCAGCCGCTTCCGGTTCCCCGGCAAGCGCGGGCTGATGTGGACGCTGCTGATCACCCAGATGTTCCCGGTCGCCGTCCTCATCGTGCCGATCTACAACATCATGTCGAGCCTGGGACTGCTCAACCAGCCGGCCGGCCTCGTCATCACCTACCTCACCATCGCGGTGCCGTTCTGCGCCTGGATGATGAAGGGCTTCTTCGACACCATCCCGCGCGAGATCGACGAGTCGGGCCAGGTCGACGGCCTCACCCCGTTCGGCACGTTCTGGCGGCTGATCCTGCCGCTCGCCAAGCCCGGGCTGGCCGTCACCGCGTTCTACTCCTTCATCACCGCCTGGGGCGAGGTGGCCTACGCCTCCGCCTTCATGGTCGGTGACGAGAACCTCACGCTCGCCGGCGGACTGCAGAAGTTCGTCAACCAGTACGGAGCCCAGTGGGGGCCGATGACCGCAGCCTCCGTGCTCATCGCGATACCCGCGGCCCTGGTCTTCCTGTTCGCCCAGAAGCACCTGGTGACCGGCATGTCCGCCGGAGCCGTCAAGGGCTGACGCGCGCAGCGCGACCGTACGACCGCACGCACCAAGTCACGGCGGCGCCGGATCCCCGACCCGGTCCCGGCGCCGCCCCCCACCCAGACACCCCAGGGACGACATGACCCAGCACCTCGCTGCCCCCTCCACCGGCACGTCCGACGACGCTCCGGGCCACCGCACCGGCTGGTGGCAGGACGCGGTGATCTACCAGGTCTATCCGCGGAGCTTCGCCGACGGCAACGGCGACGGCATGGGCGATCTCGCAGGCGTACGCGGCAGACTCCCGTACCTCAAGGACCTCGGCGTCGACGCGGTCTGGCTCAGCCCGTTCTACGCGTCGCCGCAGGCCGACGCGGGGTACGACGTCTCCGACTACCGCGCCATCGACCCGATGTTCGGCACGCTGCTGGACGCCGACGCGCTGATCAGGGACGCCCACGACCTGGGACTGCGGATCATCGTCGACCTGGTGCCCAACCACTCCTCCGACCAGCACGAGTGGTTCAAGCGCGCCCTCTCCGAGGGCCCCGGCTCCGCGCTGCGCGAGCGTTACCACTTCCGCCCGGGCAAGGGCACGGACGGCGAGCTGCCGCCCAACGACTGGGAGTCCATCTTCGGCGGCCCCGCCTGGACCCGGACCACCGACCCGGACGGTACCCCCGGTGACTGGTACCTGCACCTGTTCGCGCCCGAGCAGCCCGACTTCAACTGGGAACACCCCGCCGTCGCCGACGAGTTCCGCTCCATCCTGCGGTTCTGGCTCGACATGGGCGTGGACGGCTTCCGGGTCGACGTCGCCCACGGTCTCGTCAAGGCCGAGGGGCTGCCCGACCTGGGCTCCCACGACCAGCTCAAGCTGCTCGGAAACGATGTCATGCCGTTCTTCGACCAGGACGGGGTGCACGAGATCTACCGCTCCTGGCGCACCATCCTCGACGAGTACCCCGGCGAGCGCATCGCCGTCGCCGAGGCATGGACCCCGACCGTCGAGCGCACCGCCAACTACGTGCGCCACGACGAGATGCACCAGGCGTTCAACTTCCAGTACCTCTCCACCGCCTGGGACGCCGCCGAGCTGCGCAAGGTCATCGACGTCTCGCTCGACGCGATGCGTCCGGTCGGCGCCCCCACCACCTGGGTGCTCTCCAACCACGACGTCACCCGGCACGCCACCCGGTTCGCCAACCCGCCCGGCCTCGGCACCCAGATCCGCACCGCGGGCGACCGCGAGATGGGGCTGCGCCGGGCCCGCGCCGCCAGCCTCCTGATGCTCGCGCTGCCCGGTTCGGCGTACGTCTACCAGGGCGAGGAACTCGGCCTGCCCGACGTCACCGACCTGCCCGACGAGGCGCGCCAGGACCCGTCGTTCTTCCGTGCCGAGGGTCAGGACGGCTTCCGTGACGGCTGCCGGGTGCCGATCCCGTGGACCCGCGACGGCAGCTCGTACGGCTTCGGCACCGGCGGCAGCTGGCTGCCCCAGCCCGACAGCTGGGCCGGGCTGAGCGTCGAGGCGCAGACCGGTGTGCCGGGCTCCACCCTGGAGCTGTACCGGGCGGCGATCGCCGCCCGCCGGGTGCACCCGGGACTGGGCGCCGGAACCGCGGTGGAGTGGCTGGACGCCCCGGAAGGGGTGCTCGTCTTCGCCCGTCCCGGCTTCGTCTGCACCGTCAACACGACGGGCCGGCCGGTCCGGCTCCCGGTCCGCGGCCAGGTCCTGCTGTCCAGCAGCCCGGTCGTCACCGACGGCGCCGAGATCGAGCTGCCCGCGGACACCACGGTGTGGTGGACGGTGTGACCGTCCCCTCGCCCAGGATCGGCGCCGCGCCGAGGCTCTCCGACATCGCCGCCCAGGCGTCGGTCAGCGAGGCGACCGTCAGCCGGGTGCTCAACGGCAAGCCGGGCGTCGCGGACACCACACGCCAGCGGGTGCTCGCGGCGCTCGACATCCTGGGCTACGAACGCCCCGTACGGCTGCGGCAGCGCAGCGCCGGGCTGATCGGGCTGGTGACGCCCGAGCTCATCAACCCGATCTTCCCGGCGTTCGCGCAGTCGGTGGAACAGGTGCTGGCCGGGCACGGCTACACCCCGGTGCTCTGCACCCAGCTGCCCGGCGGCGCCACCGAGGACGAACTCGTCGAGCAGCTCGTCGAGCGCGGCGTCGGCGGGATCGTCTTCCTCTCCGGTCTGCACGCCGACCTGTCGGCCGACCCCGCCCGGTACGCCGCACTCACCGAGCGCGGCGTACCGTTCGTCCTGATCAACGGGTACAACGAACGGATCAGCGCCCCCTTCGTCTCGCCCGACGACACCGCCGCCGTGCGGATGGCCGTCGGACATCTCGCCGAACTCGGCCATCGCAGGGTCGGACTGGCCATCGGGCCGCAGCGCTATGTGCCCTCCCGCCGCAAACGGGACGGTTTCCTCGACGCCGCGGTGAACCTGCTGGGAATGGACCGCGCCGACGCCGAACTCCTGGTCTGTTCCACGTTGTTCGGCGTCGAGGGCGGCCAGGTCGCGGCCGGGGCGCTGCTCGACAGGGGATGCACGGGCATCGTCTGCGGCAGCGACCTGATGGCGCTGGGCGTGGTGCGTGCGGCCCGGGACCGCGGTCTCGACGTGCCGCGGGACGTCTCCGTGGTCGGCTTCGACGACTCCCAGCTGATCGCGTTCACCGATCCGCCGCTCACCACGGTGCGGCAGCCCGTGCAGGCGATGGCCGCGGCCGCGGTCGGGGCGCTGCTGGAGGAGATCGGCGGCAGTCCCGTGCAGCGTACGGAGTACGTGTTCCAGCCGGAGCTGGTGGTACGGGGTTCCACCGCGGCGGTCCGTACCGCCTGAGCGGCCGTGGCGTACGGGGAGGTCCTGGGTCCGGAGGGGGGATCCGGGGCCTTTCCCCATGACCGGGCGCGGGGGAGGAACGCGGGGGTACAGGAGAGGCACCGGGAGTCGGCCCTGAATGGGCCGGCGGGGAGTGAGCGACTCCGGGTGCCTCTCTTGTCCGTGACCGGTCCGGCCGGCCGGGCGCGTGGGGCCCGTCTGCACGGGACCCCCGGCCGGCCGGACCGGAGTCGGGAGCAACTTAACAGCGCTGCAATGTTTTGCGTAAGGCCTTGCAGGAAGAAACCTGCAGTATTTCGCGGATGTAAGCGGGCGGTGTCCAAAGGGTTGACCGGAACCTGACGGGCTCGTACGGTCTCCCAGCGGCAAGGTTTGCATTCTTGCAGCAAGAACCTTCAGGAGCCTTGAGGGCAGGGCGCGTTGCCACGTGAGGCTGCACCGTCACCCCGCATTTCCCCCACAGCAGGAGGAAAGACATGGCACGCAGACCACTGTCTGCAGCGCTCGCCCTGATAGCCGGCGCCGCCGCCCTCGTGGCCCCCACCACGACCGCCCAGGCCTCCACGCCGGGCAACAAGGACGTCACCGCGGTCCTGTTCGAGTGGAAGTTCGACTCCGTGGCCAAGGCGTGCACGGACTCCCTCGGCCCGGCCGGCTACGGCTACGTACAGGTCTCGCCGCCCCAGGAGCACATCCAGGGCAGCCAGTGGTGGACCTCGTACCAGCCGGTCAGCTACAAGATCGCCGGACGGCTCGGCGACCGCGCCTCCTTCGCCGCCATGGTCGGCGCCTGCCACAGCGCGGGCGTCAAGGTCGTCGCCGACTCCGTCATCAACCACATGTCGTCCGGATCGGGCACCGGCACCGGCGGCTCCTCGTACACGAAGTACAACTACCCCGGTCTGTACTCCTCCGCCGACATGGACGACTGCACCGCGCAGATCAGCAACTACCAGGACCGCGCCAACGTCCAGAACTGCGAACTCGTCGGGCTCGCCGACCTCGACACCGGCGAGGACTACGTCCGCGGCAGGATCGCCGGATACCTCAACGACCTGCTCTCCCTCGGCGTGGACGGCTTCCGCATCGACGCCGCCAAGCACATGCCGGCGAGCGATCTCGCCAACATCAAGTCCCGGCTCACCAACCCCGGCGTCTACTGGAAGCAGGAGGCGATCTACGGGGCGGGCGAAGCGGTCTCGCCCAGCGAGTACACCGGCACCGGGGACGTCCAGGAGTTCCGCTACGCCCGCAGCCTCAAGCAGGTCTTCAACAACGAGAACCTCGCCGAACTGAAGAACTTCGGTGAGGGCTGGGGCTTCATGCCGTCCTCGACGACCGCGGTCTTCGTCGACAACCACGACACCGAGCGCGGTGGCGACACGCTGAACTACAAGGACGGCGCCAACTACACCCTCGCCAACGTCTTCATGCTGGCCTGGCCGTACGGGTCGCCCGACGTGCACTCCGGCTACGAGTGGACCGACAAGGACGCGGGTCCGCCCAACGGCGGTGCGGTCAACGCCTGTTACGCCGACGGGTGGAAGTGTCAGCACGCCTGGCGCGAGATCTCCTCCATGGTCGGATTCCGCAACACCGCCCGCGGCGAGGCCGTCACCAACTGGTGGGACAACGGTGGCGACCAGATCGCGTTCGGCCGCGGCGCCAAGGCGTACGTCGCGATCAACCACGAGAGCTCCTCGCTGACCCGCACGTTCCAGACGTCACTGCCCGCCGGTGACTACTGCGACATCCAGTCCGGCAACGGCGTCACCGTCAACGGCTCCGGCCAGTTCACCGCGACGCTCGGCGCCAACACCGCCGTCGCACTGCAGGTGGGCGCCCGCACCTGCACGGGCGGTGGCTCCACCACGAACCCCGGCACGGGTGCCTCCGGCGCCTCGTTCGGCGTCAACGCCACCACCCAGCCGGGCCAGAACATCTACGTGACCGGTGACCAGTCCGCGCTCGGCAACTGGAACACGGACAGCGCGCTCAAGCTGGACCCGGCGGCGTACCCGGTCTGGAAGCTCGACGTGGGCATGCCCGCCGGAACGTCCTTCGAGTACAAGTACCTCCGCAAGGACGCGAGCGGCGCCGTCACCTGGGAGAGCGGCGCCAACCGCACGGCGACCGTGCCCTCGTCGGGCACGGTGGCGCTGACGAGCGACGTCTGGCGGAGCTGAACCCGGCGCCCGGACCGGGGCGGCTGACCGAGTCGTCCCGGTCCGGGGGCCGGTGCCGCATCGGGGCGTCGCGGCGTCCGAGGAGACGCCCTGGTGGACCCCCGCCCCCGGCCCACCCCACGAGACCGTCCATCCCGAGAACCCCGTAACCCTCGCAATCAAGGAGACCCTGCCCCGTGTCCCGTACCTCCCTCAGACGGGGAGCCGTCGCCGCTCTGTGCGCGGCGCTCCTCCCCGTCGTCCCGGCGGCAGCCAGCTCCGCCGCACCGAGGCCCCCGGCCCCCCCGTCGGACGCAAGGCTCGCCGCCGAACCGGCCCGGCACGATCTGACCCGTGAGCAGTTCTACTTCGTCATGCCGGACCGGTTCGCGAACGGCGACACCTCCAACGACCGCGGCGGACTGACCGGTTCGCGGCTGGAGACCGGCTACGACCCCACGGACAAGGGTTTCTACCAGGGCGGCGACCTCAAGGGCCTGACCAGCCGGCTCGACTACATCAAGGACCTGGGGACGACCGCCATCTGGCTCGCCCCGATCTTCAAGAACCGCCCCGTCCAGGGCACCGGCAAGGACGCCTCGGCCGGCTACCACGGCTACTGGATCACCGACTTCACCCAGGTCGACCCGCACTTCGGAACCAACGCCGACCTGTCGAAACTGATCGACCGGGCCCACGCCAAGGGCATGAAGGTCTTCTTCGACGTCATCACCAACCACACCGCGGACACCGTCGACTACACGGAGAAGACCTACGGGTACAAGCCGAAGGGCGCCTACCCGTACCTCGACAAGGACGGCCGCCCGTTCGACGACAGCAAGGGCCTGGCGAAGGTCGACGCCGACTCGTTCCCGTACACACCGAAGAACACCGGGAGCAAGGTCCCGTCCTGGCTCGACGACCCGACGATGTACCACAACCGGGGGGACTCGACGTACGCCGGCGAGTCCACCACGTACGGCGACTTCTCCGGGCTGGACGACCTGTGGACCGAGCGGCCCGAAGTCGTCTCCGGCATGGAGGACATCTACGAGAAGTGGGTCCGCGACTTCCGGATCGACGGGTTCCGGATCGACACCGTCAAACATGTCGACCTGGACTTCTGGACCCAGTGGGCGACCGCCCTCGACGCCTACGCCGCCCGGCACGGCCGCGACGACTTCTTCATGTTCGGCGAGGTCTACTCCGCCGACACCGCCATCACCTCCCCGTACGTCACCCGGGGCAGGCTCGACGCGACGCTCGACTTCCCGTTCCAGGAGGCCGCCCGGCAGTACGCCTCGCAGTCCGCGCCGGCCTCGAAGCTCGCCGCCGTCTTCGGTGACGACTACCGGTACACCACCGACAAGGCCAACGCCTACGAGCAGGTGACCTTCCTCGGCAACCACGACATGGGCCGCATCGGCTCGTTCCTGAAGCAGGACAACCCGAAGGCCGACGACGCCGAGCTCGTCCGGCGGGCCGAGCTCGCCAACGAGCTGATGTTCCTCAGCCGGGGCAACCCCGTCGTCTACTACGGCGACGAGCAGGGCTTCACCGGCGCGGGCGGTGACAAGGACGCCCGGCAGACCATGTTCGCCTCGAAGACCGCCGACTACCTCGACGACGACCAGCTGGGCACCGACCGCACGCACGCCTCGGACGCGTACGACACCGGCCACCCGCTGTACCGGAACATCGCCGCGCTCTCCGAGCTGACCAAGGAGAACCCGGCGCTGCGGGACGGCGTGCAGACCGAGAGGTACGCGGAAGGATCCGTGTACGCCTTCTCGCGGACCGACCCCAAGCACTCCAACGAGTACGTCGTCGTCGCCAACAACGGCACGGCTTCGAGGACCGTCGAGCTGCCCACCGCGTCGGCCGGCATGAACTTCCGTACGCTGTACGGTGGTTCCGGTACGGTTCGAAGCGGCTCCGACAAGCGGATCACCGTCACGGTGCCGGCGCTGTCCAGCATCGTGCTGCGGGCCGAGAAGCCCCTGGCCGCTCCGGCCACCAAGCCCTCGATCACGCTGAAGGCGCCGGCCGCCGGCGCGACCGGGACCGTCGAGATCTCCGCGGACGTCGACGGCGGATCGCTGAACCGGGTCGTCTTCGCCGCCCAGACCGGCAACGGCAAGTGGGCCACCCTCGGCTCCGCCGACCACGCGCCGTACCGGGTCACCCAGCACCTGGACAGCAAGGTCGCGGCCGGAACGCCACTGCGGTACAAGGCTGTTGTGGTCGACCGCACCGGACACGCCGCGAGCGCCCTCGACTCGACGACCGCGGGCCAGGCGCCGGCGGAGACGAAGCCCGTCGCCGTCGAACGCGACTACGCCGTCGTCCACTACAAGCGCGCGGACGGCGACTACGACGGCTGGACGGCCGAGTCGGGCGGAAGCTCCGCCCCGTTCACCGGACGTGACGCCTACGGCGCCTTCGCCTGGATCAAGCTCGACGAGGGCACCTCGTCCGTCCCGTACACCGTCGAGAAGGACGCCGCCGCGGACGGGCCGCAACGCACCGTCGACCTCGCGAAGACCGGGCAGGTCTGGATCGAGCAGGGCAAGGACGGCCAGGCCGACGAGGCACCCGAGGGCGCCTACCCGGCGCCGGACCCGACGAAGGCGGTCCTGCACTACCACCGTGCCGACGGCGACTACGACGGCTGGGGGCTGCACACCTGGACGGGCGCCAAGGAACCCACGGACTGGGCCAAGCCGCTCCAGCCGGTGAAGAAGGACGCCTACGGCGTCACCTTCGAGGTGCCGCTCACCGACGGGGCCACCTCGCTCAGCTACATCCTTCACAAGGGCGACGAGAAGGACCTCCCCAGCGACCAGTCGCTCGACATCGCCACGTACGACCACGAGGTGTGGATGATCGCCGGACAGCCCGGCTACCTGCTGCCGCAGACCGGCGGTGTGCCCACCCCCGACCTCACCAAGGCCGAGGCACAGTGGATCGACTCCGACACCGTCGTGTGGAAGGTGAAGACCACCGACGCCACCAGCCAGCAGCTCGTCTACGCGAAGGACGGCGGGATCTCCGTCGTCGACGGGGCGCTGTCCGACGAGGGCCGGTGGCTGCGGCTCACGCCGTCCGCACTGACCGACGCCCAGAAGGCGAAGTACCCGCACCTCAAGGACTATCCGGCGTTCACCGTCGACCCACGGGACCGGGACAGGGTCCGTGAGGCGCTGCGCGGCCAGCTGATCGCCACCCAGCGCGCCGCCAACGGCGCCCTGCTCGCCGCCACCGGCGTACAGAGCGCGGGCGTCCTCGACGACCTCTACGGGAAGAACGCGGGCGCCGCGGCGCTCGGCCCGGTCTTCGACCACGGCCGTCCCACCCTCTCCGTCTGGGCCCCCACCGCGCAGACCGTCGCCCTGGAACTCGACGGGAGGAGCGTCCCGATGAGGCGTGACGACCGCACCGGCGTCTGGTCCGTCACCGGCACCTCGAAGTGGACGGGCAAGCCGTACCGCTATGTGGTGAAGGTGTGGGCGCCCACCGTTCAGAAGATCGTCACCAACAAGGTCACCGACCCGTACTCCACCGCCCTGACCACCGACTCCGCCCGCAGTCTCGTCGTCAACCTCGACGCGCCCGGCCTCGCGCCGAAGGGCTGGTCCGGGCTGAAGAAGCCCGCCGCCGTCCCGCTGCGTGACGCCCAGATCCAGGAGCTGCAGATCCGCGACTTCTCGATCGCGGACCCCACCTCCGAGCACCCCGGTGAGTACCTCGCGTTCACCGACACCCGGTCGGACGGGATGAAGCACCTCAAGGAACTCGCCGACTCCGGCACCAGCTACGTCCACCTGCTGCCCGCCTTCGACATCGGCACCATCCCCGAGAAGAAGTCGGCCCAGCAGAAACCCGCCTGCGATCTGTCGGTCTACGCCCCCGACTCCGAGGAGCAGCAGGCCTGTACGGCGAAGGCGGCCGCGCAGGACGGGTTCAACTGGGGCTACGACCCACTGCACTACACCGTCCCCGAGGGCTCGTACGCCTCCGACCCGAACGGCACCCGGCGCACGGTCGAATTCCGGCAGATGGTGCAGGGGCTGAACGGCGCCGGGCTGCGGACCGTCATGGACGTCGTCTACAACCACACCGTCGCCTCCGGCCAGGACGACAAGTCCGTCCTCGACCGGATCGTGCCCGGCTACTACCAGCGACTCCTGGACGACGGCACCGTCGCCACCTCCACCTGCTGCGCCAACACCGCTCCCGAGAACACCATGATGGGCAAGCTCGTCGTGGACTCGATCGTGACCTGGGCCAAGGAGTACAAGGTCGACGGCTTCCGTTTCGACCTGATGGGACACCACCCCAAGGCCAACATCCTCGCCGTCCGCAAGGCACTCGACGCGCTGACCCCTGCCAAGGACGGCGTCGACGGCAAGAAGATCATCCTGTACGGGGAGGGCTGGAACTTCGGTGAGGTCGCCGACGACGCCCGCTTCGTCCAGGCCACCCAGAAGAACATGGCCGGCACCGGCATCGCCACCTTCTCCGACCGGGCCCGCGACGCCGTCCGCGGCGGCAGCCCGTTCGACGAGGACCCCGGCGTCCAGGGCTTCGCCAGCGGCCTCTACACCGACCCCAACTCCTCGACCGCCAACGGCACCCCGGCCGAACAGAAGGCCCGGCTGCTCCACTACCAGGACCTGATCAAGGTCGGCCTGACCGGCAACCTTGCCGACTACACCTTCACCGACTCGTCGGGCCGCACGGTCAAGGGCTCCGGCATCGACTACAACGGGGCACCCGCCGGATATGCGGCGGTCCCCGGCGACGCCCTCGCCTACGCGGACGCCCACGACAACGAGTCGCTGTACGACGCCCTCGCGTTCAAGCTCCCGGCGGCCACCTCGGCCGCCGACCGGGCCAGGATGCAGGTCCTGGCGATGGCGACCGCCACCCTGTCGCAGGGCCCGTCGCTCTCCCAGGCCGGCACGGACCTGCTGCGCTCCAAGTCACTGGACCGCAACTCGTTCGACAGCGGCGACTGGTTCAACGCACTGCACTGGGACTGCCGCGACGGCAACGGCTTCGGCCGCGGCCTGCCGCCCGCCGCCGACAACCAGGCCAAGTGGCCGTACGCCAAGCCGCTGCTGGCGTCCGCCGCGCTCCGCCCCGGCTGCGCGCAGATCGACGGCGCGTCCGCCGCGTACCAGGACCTGCTCACCATCCGCAGCACGGAGAAGGAGTTCGATCTCGCCACCGCCGAGCAGGTGCAGTCCGCGCTGTCGTTCCCGCTCTCCGGGAAGGACGAGACGCCCGGGGTCATCACCATGCGCCTCGGAAAGCTGGTGATCGTCCTCAACGCGACCCCCGGCACCGAACGCCAGCAGATCGACGGTCTCGCCGGAAAGGACTACGCCCTGCACCCCGTCCAGGCCGCGGGGGCGGATTCTACTGTCAAGAAGTCCTCGTACGAGAGGAGTTCGGGAAGCTTCACCGTCCCGGGACGCACGGTGGCCGTGTTCTCCCTGCGGTGAGCCGCGCCCGACTACGTTGAGGGCAACCGCCGGGGAGCGAGTCGCATCACGCTCCCGGGCGCGTCCCTCCCACACCTCGGCCGGTCCCGGTCCCCTTTCCCGTGCGCGCATGCCGTACGGGGGAGGGGACCGCCCCGACTCGTCACGGCCCGCCGCAGGAGAACGGGGCGCCCGGCGCTCCACCGGCGGGAGCAAGGATCGATCGTGCCGCGTGCCGGACAGTGACAGTGACGGTGACCATGGTGGGAAACATTCCCGAGGAGACAGCGAGTTTCGTCGGACGCGAGGCGGAACTGGCCCGCCTCGAACACACCCTCCGCACGGACCGGCTGACCACACTCACCGGCCCCGGCGGGGTGGGCAAGACCAGGCTCGCGGTCCGTGCGGCCGCACAGGCGGCCCCCGCCCACCGCGACGGGGTCCGATGGGCGGACCTGGCCCCGCTCCAGGGCGACGAACTGCTCGTCGCCACCGTCTCCGACGCGGTCGGGCTCTCCGACCACACCCTGCGCATGCCCATCGACGCCCTGTGCGAATGGCTCTCCGACAAGGAGCTGCTGCTCGTCCTGGACTCCTGCGAGCACCTGCGCCCCACCTGCAGGCATCTGCTCGGCGAGATCCTCACCACCTCGCCCGGCCTCACCGTGCTCGCCACCAGCAGGCAGCCCCTCGACATCAAGGGCGAACAGCTCGTCGAGGTGACCCCGCTGCCGGTCGACGGGGCGGCCGACGCCCTCACCCTGTTCCGGGACCGGGCCCGGGCCGCGGACCCGGGCGCCACCTTCGACACCCCGTGCGACGCCGCGGCCGCCGCCGAGATCTGCCTGCGCCTCGAAGGCATCCCGCTCGCCATCGAACTGGCCGCGGGCGGCATCGGCCGGCACACCGTCGAGCAGGTCGCCGCACGGCTCGGCTCCCGCTTCGACGTGCTCACCGACGCGTCGCTGTGGCCACCGCGCCACCGCACCCTGCGCACCACGATCGGCTGGAGCCACGAACTCTGCACACCGTTGGAACGGCTGCTCTGGGCCCGGCTCACCGTCCTGCGCGACGACTTCGACGAAGCGGTGGCCCGCGAGGTCTGCGCCGAGGGGCCGCTGACCGAGGACGCGGTGGTCACCGCGTTGCGCGGGCTGGTCGCCAAGTCCGTGGTCGGACGGGACGGGGAACGGTACCGGATGCTCGACACCATCCGTGAGTACGGGCGGATGTGGCTCGTCGAACTCGGCGAGGAACGGGCCGCCGCCGACCGGCACGCCGCCTGCTTCCTCCGCCTGGCCCGCAGAGCCCACTCGGGCTGGACCGGCGACGACCAGATCGCCTGGTACGACCGCATCGCCGCGACCCACGCCGACCTGTGCGCCGCCCTCGAACACCTCCTCGCCCACGATGCCCCTGCCGCCCAGGAGATGGCGGGCCGGATCGGCTTCTTCTGGTGCTGCTGCGGACACCTGCCCGAGATCCGCCGGTACGCCCGGCGCGCCCTTGACGCCGGACCGGGTGAAGGACCGCACCGCACCCGCCTGCTGTGGGTGCTCGGCGTCACCCTGATGCTCCAGGGCGACTATCCGACCGCCCGGCGCGTCGGCGAGGAGTGCTCCAGGGCGGCGGCCCGCGACGGAACGAACGAAGGCATCCTCGCCGCCGCCTGTCTGCGCGGTCTCACCGACCTGATGACCGGCCGCCCGGAACGGAGCCTCGCCGGGATCGCCCGGGTACTGGAGTCGAGCGAGGCCGCCACCCCGGTCGAGACGGCCTACCGGCTGCGCTGCCACCTCATCACCGTCTTCGCGCTGACCGGCCTGGGCAGGCTCGAAGAGGCGGCGGAAGCGGCCGTGGTCCTGCGCGCGGCCTGCGAGGCGCGGGACGAGTGCTGGACCCGGTCGTACGTCGACTACCAACTGGCGCTGATCGCCCTGCTGCAGGGCCGTCCCGAGGCGTCCGCCGCCCACGCCCGGTCGATGCTCGCGGGCAAGCACCGGCTCCGCGACAGCTTCGGCATCGCCCTCGGTCTGGACGTCCTCGCCGCCGCGATCGCCGCCCAGGGCGAGGGTGCCCGCGCCGCCCGGGTGTACGGCACCGGCCACGCGTACTGGCGCATGGTCGGCTACCCGCAGCGCGGTACGCCCGAACTCGCCCCGGTCCGCGAGGCCTGCGAGCGCCAGGCCCGCGAGGCGGTCGGGGACGACGCCTACCGGCGCGCCTTCGAACAGGGCCGGACGGACGGCGCCGAGGCGGGCCTCACCGAGGCGCTCCAGACGGAGCCGCGCACCCGGCGACGCGACGCCCGGGGCAGGCGGTGAGTCAGGGGCGGGCGGAGATTTCGCTTGTGCGGTGATGCCGGTCGACGAAAGGGTGGGGTCCGACAACGGTCCGTACCGCACTCTGGAGCGCTTGATGCCGCAGATCACCGTCGACTACTCCGCCGAACTCGACGACACCTTCGACCGCCGCGGCTTCGCACTCGCCCTGCACCCGCTGGTCGCCGAGACGGTCACCACGAAGATCGCGGCCTGCAAGACCCGTTTCCGGCGGGTCGACGAGTCAGTGGTGGCCGACGCCGCCACCGGCGACGCGATCCTGCACGTCTCGATCGGCCTGCTGCCCGGTCGCACCGATGCGATCAAGGCACAGCTCACCGAGTCCGTGCTGGAACTGCTGACCGCGCACCTCAAGCCCGCCGACGGTCTCGTGGTCCACACCTCGGCCGAGACCCGCGACCTGGACCCGTCCTACCGCAAGCGCTGACCGCGCGGGCCTCAGGACATCCGCTGCGAGGGCACGGCCGGTACGGCGGGCGACAGGGCGGAGATCCGCGACAGCAGCTCTCCGAACGGCCCGTCGGCCGGCTCCTCCGCGAGGACCCGCAGCACGATGCCCGCCATCTCCGTGTCGTACGCCGCACTCACCGAGGCCAGCGCCGCGAAGTCGTGCACCAGCTGCATCTCCAGCTCCGCGCGCGGAATCCGACGCCCGTCCAGCCAGATCAACGCCGTCGACTCGGCGAGCGACACCCATGACCGTACGACCAACTCCAGGCGCGCCGGGGGTTCTTCCACCCTCAGATGGGAGAGGATCTGCTCGTACGCCGCCTGCCGTACCCCGTCGATCAGCACGTTCGCCGTCGACGACCCGGCCGCGGGACCGCCTCGCATCAGTGCGGAGAACCCCGGCCCGTGCTCGTCCACGAAGTCGAAGAACCGCCCCATGACCCGCAACAGCCTCGCCCCCAGCGGCCCTTCGTGGGGCTCCAGGAACCGCGCCGCCAGCTCGTCGGCCGCCCGCCGCAGCGCCGCCTCGTACAGGCTCTGCTTCCCCGGGAAGTAGTGGTAGACGAGCGGCCGCGAGATACCGGCGGCGGCAGCGATCTCGTCGATCGAGACCTCGTCGGGGGAGCGGCGGCTGAACAGATCCAGCGCGACCCCGATCAGCTGCTGTCTGCGCTCATCGACGCCCATCCTGCGCCGCACCCCGGTCGTCATGGCACCAGCGTACCGACCGGGCCGGGAAGAGGCGGGCCCGGCGGTGGTGCCCGGTCACAGCACTAGAGGTCCAGCACCAGTCGCTCCCCCCGGCACCGGGACACGCAGATCAGCATCGAGTCCTCGCGTTCCGCGTCCGTCAGGAGTTCGTCGCGGTGGTCGATCTCGCCCTCCAGCACCCGCTGTTGGCATGTCCCGCAGAAGCCCTGCTCGCAGGAGTACGAGACATGCGGAAGCTCCTCGCGGACGGCGGACAGCACCGACCGGCCCGCAGCGACCGGGACCGTACGGCCGGTGCGCCGGAGTTCCACCTCGAAGGCGCCGGAGTCCGCCGATGACGGGGACGTCGCCGCGAAGCGTTCCAGGTGCAGGGTGCAGCCCGCCGGGAGGGCGGCCGTGACCGCCTCCATCAGCGGCTCCGGGCCGCAGCAGTAGACCGCGGTGCCGGGCGCGAGGTCCGTGAGGGCCGCCGCCGTGTCGGGGCGGCCCGATTCGTCGGCGGGGACGATCGTCACCCGGCCGCCCTCCGCGCCGAGCTTCTCGATCTCGTCCAGGAACGGCATCGAGACGCGGGTCCGGCCTCCGTAGACCAGCCGCCAGTCGGCGCCGGATGCGGCGACCGACCGCAGCATGGGGAGGATCGGCGTGATGCCGATGCCGCCCGCGACGAAGACGTACGCGGGGGCGTCGGCGACGAGCGGGAAGCGGTTGCGGGGGCCCCGGACCTCGATCTCCTCGCCCTCGTGGAGCTGGGCGTGGACCTCGCGCGATCCGCCCCGGCCGTTCTCGGCCAGACGGGTCGCGACCGTGTACGTGCCGGGCTCGGCCGGGTCGCCGCAGAGCGAGTACTGGCGCACCAGGCCCGACGGAAGGACGAGGTCCAGGTGGGCACCGGGCTGCCAGGCGGGGAGATCGGGTCCCTCCAGGCGGAGTTGGACCACCCCTTCCGCCGGCGTGGTCCGCTCCGTGATCAGCAGGCGGCGGGCGGTGGTGGAGCGGCGGTCGGAGCGGCCCGAGACGGGTTCCTCCAGGGCGGGCAGCGGCCACAGCGGTGACTTCTCGATGCGGCGGTGCAGGGCGCGTTTGGCGAGCAGCGCGGCGCCGGTGACGAGGAGGACGGTGCGCAGACGCGGGCGGGGCAGGGCCATGGGTCAGTCGGCTCCCGTCGTACGGGCCTCGGCGGCCAGGGCCGCGGGCGATTGGGCGAGATAGGCGATGGCCTGCGCCGTACTGCCCTCCTGGGAAGGGTGGTAGGAGTGGCTCAGGTAGCGCGGGACGGAACGCAGCAGGGCGGGCGTGGAAGGCAGGGTGCCGCGCCTGCCGCTGTCGTAGAACGCCTTGAACGACGCCTTGCCGTCCAGCAGGCTGGGGTCGTTCTCCATGAAGAAGCGGACACCGCGCTGCCAGAGGAAGACCAGGGTGGAGAAGGCCAGCCCCCAGGTGCGCACCCGGCGCCGGTAGCCGCCGTCGACATGCATGAAGACCTCGAAGGCCACCGAGCGGTGCTCCACCTCCTCCGCGCCGTGCCAGCGCAGCAGGTCCAGCATGGTCGGGTCGGCGCCCTTGCGGTCCAGGGCCTCGGAGTTCAGGATCCAGTCGCCGAGGAACGCGGTGTAGTGCTCGATGGCCGCGATGATCGCCACCCGCTCCATCAGCCACCACCGGCGGGCCCGGCCGGGCGGCAGCGTCCGGTCCCCGAGCAGCTTCTCGAAGAACCAGTCGACCTGCGCGGTGTACGGGGTCGGGTCGAGCCCGAGCTTCTTCAGGTGGGGGAGTACGTCGTCGTGGGCCTGCGAGTGCACTGCCTCCTGGCCGATGAACCCGATCACGTCGCGCCGCAGCCGCTCGTCACGGATGTACGGCAGCACCTGCCGGTACACCTGGATGAACCAGCGCTCCCCGGCCGGGAGCAGCAGGTGGAGCACGTTCATCGTGTGTGTGCTGAACGGGTCGCCCGGCACCCAGTGGAGGGGCGTCCGGTCCCAGGCGAACGAGACCTTGCGGGCCTTGAGCTCGGTTCGCTCCGACGCGACCGCCGCTGGCTGGGTGTTAGACATGCTGTCAATGTACTGACGGGTACGTGGTGCGAACAGGGGCGTGCAGCGATTTCCTGGTCGCTGACCGTTGGGTGACGAAGGGCATCGCCCGCTGTGTTCGTCCCGGCGACCACCGGTGGCTCGCCCCGGACCGTGCCCGGTCGGCGGCGCGGCCGAGCCGGCGTGCACGCGTCGGGCCCGTGGCGGTCCTCCTCGGCGGAGGGCGCCACGGGCCCAGTTCATACTGCGGTTCGGATCGGATCAGCGGGAACGGTAGTACCGGTCCTGGTCGTAGCCGAAGCGTCCGCGGTCACGGTACTCGTGGCCCCAGCGTCCGTGGTGACGGTGGTGGCCCCAGCGTCCGTGGTGACGGTGGTGGCCCCAGCGTCCGTCGTCCCCGTGCCGACCGTCCTTGGCCTGCACGGAGTGGGCGACGCCGACAGCGTCGGGGGCGGCGGCCTGAGCTGCGCCGGCGCCGCCCAGCACGACGACGGCGGCCACACAGACGGCGGCAGCGAAGCGTGGAACATGCATAGAACTCTCCTGTCGCAGCAGGCGGCGAAGCGCCTGCTCGGATCTGACCCCGTAACCGTCGCCCCCCGACGACCGTTGACGACTGCGCCACGCGCTCCAAGACACCCGATCTGCTGCAATGCCGCTGATCGTGGAACCGAGCCCTGTAGGCAATCCGTGGACCTTCATCTGCCTCTCCCGCGCCCTCCCGTCCCCGTCGCCGTCCGCCCCTCGGCACCCCGCCCCACCTGCTGGTTCTCACCGAGGTATCGGGGCGTGCCCGTCCTGCGGCGACTGCGCGCCCCGCTCCGCGGGCCCGCCGGACGGTCTGCCGCCGTGCGCCATTCGGCCGAGCGGAGGATCACGGCGTGCGGCACGGGAGGGGCACGGCGGCGTGGTCAGCGCAGGGCGCCGACCCGGCTGCCGTCCGCCAGTACGCCGTTCAGCCGGGCCCGGTCGCCCGCCCGCGCCGGTACCGCCAGCAGATGCCCCCGGGCCCGGCCCGCCACCCCGCCCGATGTGGTGAGAGAGGCGAACTCCGTGCTGCCCGCCGCCAGTACGTACCACCGCCCGCCGTGCGACTTCCACAGCACACCCGCGAGCACCCGCGGTGCCCGCACCCCGCAGGCCGGTGAGTTCTCGGCCCGCGCCGCGACCGCTCCGGGCGGCACCGCGCCTCCGGCGGCGGACTGCGCGGACGGGGCCTGGAACTGGGCGAGGACCCTGCTCCCCGTCCCCCGCCAGGTCTCCGCGCGGGTGCACAGCCACTGGGCGGACCCGTTGCCCTCGGGCAGCCACTGCCGGGCGTACGGCCAGGAGTTCACCGACCGCACGCCGCGCGAGCGCATGGCCGTCAGCAGGCAGGCGGTCCGCGCCCAGCTCTCCCGCTCCGCACGTCCCGACACGTCGTGCGGCGCCGTGGGCGGCCCGGAGGTCAGCCGGGCCGGGGCCAGTTCACCGAGATCGGTCAGCAGCCTGGTGGACGCCCCCTCGCGCACCTCGACGGTCGACCAGGTCCGGCAGCCACCGTCCGCCGCCGGCACCGGCAGCGCATCGGTGACGCCGTCCCGGTCGCGGTGGAGCGGCCGCGCGGCCCGGCCGGGGACCAGCAGATCCCGCACGGACGCCCTGCGCACCCACGGCGCCGTCAGATAGCGGACCGTGCCGGCCCCGCGGGTCACGACGAGCGCGCCGGCGGAAGCCGCGTCCGCGCTGTCGACCCGCGCGAAGTCGAGCGCCGCGCCCTCGGCAGGATCGGCGTCGCGTGCCTCCGCGTACCGCACGACGCGCAGCCCGTCGTAGAACAGCACCACCGCGGTCCGGCCCACCTCTCCCGCGTACAGCAGCTGTGGCGACCCCATCGGCGGCCCGACCGGTGTCGCGGGCGTCGTCGACGACCGCACGGCGCGGCCGGGGCGCGCCCAGACGGCGAGTGCGCGACGCAGCAGCCGGGTGTCGTCGGTGCGGTCGCCGCGGGTGGGCCAGGCGGTGAAGTCGGTACGGGACGAGCGCAGCCAGTACGCGGGCGGCACCCGGCGCAACGCCGCCGGTTCCAGGGCCCGTTCGGCTGCCGGGTTACGGGCGTACAGCGGCGCGGACGTCATGTCCCGGCCCCAGCCGTTGCCCGGCAGCCCCAGCAGCGCCCCGCACACCAGCAGTGCGGCGACGCCCGCGAGCGCGGCCCTGACGTGCCGGTGGCGGCGCAGCAGATCCGGCGGGCGGGCCTGCAGCGAACAGGGGTCGAACTCGGTGGAGTCCAGGAGCGCGTACGGCGCCGCCACCGCGTCCGCCTCCACCAGCGCCGCGCGCGGGTCCGCCACCCCGGCGGCGGCGAGCACCCGTCGCACCTCCCCGTCCCTGAGTCCTTCCAGGCCGCGCAGGACGTGGGCGGCCCGCGCCGGGCCGGAGAGTGCCGACAACGCCTGCTCCAGGGCGAGTTCACCCGCCCCGCCGGAGTGCGGGAACAGCCGCAGCCCCCACACCAGGGGGAGCAGTGGCGGCAGCTGGGACCGACGCGGCCAGGCCAGGCGGCGCAGCGGCCGGCCCGCCTCCAGGGCGGTGCGCAGCACCCGCTGCCGGACGTGCGCGTAGCCCGGGTCGACCGCCGCCCCGTCGGCGGGGCGGCGGGGGAGCGGGATCGCGTCGTCGGCCGCGAGCGCCGCCCGGCGCCCCAGCGGCAGGGACCGCTGGGCGAGGGAGTGGGCCGTCAGGACGCGGCGGCTGCGGCCGATGGAGGGCGGCAGGACGAGATAGCCGAGCCGGACCAGTCGCGGATAGTGCTCGACGAGCGCCGCCCCGGCCTGCTCCACATCGACCGGGGCGACGGCGGACGGTACTTCTGGCTGTGGGCGCACATTCAGCTGAACGAGCGATTCGTGCGATGGTCACCCCGGCGCGCTTCGGCGCGCACCCGCCGCGCGGTCCCGCGGGCGCCCTCACGGCGGACCTCGACCGCCGCCCGCCACCGGGCTCGGCCGGCGTACGGGCGGCAACAGGCCTGTGTGGTAAGAGGGTTGACGAGGCCGACCGGGCGTTGAGCGGGGTGCGGCCGGTTCCTGCCGATCCGGCCGTTCAGCCGCGCGAAGGGGTGCGAAGGGGCACGATGGCCGGATGGTGACGCAGCCGCAGACACGACGGGGACAGAGGTCCGGAGCCAGGGCCGCCGCAGCCGTACTCGCGGGCCTGGCCCTTCTCACCGCGTGCGGAGGGGGAGGTCGCGACGACGGTCCGGACGTACCGCCGACCGCGACCGGCACCCTGGAGCAGCTGGCCTCGAAGGCCCACTGCAAGCCGAACATGCAGACCGACGCGCAGGAACTGCGGCAGGCCAACTGCACCACCGGGGACGGACGTTACGTGCTGGCCACCTTCGCGACCGACCGCGGCCAGCGCGAGTGGATCAACGAGGCCAACGACTACGGCGGCTCGTACCTGGTCGGCCGCAAATGGGTGGCCGTGGGCGAGGAGGGCGTGGTCGCAGCACTGCGCGGCCGGCTCGGGGGGACGGTGGAGACCGCCTCGCAGCACCACTCGGGGAGTGGGGCCGATGGGGGGAGCGAGGGAGGGCACTCCGGTCACCACATGAGCTGACCGCGCAGGCAGGGGAGGAGGCGCTGCTGCCTCCGTGCGTGTGGGGGGATGGGCGACGTGCCGGGTCAGCGGCACCTACGCCCGCCGTTGATGCAGCTCACCACCTTCTTCATCAGCTTGTCGTCGAAGACGTTGATGAAGTCACCGTGATCGGTGACGGGTTTGTGCAGCTGCTCCGGGAAGGAGTCGACGGCGAAACCGGGGCCCGGCGGCACGTCGTAGACGATGCGCTGGACCAGCTGGGGAATGGCCTTGAAGCCGTTCGGGCAGCGGCCGTCGCCCTGCGCGAACGCGACATGGGTCCGGTGGTTCGCGGAGTCGGTGTTCCGCCCGTCCCAGCAGCTCTGGAAGGCGAAGGAGCGGACCACCTGGCTGCCGTCCGGACAGATCGGGTATTTGTCCTTGAGCTGACGGTTCTCGAATCCGGTGCAGCTCCACGAGGCATTGGCATTGGCGTCGCCGTTGGTGAGCGCCTTGGCGTCACCGGTGATGATCCGCAGGAAACGCGGCATCGCGGTGACCCTGGCCGTGGGATTCCCGACGAATTTCAGCGTGACCTGGGACGGGGTCTGGATCTCTCCGACGTTCTGGTCCTTGCCGCCGCCGTCCGCGGCCGCGTCGTTCTCGGCCGTCCCGTTCTGCAGGCGGAGCACCGGCCAGTAATAGGTGGACCTGTCACCCTGATTCCGGCAGCTGGTGTCGCCATTGGCCAGATCGTCATCGCCGGCAAAAGCGTCGTTGGCCTGGTTTCCGACGTAATCGTGCATATGGTGAGCGCCGTTGCTCACTCCGGGAGCGACGATGACATTGTCCGGATTGAATTTGCCGTTCTCGTTACGTCCGCATTCGGTCGTGAACGTGCCGCGTGAGGCGCCACGGCGCTGGCGGGGCTTGTTGACATTGGGCTGCACGGACTGGATGTCGACGAAGTCCGAGGCCTCGGGACCGTTGCCCTGCTGCTGACCCTGGTTGTCGTCACCCCCCTGGCCGTTGTCCAGGCCGCCGTCCTGTCCCTGGTCACCGGCCTGGTCACCACCCTGGTCGCCGCCGTTGTCCTGGCCGCCATTCCCGGCGTTGCCGTCGTCGGCGCGCAGGCTGCACGGGGCCAGCCCTTCCAGTCCCTGCGGACGGTCCGCGGTGCGCTCGACGGCGGTGGCGATACGGCCGATGCTCGCCGTGCGTCTGGCCCTCAGCGGGCCGAGTACGGCGTTCTCGGCGAGATTCGGATCACGGGATATCGCGTCCTTCCGGTCGGCGAACTGCCGATAGGCATCGGTGATCTGGGTATCCATGGCGGCCAGTTCGCGGTCGACCTCGCCGCGTGCCTGATCGGGCACCTCGGGAAGTTCGTTCCCCACGTCGGGGCAGTCGATGGTGGACATCTGGGTGCCCGCATTCCAGGTCCGGCCGGGAGGAGAGCCGGACGATCCTTCCCCCGCCGAAGCGTAGACATTGATCGCGGCCAAGCCACCCCCGCCCAGAATCAGTGCGGCCGAGGCGACTATCGCCCGGTTGGCCAGCGTCGAACGTTTGCGTGATGTGCGTCCCATGGAACTCCTCAGGCTTCGAGGGAGAAGCGTGACGTTCCATACGGGTGTGGTTCGCGATGCGTTCAGTGAAAGGGGAAGTTCGTGGAAATCTCCATTCGCGCAACGGGCCACCGGGGGTGCGGGGGCGAACGCGGCGAGCTGCGGGTCGACGGGTGCCCCGGTCATCCGGTTCGCCGGCGAGCGGGTCGACGACCCGCAGGACGGGCGTCGCAAGCTGGTCCGGGTGACCCCGAGCGGTGCTGACGTGCTGGTCCGGTCCGCCGAGGGCTTCGACCGGCTGCGTGCCGAATGGGTCCGGGCGCTCGGCGCCGACCGGCTGCGGGCGCTGGAGTCCGACCTGCGGGTCATGGCGCCCGCCGACGCCTTCCGGCTCGACGCGGCGGCGTGGCTCGACGGCTGAGACACCACCTGGCTTATCCAGGGGATAGATGGGACGTATTTTGTGGACACCCTTCCCGTGAATCTCATAGTGCGGCAGCATGCGCAGGTCGGCACCCGAGAGATCCGACCAATGTGGTCGGGAAAGGGAGGGAACCATGGCACGACGCACCCGCCTGCTCAGTGCGTTCGCACTGGCGGCAGCGGCCGCGCTCGTACCCGTACAGGCCACCGCCCAACAAGCCGCCGTGGCGCCGGCGCCCGGGGAGCAGTCCGGGCGCCAGGCGGCGGCAGCAACCGGCACCCCGTGCGCGGCGCCCGTGAAGCCGGCCTCGCAGATGGCGGTCGAGCCCTGCGACAGCCCCGAGCGGATCATCGAGAAGGCCGCGAACATCGTCCCCACCCCCGGCCAGCTCGCCTGGCAGCAGCGGGAGGTCACCGCCTTCACCCACTTCGGCATGAACACCTTCACCGGCCGTGAATGGGGCTCCGGCACCGAGGACGAGAAGCTCTTCGCCCCGAAGAGTATCGACGTCGACCAGTGGATGCGTGCCTACAAGGCGGCCGGCGTCGAGCAGGTCATGCTCACCGCCAAACACCACGACGGGTTCGTCCTGTACCCGTCCCGCTACACCGACCACTCCGTCGCGCTGAGCCCCGGCAGCCCCGATGTCGTCGGCGCCTACGTCAAGGCCGCCCACAAGGCCGGGCTGAAGGTGGGGCTCTACCTCTCGCCCTCCGACGGCGCGGAACTCCCGCACGCCTGGCACGCCCAGTGGGTCGAGTCGATCCGTCAGAAGCAGGCGGAGGGCAAGTCGCTGAGCCTGCCCGAGCAGATGGCGCTGGAGGACGGCGACCGGGCACCCGCGGGCGAGGGCAGGTTCGGCAACGGCAGCGCCGTCACCGAGCGGACCATCCCCACGCTCGTCCCCGGCGACGACCGCGCCGCCGCCGTCAAGCACCACAAGCTCCCCACCTTCACGGTGGCGGCCGACGACTACGACGCGTACTACCTCAACCAGCTCTACGAACTCTTCACCCAGTACGGGCCGATCGAGGAACTCTGGCTGGACGGCGCCAACCCCTGGTCCGGCTCCGGCATCACCCAGAAGTACAACGTCAAGCAGTGGTTCGACATGGTCAAGGCGCTGTCGCCGAACACCGTCGTCTTCCAGGGCCCGCAAGGCGTCCGCTGGGTCGGCAACGAGGGCGGCACGGCCCGCGAGACCGAGTGGAGCGTCACCCCGCACGCCACCGACCCGTGGACCGGACTCGGCAGCCTGCCCAACGACTCGACCGACGCGGACATAGGCTCCCGCGCCAGGATCCTCGACCCGGCCACCAAGTATCTGCAGTGGTACCCGGCCGAGGCGGACGTCTCCATCCGGCCGGGCTGGTTCTACCATCCGGACCAGCGGCCCAAGACCCCGGCGCAGTTGATGAACCTGTACGAGAAGAGCGTCGGCCGGAACGCCTCACTGCTGCTGAACGTGCCGCCCGACCAGGACGGCCGGATCGACGACGCGGACGTCGCGTCACTGACGGCCTTCGGCAAGGCGGTACGCAGCACCTACGGCACCGATGTACGGCGTACGCAGGGCCCGGGGCCGTACACCTTCGACCGGGTCGCCGTCCGCGAGGACATCCGGCACGGGCAGCGGGTCGAGAAGTTCGCCGTGGAGGCCAGGATCGACGGCAGCTGGCAGCGGATCGCCGAGGGAACCACCATCGGCAACGAGCGCATCCTGCCGCTCGCCTCGCCCGTCACCGCGACCGCGGTACGGGTCAAGGTCCTGGAGTCCCGGGCCGCACCGCACCTGGGCGCGACCACACTGCACCTGAGCTCGGCCGGCTGAGCCATCGGCCGGGGGCGGGACCCCCGGCGGAGGCGGCAGGCCCCGGCCGACCGGTGACATACCCGGAGGGCCGGGGCCCGCCCGTACGGAAGCCGTCAGGGCGCGTACTTGTAGCCGACGCGCCGTACCGTCTGGATCGACCGGCGGTGATCCGCGCCGAGCTTGCGGCGCAGCCGGGCGATATGGACGTCGACGGTGCGCCCGTCACCCACGTGACCGTACCCCCAGACGGTGGTCACCAACTGGTCCCGGGTGTGCACCCGGTGCGGGTACGCCACCAGGTGGGCGAGCAGTTCGAACTCGAGGAACGTGAGGTCGAGGACTTTCCCGTCCACCGCCGCCGTGCGCTGCGCGTTGTCGATGTGCACCGCGCCCGCCGCCGGGGGCGCCGGCGGCTCGGGAACGATGCGCTGCGCGGCCGCTGCCGCCGCGCCGATGACGGCGGGCTGCTGGTCGGCCGGTACGAGGACCAGGTAGCCGATCATCGGCGGCTGGCCCGGCAGGGCCGGAACGGTGTGCTGGGGGGCGGGCAGCCAGGTCGCCCCCGGCGGCAGGAAGTCGGCCACGTCGGCCAGTTGGACGACCTCGTCGGGGGCGACGGCGCGCAGCCGGTGGCGGTTGGGGGAGACGGAACGGGCGGAGGGGGTGGCCGCAGCGGTCGCCGTGGATGCTGCGGTGGCAGCGGCGGCGGAGAAGGTACGGGCGTTCGCCATGGGTGTCAGCTCTTTCGCGCGAAGGAGTCGTCGAGGGACGGACTTGCGTCGTGCGCGCGGACCGAAGACCGGGGTGAGCGGCTTTAGAGGGCCTGCGCGTTCCTCGCGCGGCAACACACCCGGTCGAAGTCATGATGCTGACGGGAAGGCCAGAACGGCTCAAGGTCGCTGCGACCTGATGAGGTGTACTGGAAACCGGCCATGGACCCATTAGACCAGACAATGCTCCGGTGCAGCAGGCTTCTCCCACCTGTCGATACGGACCGTTTGCGTGACGCCAGCCCGCCCCGTGGCCACCCCGGCCCCTTCCCTCGTCCCCCGCCGGCGGTGAACCGCCCGATCGGACTCAACCGACCAGCCGCTTGCGCCAGTCCGGGCCGGTCAGTTCGATCGACTGCCCGGGCGACCCGTCCCACTTCACCGTCAGCCCCGCCGCCGTGAGCGCCGCCGCGACCTCGTGACCGATCGCGGTGGTCGTCGCCTCCGACCCGTCGAACCCGCCGTAGTGGAGCGAGAGACCGTGCCCGAGCGCAACGGCCTCCGTGCACTGGGAGTGGAAGAAGACGAAGCCCCGCGCGTCCTCGTCGCCGTCCGCGTGGATCTCGCCCAGCCCGCAGGAGCGGCAGCAGGCGAAGTCCTCCCGCGCCGTGATGCCGCTCGCGTCCAGTGCGGCGAAGGCCCGCTCCAGCCGGTCCGCGTCCGTCACATCGGTCCACTGTTCCTGCTCGTCGACCCGCGCCCCCCACAGTCGCTCCACCAACTGCCGGGCCTGCGCCGTCGTCACCGGACGGACACCGTCCTCGGCGAGGTGGTACTCGGCCAGCTCGGTCAGTGACTTCACCGTGCCGTAGCCGCCGCGCAGCGCCAGGCGGATCCGCTCCGTCAGCTGCTCCTCGATCTCCGCGGGCATCGGGGGCACCGGTTCGGCGGCGGGCAGGCCGGCGCTCTCCCAGACGATTCCCGCATCCCACTGCGGCTCCTGGCGTGCCCAGCGGGTCATCACCTCGGCGATCCGCTCCGGGGAGCCGGCGGTCACCCGGAAATGCCGTTCCGGACCGCCGTCGCGGTACTCCAGCTGATAGTCCCCGCCGTTTTCGTGCCAGGTCTGCACGAAGTGGCCCGGCCGGTCCGGCACCCGCTGGACCACCAGGAAGCGGTCCGCCTCCCCACCGATCCGGTGCGCCAGGTCGCTCAGCGCCCACGCCGGAATGCGGGTGTGGGTCTGCCGGTTCTCGGTCTTCACCTTGATGTCGAGCATGGGCCGATCCTGACACGCGGCACCGACAGCTCGCCGGGCACGCCGAAGGGGGCGGCCACCGTCCCCGGCGGGCGCCCCCTTCCTTACCGTGCCGTGGCGGATCAGGCCTGGTCGGCCTTCTCCAGCGCCGTGCAGCAGGTGTCGACGATCAGCCGCGTGACGACGTACGGGTCGACGTTGGCGTTGGGGCGACGGTCCTCGATGTAGCCCTTCTGGTCCTGCTCGACCTGCCACGGGATACGGACCGAGGCACCGCGGTTGGAGACGCCGTAGCTGTACTCGTTCCACGGGGCGGTCTCGTGCAGACCGGTGAGGCGGTCGTCGATGCCCGCGCCGTAGTTCTTCACGTGGTCCAGCGGCTTCGAGCCCTCGCCCAGCGACTCGCACGCGGTGATGATCGCGTCGTAGCCCTCGCGCATCGCCCTGGTGGAGAAGTTGGTGTGCGCGCCCGCGCCGTTCCAGTCGCCCTTGACCGGCTTCGGGTCCAGGGTCGCGGAGACGTTGAAGTCCTCGGCGGTGCGGTAGAGCAGCCAGCGGGCGACCCACAGCTGGTCGGAGACCTCGAGCGGCGACAGCGGACCCACCTGGAACTCCCACTGGCCGGGCATGACCTCGGCGTTGATGCCGGAGATGCCCAGCCCCGCCTTCAGGCAGTTGTCGAGGTGCTTCTCGACGATCTCGCGGCCGAAGATCTCGTCGGAGCCGACACCGCAGTAGTAGCCGCCCTGCGCGGCCGGGAAGCCGCCCACGGGGAAGCCGAGCGGCCGGTGGCCGTCGAAGAAGGTGTACTCCTGCTCGATGCCGAAGATCGGCTCCTGGCCGGCGAACTGCTCGGCGACCGGACGCAGCGTGGCGCGGGTGTTGGACTCGTGCGGCGTCATGTCGATGTTGAAGACCTCGCACAGGACGAGGATGTCGTCGCCGCCGCGGATCGGGTCCGGGCAGGAGAAGACCGGCTTCAGCACCCGGTCGGAGGCGTGGCCCTCGGCCTGGTTGGTGCTGGATCCGTCGAAGCCCCAGATGGGCAGCCCCGCGACGTCTCCCGAGGGCTCGCCGGCCATGATCTTCGTCTTCGAACGGAGCTTGGCGGTCGGCTCGGTGCCGTCGATCCAGATGTACTCAGCCTTGAACGTCACGGAAGCCATCCTTTGGGGGTGCTGCGGTGCTGCGGTCTGCGGTCCGGTCTCTGCAGCGCAGCTTCGCAAGACGCGATTTCCCGTCCGTTGCCCGAATGTGAACCCCGTGTTACCGAGGTTTGTTGCGTTGTTCCCGGTCCTTGAGGAGCTCTCCGAAACCGGCGGCGCGGATCCGGCGCACCAGCTCCTCCTCGGTGCTGCCCAGTGTCACGGCCGCCCGCGCGAGCTGCCAGTCGGCGGCGGCGAGCGTGTTCAGCAGGTGGCCGCGTCGTATCTGCGCGTCGGACAGCCGGAAGGTCTTCAGATACGCGACCTGCCCCTGGGGGCCGGTGATCGTCTCGCCGATGTGCCTGCCGCCCCCGCTCCGGTCGAACGGCGGCAGGAAACGCCACAGCGTGAACGGGCCCATCCGGTGGACCCGGTCGAAGGAGTACGCCGTGTCCAGCAACTCGCGTGCGAACAGGGCGTCGTGCGCCCGGCTCCACTCCTGCTCCTGCGCCCGCGCGGCCGCCCGCAGACCGGCGAGCGTCCCCATCCGCGCACTGTCGGCGATCCGCGCCCCGAACTCCGGTACCGGACCGCCGTACAGCGCGTACTGGTGGACGAGTTCCCCGTACAGATCCTCGACGAGCGAGGAGTGCAGAAGCCGGTAGTCGTCCGGGTGCGGCAGCACGAAGGCGGCGGCGAGGGCATCAGCCGCGTACACCATCACCCCGCACTGGCCGGGATGGATCTCGAAGACCCGCAGGGCGTCGTCGAGCCCGCGCACCGACCTGCCCGTGTACGCGTCCTCGGCGCGCGGCGACAGCCCGTCGCGCAGCGCCTGCCGTGACCACTCCTCCCAGGCGACGGACGGTCCGCCGAAATGCAGCGAGAGATATCCCTCCAGCGCCAGGTGCAACGGCAGGAAGCGCAGCCGGTCGCCGGGGAGCCGCTTGGCCATGCGGTGGTGCGTGCCGCGGTGGCGCGGCAGCGCAGCGGTGACGGGCGGCCGGGCGAGGGCGCCGCTGTCACCGACGCCGAGCTGCGTCCCGTACGCGGCGCGCTGCCCGCCGCTGCCGTCCGGTGTCCGCACCGTCGACCAGTCGGCGACGAAACCGTGCGGGATGTACGACGTGTACTGCGTCCGCGGCCCGGTGTCGACGACGCTGCCGCCGAAGCCCCGGTAGATCTCCCGGTGCAGCCGGAGCCCCGCGACGGGTTCCGCGCGTACCAGTGGCACCAGCCGGATGCCGCCCCACACCTGGGAGGGCCGGACGGTGAGTCCGGTCAGCTCCAACGTGTTCACTCTCGCCGCTCTCCCTGGTCCGTGCCGGTGACGAAACGCGCGACCTGCCGGTCCAGGTACGCGTGCAGGGCGGCCGCTCCCGTGCCGCCCTCCGCGAACCGTGCGATCTCCACCAGTGCGGGCAGATCCTCGGCGTCACGGATACCGGCCGTCGGCACGCCCGGCGCGAGCCGCCGCACGTCGAATCCGTCCGCTTCGTATACGGGGTTCACGTGGACCACAGCGGTGCGTCGGTCCGGATCGATCCTGGTCCGCCACACCCGCAGCACCTCGCCGGCCAGTCCGGGCGGTGCGTTGTCCCAGCCGTCCGACACGATGACCAGCCGGTCGGGCCCGTGCTCCAGGGCGTCCAGGATCCGGGTGCCCAGCGGAGTCGGACCCCACGGCCGTACCAGCAGCGGATCGGTGGCGCCCGAAGTCCACAGCGAGGCGTAAGCACCGGGCGCGGCCAGCGCCTCCAGCAGGAAATGGCAGGCCAACGCCACGGCCAGCGGACGGCGCCGCTTCTCGGCCGACCCGGACGACGAGTAGCTGTCGTCCAGCACGGCGGCGACCCGCCCCCAGCTCCCGGCATGCGGGCCGGCGGCGCGGCGGGCGGCCCCCGCAGTGCCCGGGTCAGCTCCGCACGGTGCAGGCCGCGCCGCTCGAAGCCGAACGTCAGGACGTACAGAGCGAGCCGGGTCAGCGGCATCACCCCCAGGCCGGCCCCGGCGGGCAGCCCCGTCGCGCTGTCCGCGGTCCGCTGCTCCTGGGTGCGCAGCCGCTCCAGCCGCGTCATGCGCGGTTCCATCCGCTCCAGGAACGCATCGCGCTTCATGCCGTGCCTGGCGGCGAACCCCTCGGCGACGCTGAAGGGCAGTTCGTCGACGGCGCCCTGCTCGTAGTGGGCTCGGCGCCAGGCGTCGAGCAGCCGGTGCCGGTAGCGCGGAACCCGCCCCGGCCGGAACAGGAAGTCACCGAGCTCGTGCGGTGCTTCGGAAGTTTCGTCGCGGAGGGAGAGATGGGCGTGCCGGGCGGCGGTCCTCAGCCCGACGCGGTACTTCACCGCGTCATGGGCCAGGTCCGGCCGGGATGCCAGCCACTCACGCACGATCGCGCGGGTGCGCCGGTTGTTGACCCCGGCGTCGCGCAGCAGCCGGAACAAGCGGTAGACACGCTGCGGAGGAAGCTTCGCCAGCCGGGCCGCGATCAGCAGGCCCTCGGTGCGCTTCTCCTCCGAGGTCGCTTCGGCGGAGGTCTCCAGCAGTCCCCGCAGGATGCGGACCGCATTGTGGTCGTTGATGCCAAGGGCGAGCGAAGCTGCGTACACCTTGCGGTAGTTGACCCGTACGTACTCGTGCAGGAAGTCCAGCGACAGCTGCTGCCGATAGGCCCAGGACCCGAATTCGCGCTGACCGGTCCCGGTGATCGCGGCATTGACGAAGAGGAGGACGTCCTCGGCGGCAACGAGGTCGGCGTACGTGTCCGTGTCCCTGTCCGTCATCCCCGTCCCCCTGTGCTGTTCCGCCGCGGTGCCCGCAGATGCGGAAGCCGGCCGGGGAATGGGGGCGCGAACAGCGAAATCAGTGCTTCAGAGGCAAGTCCCGGAAGTCGCAGCCGGAGTCCCGCGGCCGGCTCCGCCAACGTAACCGCGGACCGTCGTGTGCCGCCACCCGATAAGCGGACCAGGCAGACTGGCCTCATGACGACATCACCCGCCGCCCCCCTGCGTATCGGCCTTCTCGGCACCGGCCCCTGGGCCCGGATCACCCAGGCACCCGCGCTCGCCGCCCACCCGGGCGTCGTGCTCAGCGGTGTCTGGGGCCGCCGACCCGAGGCGGCGAACGCGCTCGCCGCCGCTCACGGCACCAAGGCGTACACCGGTGACACGGGTGTGGACGAACTCCTCGCCGCGAGCGACGCCGTCGCGTTCGCCCTGCCGCCGGACGTCCAGGCCCCGCTCGCGGCCCGTGCCGCGGCCGCGGGATGCCACCTGCTGATGGACAAGCCGGTCGCGACGACGGTGGCCGGGGCCCGCGAGGTGGCCGAGGCGGCCGACCGGGCGCAGGTCGCGTCCGTCGTCTTCTGCACGATGCGGTTCGCCGAGCCGACCGCGGCGTGGGTCGCCGAGCAGGCCGCGCGGGGTGGCTGGTTCACCGCCCGCGCCCAGTGGATCGGCGCGCTGTACGCCCCTGGAGCGGAGAGCGAGTTCGCGGCCTCGCCGTGGCGCCGCGACAAGGGCGGCCTGTGGGACGTCGGACCGCACGCGCTGTCGGTCCTGCTGCCGGTGCTCGGCGACGTCACGGAACTGACCGCCGCACGCGGCCCCGCCGACACCACCCACCTGATCCTCCGCCACACCTCCGGTGCGTCCAGCACGGTGACGCTCGCACTGGACGCACCGCTCGGAGCGGCCGGTACGGAGGTCGAGTTCAGGGGCGATTCAGGGGTGACGACGCTGCCGGGCGGAGGCGACGCGGTGAGCGCGTTCCGCGCGGCGGTGGACGCACTGCTCGAGGCGGTGCGTACGGGGGTGCCGCATCCCTGCGACGTACGGTTCGGACTGCGGCTGACCGAACTGCTGGCCGAGGCGGAGGCCGCCCTGCGCCCCTGATCCGCCCGGGCCCGGACCCGTCAGCGCACGCGCTCTATCCGGGCGCGCCGGATCAGGAACTTGCCCGGCTCGCGGACCTGCTCGAACGCCGCGTCGTTCAGCAGGGCGCAGCTGCCGGACGGTGAAGTGACCGTCACCGTCGTGGACTTGCCGTTGTCCAGGTTGGTCACCTTGAGTGCGGTGCCGACCGGGAACTGATTGCTGGACGCGGCGGGGGCGCCTGACTCGCCGGACAGCGTCACGGTGGATCCGGCACAGACGACATCGCCGGTGGGCCGGCCCCCTCCGCCGGGCGGAGCGGGGGTCGCGCTCCCGGATGCGGATGCGGAGGCGGCTGCGGATGCGGGGGCCGAGGCGGATGCGGTGGGATCCGTCGCCCCCGCCTCGGCCGCCCCGCCGCACCCCGAGGCGGCCTGCTGGCGCCGGATCTCCGCGATCACGGCCTGCCGGTTGGCGATCCGGGCAGCCGACCCGGCATCCGGATTCGCCCGCTGACCGGCGATGAACCGCTCGTTGTTGCCGAGCGCCGTGGTCAGTCCGGTACAGACGACCGACGAGGCCCGGTCCGGCGGCGACTGCGCGGCCTGACTGGTCCCGGCCAGCACGGCCGCCGTCCCGCCGGCGAGTGCGGCTGCCCCGACCAGCAGGGCGAGCTTCTTCTTGCGGCTGAGGGTCTTCCTGCGTGACACGTAGGACTCCTGTCCCCGGCCGGAACGCCCGATGCGCCTGGGCCGGATGCGGTGCGTGTGTCCCTACGTACGAGCAACAGCGGCGTTCGTCTCAGCGGCCGCACCACGGCGTCGAGGAGTTCCGGCCGAACCGCTGATTCCCGCCGGACTCAGCGCCCCAGCGCGTCCCGTACCGCTTCCTCCGTGCGCCCCACGACGGCCGTTCCGTCCTCCGCGGTGATGATCGGCCGCTGGATCAGCTTCGGGTGCCCGGCGAGCGCCGCGATCCACCGTTCCCGCGAATCCGCCTCGCGCGGCCAGTCCTTGAGCCCCAGCTCCTTCGCGTCCGCCTCCTGCGTCCGCGTGATGTCCCACGGCTCCAGTCCGAGCCGGTCGAGCACGGCCCGGATCTCGTCCGGCGACGGCACGTCCTCCAGATAGCGGCGGACGGTGTATTCGGCCCCCTCCGCATCCAGCAGCTGCACCGCGCTGCGGCACTTGGAACATGCGGGATTGATCCAGATCTCCATGGGGTCGACGGTACTGGACGAGCAGCGCGAAATCCCCTCTGGGCAGGGGCGATTGTCAGTGCTGGACCGTAAAATGGAGGTAGTTCGTGAGGGTTTCACGACGGTGCCAGGAGGTTGCCCATGGCCGTTGCCGCAGTCACGACCAAGCCGCTCCACCAGCCCCTGCAGAAGAAGCCGCTCCCCGCGGGCCGGCCCCGCGAGTGGTACGTCTCCCACAACCGCCGCCTGAAGGCCATGCGCCTGGCGATCGCCCTGCTCGACACGGGCGTGTACCACCCGTCCGGCGCGGGCAACGACAGGATACGGACGACCGCCGAGCGCATCGGCATCCACCCGCCGTCCGACACGACCTGCCGCATGGTCCGTGCCCTGATCCGCTACGGACGCTGACGACCGGAGCGCCCGAGCCCTGTGCCCCCGGGACGCCGGGGGCACAGGCGCGTCCATCTGTTTCAGAACCCGCCGCAGACGGCTGTGGCGAACGCCCCGGCGGCCGAGGCGGTCCGGTAGGTGCCGTCGTCCACCGTTACCGCGCAGGCGACCTCGCCGCCCGATCTCCCCAGGGTGGCGGTGAAGGAGCCGCCCTTCAGGAAACCTCTGGTCTCCACCTCCCCCGTCCACGGCAGACGTCGCACGGTGACCCGCTCCGTCGACAGCCGGCCGTCCCGCCAGACGGGGAAGGTGAGCGTGACGCCCTTCGCGGTGCCGGTGACCTCGTACGTGATCCGGACGGTCCCCGCACTCTCCCGGGACCACGCGCCGGCGAGCACCCCCACGACGGCGGCGCAGCAGGCGGCCACCAGCAAGGCGGCGAGGAGAACCACCTGGGGCCACTGCCGCCGAGGGGGTCCGCAGGGGCCCGGGTCGCTCATGGGCCCAGCCTCGGCCTTCCCGCGCCGGTCCGCGAGCTCACGGCCCGCCCCCGGTCGCACCCTTCTCACCCGATCGGCGGGCGCGGAGTGCGCGCGACTCCACCCCGGCCTTGACTGGAACGACTGCTGAGTTCCTGGGAGGCACGATGACGAGTCGATCCGTACGAGGCATAGCGGCAGGGCTGCTCACCGCGGCCGTCGCATCAGCCGCGACCGGCTGCTCGGACGACGGCGGCAAGGTGTCCAGCACGGTGTCCGGGGCCGCGTCCGCCGCCGCGTCGGCGGCGTCCCGGGGCTCCGACGTGATGGCCTCGGCGACGGCCGCCGCGCAGGAGAAACTGGACGGCTTCAAGAACGGCGTCAATGCCAAGAAGGACGTCAAGGTCGGTGCCGTGGCCAACAACAACGACGGCCGGGCCGTCGCCACGATCACCGTGACGAACATCACCGACTCGGCCAAGTCCTACATGGTGCAGGTCAACTTCCGTGACGGAAGCGGCAATCTGCTGGACACGGCCGTGGTGACGGTCGACGACGTCGAGCCCCGTACCCCCAAGAAAGCCACGGCCCGCAGCAACCGCAGCCTCGGCGGCGACATCACCGCCGACGTGGGCAGGGCCCTGCGTCACTGACCGGACCGCTACCGGCCGCGAGGCTTGCCGCGTCGGCCGCCCTTGGGACTGCCGGAACCGCTCCGCGGGCTCCTGCCGGACGTCTTGCCGGCCGACTTCCCGGCCGCGGGCTTCCGCGGCGCTCCGCCCGTGCCGGTCCGCTTGCTCGGCTTCGGCTGCGCCGCGGGCGCGGTGCGGCCCCGGGAGCTGTTCACGGTCCGCCCGCGGACGATCCCGATGAAGTCCTCCACCATGTCGGTGGTTCGCTCCTCGGGCCACGACAGCGCGACGCGCGACTCGGGGGCGCCCGTCAGCGTGCGGTAGGTGAGGTCCTTGCGGTGGTGCAGGCGGGCGAGCGACTGCGGGACGACGAGCAGCCCCACCCCCGCCCCCACCAGCGCGACGGCGTCCGCCGTCGTCTCGGGGCGTTCGATCGCCGGAAGGCCCGGCGGATTCTCCCAGCCGAGGGTGTCGTCGAGCGGGTGCAGCACGATGTCGTCGGCCAGATCCTCCTCGGACACCTCGTCGGCCGCCGCCAGAACGTGGTCCTTCGGGACCACGACCACCGTCGTCTCGGTGTAGAGGGGGATCGCGCTGAGGTCCGTCCGGTCGATCGGCAACCGGACGAATCCCGCGTCGGCGCCGCCGCCGCGCAGCACACCGGGTGCCTCGGCTGCGGTCACCGCGACCAGGGTCAGGGGGATGTCGGGCAGCCGCTCGTTCCAGATACGCACCCATTTGGTCGGCGTCACGCCTGGGACATAAGCGAGCCGGAACGAAGGGGGTACGTCGGAGCCTGTCACTCCGCCAGGTTACCGGTCGTGGTCGGCGGTATCGCACACGCTCGCTACTCTTGACACATGAAGTCGCACCCGACCACCCAGACGATGAAGCCCGCAACCGCGGCGAAGAAGCTGGGTGTGTACCTAGAGGCCACCCCCGCCGAGTTCCAGGAGGGTGTCGTCTCGCGCAGCGAGCTGAACGCGCTGCAGGCCGATCCGCCCGAGTGGCTGCAGGAACTGCGGCACAACGGACCGCACCCCCGGCCGGTGGTCGCGGCGAAGCTCGGTGTCTCCATCGCGGGTCTCGCGCGGGGCGGAGTGACGGAGCCCCTCACCACGGAGCAGATCGACGCCCTGAAGCAGGACCTTCCCGAGTGGCTGCGGAAGGAACGCGCCACTCAGGCCGAGGTCCGCAAGGAAGCGGTGCGGATCAAGGAGAAGAAGGCGGAGCAGGGCGACCGGTCCAGCTGACCGTTCCGGCCGGCGCCGCCCCGCGGCGCCGGCCGGACGCGGTGCCGGTACGAGCCCGGGGTCTTATAAAAAACTGACGCGGCCGACGATAGTGGGGGTGTATATATCGGGGGTGGGCGGATGATTAAAAA
>NZ_JBHVWN010000053.1:0-56860 GCF_042882275.1 Streptomyces sp. NPDC058231 | reverse complement strand
TTTTTTTTCTTTTTTTGTTTTTTTTTTTTGGTTTTTCTGGGTGTGTTTGTGTTTTTGTTTTACTTTTTTTATTTTAAGTTTAGTCCCTCTGTGATTTCCTAGGTTGTGGCTTCGCGGGCACGGACCCCCCGCTTCTTGGCTGTGCGAGTCAACTGCGGCCGCTGCCGAGAGCCTTCCGTCCGGTGCCCGGCGGCAGCGCGGGACGTTCCGCCGGTGCCTGCTCGATGCGGAGTGCCAGCGCGGGGCAGCGGCTCACGGCACGCTGGGCGCGTCCCCGCAGATGCATCGGAACCGCGGCGTCCGCGAGCGCGGGATACCCGTCGGGGCCCAGTCTGATCAGCTCCGGGACGATGTCCGCACAGAGCCCGTGGCCCTTGCAGAGCGTCCAGTCCACCGCCAGCTTCTCGCCGCTCGGAATGGACTCCTCCAGGTCCTGGTAGCCGGGCGCCGGCAGCGGGAGGACGCCGAGCGTCTCCCGGCCGCAGCCGCCGTCCAGGACGTGGGCCGCCAGGTCGTCCGTGAACGCGGACAGGGTCGATGTCAGGAAGCGGGCCGAGCCGTCCGGATGCTTGCAGGCTCCCCGGCCCTTCACCGCCTGGGTCACCTCGCGCAACGCCTCCAGGGCCGCGGGCCCGCCCCCGTGCAGCACGTCGGAGAGTCCGCCCGCGGCGGCCGGCAGCCCCAGCTTGCAGGGGCCGCACTGACCCGCGGTCTCGGCGGCCAGCCAGTTCGCGATCCGCAACGACTCGCCGAGCGGGCAGGTCTCGGGCCCGATCGGCAGGATCGCGCCGGCGCCCAGGGCGCCGCCCGCCGCCGCCAGGGAAGCCCGGGACACCACCGCGTCGTGGCAGGCCATCGCGTCGATCCAGTTGCCGTGGTAACCGCCGGTCAGCACGCCCTGGGGCAGCGGCGGCGCGCCGGCCAGCTGCAGCACGTACCGCAGCGGCACACCGGTGGGCACCTCGATGACCATCGGGCGGGCGACGGCGCCGGAGAGGGTGAGCAGCACGGTGCCGGGCTCGTCGGGAAGGCCGGTGTGACCGTAGCGGCGGGCGCCGATCCGGGCGGCGACGGCGAGCTGTGCGTACGTCTCCGCGTTCGACAGCAGCGTCGGGGCGCCGCCCACCCCCGACTCCGCCGCTCGTTCGCGACGGCCCGGCGGCAGGGCGGGACCGCCGGCCGCGGCCCTGATGACGGCCGACGCCTCGCCGGAGACCATCCGCTCGGGAGTGCGCACCACACGGGCGCGCAGCTGCCGCCCGCGCCGGTCGGACAGACCCCGCTCGGCGAGGGCGGCGCGTATGGAGATCTCCGTGGAGTTACGGGTGACCGCGACGATCAGTGTGCGGGCGCCGAGCGCCTCCGCCGCCAGGAGGGCACCGTCCAGGATGAGGTGCGGCGCGCGGTTGAGCAGGACGGTGTCCTTGCGGCAGGCGGGCTCGCCCTCGCTGCCGTTGATCACGACGACCGGGCGGACCCCGCGCCGGATGGACGCCTTGGCGACCGCCCGCAGTTTCTTGCCGAACGGAAAGCCGGCGCCGCCGCGGCCGCGCAGCGAGATGGTTTCGGCCAGTTCGGCCAGACGCTCTCCGGTCATCGGCTCCAGCGGTCCGTGCACCTTCAGATGCATGGTGAGGTCGAGCCGCTCCACCAGGTCGAACCCGGTGGTGAGCTGAGGGAGGCCGACGACGCGGACCTCCGGCACATCGGGGAGGGGGAGATTCACGGTCGGTCTCCTGCGGGTGCCTGCCAGGGTTCTCCGGCAGGGGGTGGGTAGAGCGGCCCCGGCAGTGGCGCGGTCTCGTCGACGGCGGGCAGCGGGCCGGTCGGACCATCGGCTGCGTACGGGTCGTACGGGTGCTCCTGCGCGGGCTCGTACGGGGGACGGAACGCCTGGGCCGGCGGCGAGGGTGACGGGGCGGGCCAGCGGCCGGCCGGCTGCTGGGGACCCGGTCCCGGGACCGTGGTCCCGGCCGCCCGGGAGACGGCTCGGTACCCGGCCGATATCCCCGGGCCGCGGCCGGAGCGGACGGGCCCCGTGTCCGCCATGGGATCGGTCCCGTGACTGATGTCCAGGCGGTCGGAGCTGCGGGGCGGTGCCTCGTACAGCGGCGGGGCGGGGGCGGCGAAGGGCATCCGCAGGGGGGCGGGCGGCGACGGCAGCGCGCCGCCGGACGGCTCCCGGCCCAGCACGTCCCGGACCCCGTACGACCGGCTGCGGTCCTCCCGGCTCAGCGGATCCGCGCGGTCCGCGCCGGGCGGCCGGGATTCCCGAAGCGCCGGGTCCGGTTCGGCGGGGAGCGCGTCCGGCCTGATCAGAGCGGTGATCAGACCGGCGATCCGGCGCTTCGCCGGGGGCGGCAGACGGCGCAGGCACAGGGCCGCGGCCACCGCGAGCAGCGACAGGCTGTACATCACGACGACCCAGGTCGCGGGCGGCCTGCCCGCGTACAGCCCGTGGACCAGCGCGGTGCACCAGGCCGGATAGGACAGAGCGTGCAGGGCGCGCCAGCGGCCGGCCGTCCGGCCGGGGGTGGCGAAGGCGCTGCGCATCGCGCCGGTCGCGGCGGCCACCACCATCAGCAGCCCGGCCAGTGAGCCGAAGCCGATCAGCCCCGCCGTCCCGTGCACCCCGAGACCGAAGGGGACGAGGGCACCGAGCAGCGCCACGTGTCCCAGCGTGACCTTCACGGTGACGTGCAGAAGGAGGAACCCGAGCGAGGCGGAGGCGGCGGCCCGGTGGATGCCCTGGCCGAGCAGGCGCTGCCGCGAGGAGAGGAGCAGCCGGTCGGTGGCGATCAGGCCCCAGGCCACGGCTGCGGTGAGCGAGACCAGCGACAGTACGCCGGTCGTGAAGTCGAGTGCGGCGCGCAAGTCGTCGCTCCCTGCGACGGCGAGCAGAGGGATGAGAACCAGCACGGCGACGGTCAGCCCGCCCTGTACCGGGCGGCTCGGTCCGGCGCTCAAGGTGGGGGATGAGCGGATCTTGCGATGAGGGTTCATTGGGGCAACTCCGAATGGTTCGGCAAAGCGGTCCCGTTGCCGCATGCTAAGTCGCTCCATACCGGCCAGTACGAGGTTTGAGCGGTTGCCCCGATACAGGGCGGTACGCGGAGTAACCACTGCTTCCCGGACGTTCTGCAGCCGCCTGATGTCCGCCCCGCAGCGGGCTTCCCCGCACCGCTCCCTCCGGACGCCGTCCGCGGAGCGGAAGTGCCCGGCTGGGCTCCGGGCCCGTGCGGTACCCTGACGCCATGCGTGCCGTACGCCTTCTGCTTAGCGAGCCGCGCTGATCAGTCCCGACCGGTGAACATGCCTGGTTGGAATCGGCGCGGCGTCCCCTCCTGTGCGAGGGGCTTTTTCGTTTCCGTAAGCGCTGGCAGATGACGATCGATGGAGCTTTGAGGATCATGAGCGAGACGAATTCCGCAGTCGACGTGGCTGCGCCGCACCGCTACACGGCGGCGATGGCTGCCGACATCGAGGCACGCTGGCAGGACTTCTGGGACGCCCACGGCACGTACGAGGCGCCGAACCCGACCGGTGACCTGGCGGACGACCCGGAGCTGGCCGCCAAGCCGAAGAAGTTCATCATGGACATGTTCCCGTACCCCTCGGGTGCGGGCCTGCACGTCGGTCACCCGCTGGGCTACATCGCCACCGATGTCTTCGCCCGCCACCAGCGCATGACCGGGCACAACGTGCTGCACACCCTGGGCTTCGACGCCTTCGGCCTGCCGGCCGAGCAGTACGCCGTACAGACCGGGACGCACCCGCGCGCCTCCACCGAGGCCAACATGGTCAACATGAAGTCCCAGCTGCGCCGGCTGGGACTGGGCCACGACAAGCGCCGCTCGTTCGCGACGATCGAGGCGGACTACTACAAGTGGACCCAGTGGATCTTCCTGCAGATCTTCAACTCCTGGTACGACACCGAGGCGGACAGGGCGCGTCCGATCGCCGACCTGGTCGCGCAGTTCGAGAACGGTGAACGCCCGACCCCGGACGGCCGCGACTGGAGCGCGCTGAGCGCAGCCGAGCGCGCCGACGTGCTGGGCGGGTACCGCCTGGCGTACGCCTCCGACGCGCCCGTCAACTGGTCGCCCGGGCTGGGCACCGTGCTGGCCAACGAGGAGGTGACGGCCGACGGCCGTTCCGAGCGGGGCAACTTCCCTGTCTTCAAGGCCAAGCTGCGCCAGTGGAACATGCGCATCACCGCCTACGCCGACCGGCTGCTGAACGACCTGGACGGGCTGGACTGGCCCGAGGCGATCAAGCTGCAGCAGCGCAACTGGATCGGGCGTTCAGAAGGCGCGCGTGTCGACTTCCCGGTCGACGGTGCCGGTGACATCACCGTCTTCACCACCCGCCAGGACACCCTGTTCGGCGCCACCTACATGGTGCTGGCGCCGGAGCACGACCTGGTGGAGCGGATCATTCCGGCCGCCTGGCCCGAGGGCACCCACCCGGTGTGGACCGGCGGGCACGCGTCCCCGGCGGAGGCCGTCACCGCGTACCGCAAGCAGGCCGCCGCCAAGTCCGACGTGGAGCGGCAGGCCGAGGCCAAGGACAAGACCGGCGTCTTCACCGGCGCGTACGCGACCAACCCGGTCAGCGGCGAAAAGGTGCCCGTCTTCATCGCCGACTACGTCCTGATGGGCTACGGCACCGGCGCGATCATGGCCGTACCGGCGCACGACGCGCGTGACTTCGCGTTCGCGCGCGCCTTCGAGCTGCCGATGCGCTGCGTCGTCGAGCCGTCGGACGACCGCGGTACGGACGCCTCCACGTGGGAGGACGCGTTCGCCTCGTACGACGCGAAGCTGGTCAACTCCGCGAGCGACGAGATCTCGCTGGACGGCCTGGGTGTCGTCGAAGCCAAGGCGAAGATCACCGAGTGGCTGCGGGTGAAGGGCCTGGGCGAGGGAACCGTCAACTTCCGGCTGCGCGACTGGCTGTTCAGCCGTCAGCGCTACTGGGGCGAGCCCTTCCCGATCGTGTACGACGAGGACGGCATCGCCCACCCGCTGCCCGAGTCGATGCTGCCGCTGGAGCTGCCGGAGGTCGACGACTACTCGCCGCGCACCTTCGACCCGGAGGACGCCGACACCCAGCCCGAGACCCCGCTGTCCCGGAACGCCGACTGGGTCAACGTCACGCTGGACCTGGGTGACGGCAACGGCCCGAAGAAGTACCGCCGCGAGACCAACACCATGCCCAACTGGGCCGGTTCCTGCTGGTACGAGCTGCGTTACCTGGACCCGAACAACGACCGTCAGCTGGTCGACCCGGCGATCGAGCAGTACTGGATGGGCCCGCGCGAGGGGCAGCCGACCGGTGGCGTCGACCTGTACGTCGGCGGCGCCGAGCACGCCGTACTGCACCTGCTGTACGCCCGCTTCTGGTCCAAGGTGCTGCACGACCTGGGGCACGTCTCGTCCGCCGAGCCGTTCCACAAGCTGTACAACCAGGGCATGATCCAGGCCTTCGTCTACCGGGACAGCCGCGGCATCGCGGTCCCGGCGGCCGAGGTCGAGGAGCGCGACGGAGCGTTCTACCACCAGGGCGAGAAGGTCAGCCGTGTCCTGGGCAAGATGGGCAAGTCGCTGAAGAACGCCGTCACGCCCGACGAGATCTGCGCCGAGTACGGGGCGGACACGCTGCGCCTGTACGAGATGGCGATGGGTCCGCTGGACGTGTCGCGGCCGTGGGACACGCGCGCCGTCGTCGGCCAGTACCGGCTGCTGCAGCGGCTGTGGCGCAACATCGTCGACGAGGAGACCGGTGAGGTCACCGTCGTGGACGCCGAGCCCGACGAGGACACCCTGCGGGCGCTGCACAAGGCCATCGACGGCGTCGGTCAGGACATGGCGGGTATGCGCTTCAACACCGCGATCGCCAAGGTCACCGAGGTGAACAACCACCTGACCAAGGTGGGCGGCCCGCTGTCGCGCTCGGTGGCCGAGCGGCTGGTGCTGCTGGTCGCGCCGCTGGCGCCGCACATCGCCGAGGAGCTGTGGCGTCGGCTGGGCCACACCGAGTCGGTCGTGCACCAGGACTTCCCGGTCGCCGACCCGGCATACGTGGTGGACGAGACCGTGACCTGCGTCGTACAGATCAAGGGCAAGGTCAGGGCGCGACTGGAGATCTCGCCGTCGATCTCGGACGCGGAGCTGGAGGCGCTGGCCCTGGCCGACCCGGCAGTCGTCGCGGCGCTGGACGGGGCGGGGATCCGCAAGGTGATCGTGCGGGCGCCGAAGCTGGTCAACATCGTCCCCGCGTGACGGTCCCGGTCCACGGGCCGGCCGCCGGCTGTCGTCCGGTGGTGTGAGGGTTTCCCCTACGGGCAGGTTGGGGGTTCCGATGGAACCCGCGGCCTGCCCGTTCCGTTTACCGTTGAGAGGCTGGTAGCCGAATCGACATCCAAGGGGCGTCATGGAAGCCGTGATCCTGATCCTGGGGCTGCTCATCGTCGCGTTCATGGCCCTCGGTGTGTATGTGACCGTCAAGGTCGTCGGCGCCGCCAAGCGGGGCGTGGACCGCACGATCACGCAGGCGCGTCGCACCGTCGAGGACGGCGCGCTGCGGGCGAAGAGCTTCGGCCAGAGTGGTGTGGCCGGGGAGCTGGCGCAGATGCGGCTCGCGCTGCGTACGTCGATGCGCTCCACGCAGGAGGCGTTGCAGGCGGGGGTGGCCGAGGACGCCTCCCTTTCGGAGTCGGTGGGACTGTTCCACCGCCTGAGCGCGCACGGGCGGGAACTCGACGAGGAACTGAAGCGGCTGGAGCGCGAGCCCGACCGGGCGACGGTCGCCACGCTGCTGCCGGGGCTGAAGCAGCGTACGAAGCGCATCACGCACTCCGCGGATTCCTTGCGCTGGGCCGCTCGTGACCGGGCTCGCCGGTTCGCCGACGACGACCTGGAGGCGCTGAACACGCAGATCGATGTGGAGGCGGGGGCGCTGCGGCACTGGACCGTGGAGGAACCCTCGGCGGGTGCGGCACCGCATGCCGGCGCAGACCGGAGCGGAGCAGGGCGGATGCGGGGCGCGCCGGTCGGTCAGGAGGGGCCGGAGGCACTCACGGCTCGGGACCCGCGGCTGGAGACCGGCCATCCGTGGCAGAAGGCCGCGCGACCCGAGCCCACGAACTGAGGCGACGAGCTGAGGCGACAGAGCGGCCCACGGGGGTGCTTCAGTGCTGCGGGGCGGGGCCGCAGAAGGTGTCACAGGTCCGCACGAGAGGTGATCGTGGCCCTCGGGCCCTCGGGGCGCACGCGGGCGGTCGGTGGGCCACGGAAGCGCAGGTACGGTGGCTGGAGGATTCCCGGCGGGCGGCGTCCGACGGCTACCGGGCCGGGTTCGCATCGGAGTGACTGGTGATGCCAGGATGCGATCCGAAGCGATCGGAAGCGATCACTGGGTCGGGGTCGGACTGCCGAGCCGCCGCCGCGGCAGGTAACCTCCCGGTCATGTCCCGCCATGTCGCCATCGTCACCGATTCCACGGCCTACCTGCCGCCCCAGGCGATGGAGCGGCATGGCATCACAGCAGTGCCCCTGACCGTCGTACTGGGCGACCAGGCGTTGGAGGAGGGCACCGAGATCTCGGCCCGCTCGCTCGCGCTGGCGCTCCAGAAGCGGCGCCCCGTGACGACGTCCAGGCCCAGTCCCGAGGTCTTCGCCGCCGCGTACCGGGCAGCGGCCGAGGCGGGCGCTGGTGCCGTCGTCTCGCTGCATCTGTCGGCGGAGTTCTCCGGCACGTACGACGCCGCGCTGCTCGCCGCGAAGGACGCCCCGGTGCCTGTACGGGTGGTGGACAGCGGCATGGTGGCCATGGCTCTGGGATTCTGCGCGCTGGCGGCCGCCGAGGTGTCGGAGGCGGGCGGCACCGTGGAGGATGCGGTCGCCGCCGCCGAGAAGCGGGCCGCGGACACCTCCGCGTATTTCTACGTCGACACGCTGGACTACCTCCGTCGCGGCGGACGCATCGGCACGGCTCAGGCCCTGCTGGGTTCGGCGCTCGCGGTGAAACCGCTGCTGCAGCTGGACGGTGGCAGGATCGAGCTGCTGGAGAAGGTGCGGACGGCCTCGAAGGCGATCGCGCGCCTTGAGGAGATCGTCGCCGAGCGGGCGGGCACCGGCCGGGTGGACATCGCCGTGCACCACCTGGCGGCGCCCGATCGGGCCGAGCGGCTGGCCGAGCGGCTGCGTGTGCGGGTTCCGGGGCTGGTCGATCTGCATGTCAGCGAGGTGGGTGCGGTAATCGGCGCGCACACCGGCCCGGGTCTGCTGGGAGCAGTGGTCTCACCGCGCTGATCTCACCCTCCGGAGTGAGCGGGTTATCCACAACCGGCTTGTTTTCCACCGTTGTCGGGGCTGTTCAGCGAGTTTTCGCGCGGATGTCTAGCGTCGTGAGGCATGGCTCTCCGATCACATCGTGCAAGCAGCGGAAGCGGACCCGGTCGCGCTGCGGCCCCGGAGGTACGCGCCCGGCGCAGGTCCGGTGCGGGCACCGGCCCCGGCCCTGGACCCGGCGCGGCCACCGGACCCGGGCACCGAGGCCGCTCGCGAGGGCGTGCCGCGATCGTCGCCGCAGCGTCGCGGCGACGCGCGGACGCCCTCATGGGCGGGGCGTACGGAGGGCCTGCGGACCGGCCCGCGGAGACGGCGTCGCCGCCCCCGTCCCCCGCCCCGGCGGTTGCCGACCCGGGGGAGGCCGAGCAGTCCGGCGCGCGCGGGCGGACGGCGGAGCGGCTTCCGGCAGCGCCGGGACGCCGGGAGCGTGTGATGCCCGCGGTGCGGGAGCGGCTGCCGTTGTGGCTGCAGCTCAGATGCGGGCTGGAGCCGAGGACCCTTGCCGCGCTCACCGTCGTCCTGGTCGCCGCCGCGGTTTTCGCCGCGTTCCATTTCTGGTCCGCACGGCCCCGTTCCGTACGTGCTCCCGATCCGGTCGGAGCAGTCGCGCACACCCCGGTGGCGGACTCGGCCACGGATCCTGTCCGTACCCCCGAACCGGCACCTGGAGTGCCGCCCGGAGGTCCGCCCACCGGCGGATCGGGTGAGCGCATCGTCGTCGACGTCGGCGGCAAGGTGCGGCGGCCGGGCATCTATCCCTTGCCGTCCGGTGCGCGGGTCGCCGACGCGCTGCGGGCCGCGGGCGGGGTCAGGACCGGAGTGGATCTCACCGGGCTCAACCGGGCACGGGTGCTCGTGGACGGGGAGCAGGTCGTGGTCGGCGCGCCACCCGGCGGGCCCGGTCCCGTCGCTCCGGGAGGGGCAGTCCCCGGTGCGGCTGCCACGGGTGGCACCGGGGCCGGCCCCATCGGCCTCAACACCGCGACCGTCGAACAGCTGGACACGCTGCCCGGTGTCGGTCCGGTTCTCGCCCAGCACATCGTCGACTACCGCGCACAACACGGCGGCTTCCGGTCCGTCGACGAACTCCGTGAGGTCAACGGGATCGGTGACCGCCGTTTCGCCGATCTCCAGCCGTTGGTGCGGCCATGAGCGGCCAGGTCGTCGCACCGGATGTTGTCCTCCCCGACGACGTTCACAGGGCGTCCGGCCGACGGCTGGGTGCCTCGGACCCGCGGCAGGAGGGCCCGGCCGACCTGCGGCTGGTCCCGCCGGCTCTCGCCGCCTGGGCGGCCGCCGCGCTCGCCGTGGGCGCGCCGGTGCGCCGTACGGCCTTGGGGACGCTGCTCTGCCTCATCGCGGCCCTGGTGCTCCTGGCCGTGTCTCGGATCCCGGCCGCCCACGCAACGCGCGCCCGGCCGGGAGACCGCGCGGACGGCGCGGGCGGTGGTGACGGCGGGAACGGCGCGGCGCGGGACCGACGCCGGCTGCACGCCACCGCGGCGGCCGCGGTACTGCTCTGCGCGGCGGCCGGAGCGATGTCGGCCGGACTCCGTACCGCCGACGTACGGCAGGGGCCGGTGCCCGGTCTGGCCCGCCGCTTCGCGAGGGTCGACGCGGACGTGACGGTCATCTCCGACGCACGCCCGACCCGGCCCCAGGTCCACGGTGACCACAGCGCCCCGGCCGCCTTCCTCCTGGACGCCGAGATCACCCGACTCACCGCACCCGGCAGCGTCGTCACGGGGCTCCGCACCCCGGTGCTGCTCATCGTGGAGCCCGGCGCATCGAAGGCGCGGTGGCAACAGCTGCTGCCCTCCACGAGGCTGCATCTGACGGGGCGCCTCGCGCCGCCGCTGCACAGCGGTGAGCGCACCGTCGCCGCCCTGCGGCCTGACGGCAAGGGGCCACCCCGGGTCACCGGGCCGCCCATCCGCCTTCAGCGCATCGCGGGTGGGCTGCGCGCCGGGCTCCGCAGGGCGACGCGGCGACTGGACCCCGACGCGCGGGCGCTGTTGCCGGGGCTGGTCGTCGGCGACACGTCACGGGTCACCCCCGAACTGCACGATGCGTTCCGAGCGGCCGACCTCACCCATCTGATGGCGGTCTCCGGTGGCAATCTGGCAACCCTGCTCGTGCTGTTCATCGGTCCGGCCGGCACCGCGCTCAGGGCCGAACGCCGCGGTCTGGCGCCCAGGCTGGGGATCTCGCTGCGTGCGACCGCGTTGCTCGGCGGCGGCCTCACCGTTGCGTTCGTCCTGGTGTGCCGTCCGGAGCCGAGCGTGCTGCGCGCCGCGGTCTGCGGACTGATCACGCTGCTCGCCATCGGCACAGGGCGCCGCCGCTCGCTGATCCCCGCGCTGGCCGCCGCCGTTCTGCTGCTCGTGCTGTACGACCCCTGGCTGGCGCGTAGTTACGGCTTCATCCTCTCCGTCCTGGCGACCGGCGCGATGCTCACGGTCGCGCCGCGATGGAGCGAGGCGCTGCAACGCCGGCGGGTGCCGCCCAGGTTCGCCGAAGCGCTGGCCGCGGCGGCCGCGGCGCAGGCGCTGTGCGCACCCGTTGTCGTGGTGCTCGCCTCACGGGTCAGCCTGGTGGCGATCCCGTGCAATCTGCTGGCCGAGTTCGCGGTGGCACCGGCCACCGTTCTCGGGTTCGCCGCGCTCGCCCTGGCACCGGTGGCCATGCCGGTGGCCGAACTGTCGGCCCGGATCGCGGGCCGGCCCGCCGGGTGGATCGCCTACGTGGCCCGCACCGGAGCCGCCCTGCCCGGCGCGGAGGCCGGCTGGCCCGACGGCTGGCGGGGAGCGGCGCTGCTGGCCGCCCTGACAGCCGTCGCGGCGCTGTCCGCCCGCCGCCTGGCGCGCCATCCCTGGGTCTGTTCGGCCGCCGCGCTGCTGCTGGTGCTCATGGTGCTCCGACCGGTGCCGCTCACCCGGGTGCTGACCGGATGGCCGCCACCGGGCTGGGAGTTCGTGATGTGCGATGTGGGCCAGGGCGACGCCATGGTGCTCGCGGCGGGAGGCGGTGAGGCGGTCGTCATCGACACCGGCCCCGATCCGCGGCTCGCCGACCGCTGCCTGCGCGATCTCGGCGTCACCCGGATTCCGCTGCTGCTGCTGACACACTTCCACGCGGATCATGTCCGCGGCCTGCCAGGCGTGTTGCGGGGCAGAGCGGTGGGCGTGATCCAGACGACGAGTCTGGACGAACCCCCGGACCAGGCGGTGTTCGTACGCAGAACGGCCGCCGCGGCGCGGGTGCCGGTGGTGCGGGCGGTGCCCGGTGAACGCCGCCGCGTCGGCCCGCTCGACTGGCGAGTCCTGTGGCCGGCGGCCGGGCCGGTGACAGGTGGCGTACCGGCGGGTCGGGTGACCGTGCCCCCCGTGCCGGAGGACCCGAACGACGCCAGCGTCACGCTGTTCGTCCGGACCGGAGGGCTGAGCCTGCTTCTCCTCGGAGACCTCGAACCCCTGGCTCAGCAAGGGCTGCTGCGCCAGTACCCGGCGTTGCCGCGGGTGGACGTCCTCAAGGTCGCCCACCATGGATCCGCCTACCAGGACCCCGAGTTGCTGCGCAGCACCCGTCCACGGCTCGCCCTGGTGAGCGTGGGCAGGGACAACCCGTACGGGCACCCGGCCGCCCGCACGGTCGAGGCGCTCAGGGCCGGGGGAGCGGTGGTCCTGCGTACCGACCTGGACGGCGCGATCGCGGTGACCGGAGCCGGTAAGCGGTTGCGAGCGCTCGGTCGATCATGACCCTGCCCGTCCCGCCCGTCCCGCCCGTTCCGCCTCACGCCGTCCGCCTGCGCGCCGCCGGATCCCGCGCGGTGCCGTCCTGCACCGGCCTCCGTACCGTTCCTCCCATTCGACCGCAGAACCCCCGTTCCCACCCCCACCCACCAGCAGAACTCGCGCCCACACACCACCACTCACTTCGACTCGGTGAACCGACAAGGCCCCCGTACCCCCCCCGCCCCCCCGCCCCCGCCCCCGCCCCCGCCCCCGCCCCCGCCCCCGCCCCCGCCCCCGCACCCCGCTCCCGCACCCCGCACCCCGGCCTCCGTGCCGATCCCCGGCCGGAGCCCTGGCGCCGCTCGGGGTCAGACCAGCCAGGTGCCGTCGGCCATGAGCTCGCGCTCGCTCAGTTCGTTCTCCTCCCGCCAGGCCCTGACCGCGTGCGGGGTGAAGCGGAGGTAGACCCAGGAGGTGCGGCCACGCAGATCCCAGTCGAGCTTCGCCGCGAAGGCGTCCCCCGACTCCGTCGCGAGATCCGCACCTTCCACGACCTCGGCGGCCGCGTCGATGAGCACCACATCGCGGGTGTGCCCCAGGCTGATCCTGGCCTGACCGGTCGGCGTCACATTGCGCGCGGTCGGGTTGGTGCGCCTGGTGGCCATCAGCAGCGTCCCGCGGTCCCACACGAACGACAGCGGTACCAGCGTCGGTGCGCCGTCCGCCGAAGCGGTCGCCACCCAGGCGTCCTCGTCCTTCTCCAAGCGGCCGAACACATCCTGCTTGCGCTGCTCCCGGCTGCGTGCCGGTTCCGGATTCGTCATGCCCCGCACGCTAGTGCTGTGACCGGAAAGGTTCACCGGCTCGCGCCGCCCGGCACGGCACCTCGCCGCGTTGTCGCATCACCCGAGTACATCCAGTACGCGGGCGATGCTCCGCCTTGCGATGCACCGCACCGGACGCCGCGAGCTTCCCGGCAAACCTTTCCGGTCACAGCACCAGCGAGTTCCCGCGGCCCGCTACCTCGGCCGGCGGTCCTAGGACCAGCGGCTCATGGTGTGAGGCGGTGTCGCGGGACAGACTTCCGCCATGGACCCGGAATCACCGAATACCGTCGATGCCTACCTGGACCGCATCGGTGCCCGGCGCCCCGCGCGTCCCGACGCCGCCGCTCTGCGCGAGCTGCAGTTGCGGCATCTCACCGCCGTGCCCTTCGAGAATCTCTCGGTCCACCGTGCCGAGGACATCGTGCTGGACGAGAAGGCGCTCCTGGACAAGGTGGTGGGGGACCGGCGCGGTGGATTCTGCTACGAACTCAACGGGGCCTTCGCCGCCCTGCTGCGGGCCCTCGGATTCCGCGTCAGCCTGCTCCAGGCGCGCGTCCACGGGGACGGCGGGCGGCTCGGTATTCCGTACGACCATCTGGCGCTGCGCGTCGGGACCGACGACGGCACCGGGCCCTGGCTCGCCGATGTCGGCTTCGGCGATCACGCGCATCACCCGCTCGTGCTCGGCGACCGCACGGACCAGGAGGACCCGCGCGGCACGTTCCGGATCAGGCGGGCGACCGATCCGACGGACGGCGACGGCGGCATGGCCGGGGACGGGGCGACGGCGGCACTCGGGACGGCGACCGCAGACGCGGTCACGGCCGCCGCCGGGGACCTCGACGTGCTGCGTGACGGGACACCGCAGTTCCGGCTGGACCAGCGGCCACGCGCTCTCGCGGACTTCCGGGCCGGCGCCTGGTACCACAGCACCTCGCCCGACTCCCATTTCACCCGGTCCCTGGTCTGCTCCCGGCTCACCGACGAGGGCAGGGTGACGCTGAGCGGCCGCACTCTCGTCATGACGGTGCGCGGCGAACGCCACGAGGTGCCGCTCGCGACGGACACCCAGGTGCTGACCGCCTACCGTGAACACTTCGGACTGCGTCCGGACCGGGTGCCCACCGTTCGGGCAACCGCCTTTTTCGGACGCAACGACTGACTCTCACAAGCGGAATTTCTAATTCGGACCTTCGGTAACACCTCTACCCAAGACCCGACCAGTGCCTCTGTTTGCCTCGAACACCCCAAGAGTGATCGAATGCATGATCGTCGGCGGGCCGCTGCTCCGACAACGACGTCCAGCCGCCAGGCCCCAAGGTGAATCTCCCCCGGGGGTACGTGAAGATGTTGGGCCGTTGGCTGGGAAGCAAGAAGGCGACGGGTGCCGCGCGAGGCAACCCCCTTGCGGGGCTCACGGTGCCGCGTACGGCGGGAGTCGTGAGCTGCCGGGTACTCGATCCGGTCAACGAGGTGGTCCAGCAGGCCGAGTTCGTGGTCACCGACAGTTCGGGCCGCAAGGTCGTCAGCGGTGAGACGGATCCCTTCGGGCATGTCATGGCCACTGTCCCGGCGGGCGACTACCGGCTGGCGGTCACGTCCGAGGGCTTCACCCCGTTCCATGGCTCGGTCACGGTCGTCGAGGACAGCCACGCCGGCCTCGGCGATGTGGTGCTCCAGCTCTCCGCGCCCCCGCAGCTGCCCGCCCCCGGTGACTGGGAGATCGAGCCGAACCACACGCAGATCGCGTTCACGGCCCGTCACATCGGGCTGGCCCGCATCCACGGGCGGTTCAACACATTCGCCGGTGCCGTACGCATCGCCGACCGTATGGAGGACTCCGCCATGCACGTGGTCATCGACGCCTCGTCGATCGACACCAACGTGCAGATGCGTGACGACCATCTGCGCTCCAGCGACTTCCTCGACGTAGGGCGCTACCCGACGCTGGAGTTCTACAGCGACCGTTTCGTCCACCGGGGCGGCACCCGCTGGGGCGTGAGCGGCGCGCTCACCCTGCACGGCGTCAGCCGTACGGTGACGCTGGACACGCAGTACCTCGGCCTCGGCAACGGTCTCGAGGGCGAGACCCGGGCGGCCTGCCGGGCCACGACCGAGCTGCACCGTGAGGACTTCACCCTCACCTGGCAGACCCTGCTGGCCCGGGGTATCGCGGTGGTCGGCCCCAGCATCGCCATCGATATGGACATCCAGATCGTTCCGAAGAGCTGAGTCCGGCACCGCTGCGGCGGGCGGGGCGCCCGTCAGGGCGCCTCCAGCCAGCCCTCGTACTCCGCCGCGAACGTGTCCAGTGCCGCAGAGTCCAGCCGGCCGGCCGGGTCCTCGACGACCACCAGCCACTGGGCGTCCTCGGCGTCGTCCTCGCCGGCCAGCGCGTCGCGTACGAGCTGGGGTTCCTCGTCGACGCCGAACCGGTCGGCGAGCTCCCCGGCCACCTCCTCCGCCGTGTCGCGGTCGGGCAGCACCAGCACATGTCTCACATCGCTCACCCGCCCATTCTCCGGCACCGGGCGCGGTGCCCCGACAGGCGTCGCAGCCGGGCTGTCAGTGGGGCGTGGGATGCTGGACGACGATGGCCACCAGAAGGAATTCCACCGACGACCCGCTCGCCCCTCTCACGCTCGCCGTGGGCCAGGAGGACCTCCTCCTCGACCGTGCGGTGCAGCAGGTGGTGGCGGCGGCCCGTGCGTCCGACGCCGACACGGACGTCCGCGACCTCACCTCCGACCAGCTCCAGCCGGGCACCCTCGCCGAGCTGACGAGCCCGTCGCTCTTCGCGGAGCGCAAGGTGGTGATCGTGCGCAACGCACAGGACCTCTCCGCCGACACGATCAAGGACGTCAAGGCGTACCTCGACGCGCCGGCCGAGGAGATCACCCTGGTTCTGCTGCACGCCGGCGGCGCCAAGGGCAAGGGGCTGCTGGACGCGGCGCGCAAGGCGGGTGCACGGGAGGTCGCGTGCCCCAGGACGACCAAGGCCGCCGAGCGGCTGTCGTTCGTACGCTCCGAATTCCGGGCACTGGGAAGATCGGCCACCCCCGAGGCGTGCCAGGCGCTGGTCGACTCCATCGGCAGTGACCTGCGGGAGCTGGCGAGCGCGGTCTCGCAGCTCGTCGCGGACGTCGAGGGCACGATCGACGAGGCGGTGGTCGGGCGCTACTACACCGGCCGCGCGGAGGCGTCCAGCTTCACGGTCGCCGACCGGGCGGTGGAGGGACGGGCGGCGGAGGCGCTGGAGGCGCTGCGCTGGTCGCTGTCGACCGGAGTGGCACCTGTCCTGATCACCAGTGCGCTTGCGCAGGGGGTCCGGGCGATCGGCAAGCTCTCCTCCGCGCGCGGAGGCCGGCCTGCGGATCTTGCGCGCGAGCTGGGCATGCCGCCATGGAAGATCGACCGGGTGCGACAGCAGATGCGGGGCTGGACGCCGGACGGGGTGGCGGTCGCACTGCGGGCCGTCGCGGACGCGGACGCGGGGGTCAAGGGCGGCGGGGACGACCCCGAGTACGCCCTCGAGAAGGCCGTCGTCGCTGTTGCGCGGGCTGCCAGGGCCGGGCGGCGGTAGGTCCCGCATTCCATACGGGGACCGGGAGCGTCGGTACAGGGACGTCTCTCCGATCCGGGACGCACGTGTCCGGAGCAGCCGGGTGCCGCCCCGGCCCCCCGTACGCGGAAACGGCCCGGGGACACACGCGGGTATGCCGAAGGCCCCGGCTCTCGCTCCGGGGAGAGCGGTGGCCGGGGCCTTCGGGTTCACACTTGGTGCGCCGCACCCGCGTGGCGAACGCAGGTTCGGTGTGCGGCGCGGGGTGCCGGGCAGGGGCGGGAGAGAGGGCCCGCTGATCCGTTCCGGCGTCTACATCAGAAAGCTCAGCCCTGGAGGGTGGCAACCTTGGAGGCCAGCGCCGACTTCTTGTTGGCGGCGGCGTTCTTGTGGATGACGCCCTTCGAGACAGCCTTGTCGAGCGCGCGCGAAGCGTCGCGAGCGGCCGTGGTGGCCTTCTCGACGTCGCCCGCTGCGGCAGCCTCACGGGCCTTGCGGATCGCGGTCTTGAGCGACGACTTGACGGCCTTGTTGCGCAGGCGCGCCTTCTCGTTCGTCTTGTTCCGCTTGATCTGGGACTTGATGTTCGCCACGAAAGAGCCTTTTCAGGTTCGTTGGATCTTCGATGTGCGCCCCGCCGCCCGAAAGGCCACGAGGCACAGCTGTCAACGGTACCAGCCGCGCTCCGACCGGCCCAAACCGGTCCCTGCCCCGCAGGCGTGGGACGATGGAAGCTACGTATAGATCCGACCGACCCGACATCGACCCGAGACACGGCGTTCGGCGTCTCAAGAATCAGGACCCTGCGTGCCCGCGACTCCTACCAACGTGCCCGAGCCGAGCCGTACCGACCCGGCGCTGATCCGCAATTTCTGCATCATCGCGCACATCGACCACGGCAAGTCGACCCTTGCCGACCGGATGCTTCAGCTGACGGGCGTGGTCGACCAGCGGCAGATGCGTGCTCAGTACCTCGACCGGATGGACATCGAGCGCGAGCGCGGCATCACCATCAAGTCCCAGGCGGTCCGTCTGCCGTGGGCGCCCACCGCGGGCGAGGGCCTGGGCCGCACCCATGTCCTCAACATGATCGACACGCCGGGCCACGTGGACTTCACGTACGAGGTCTCGCGTTCGCTCGCCGCCTGCGAGGGCACGGTCCTGCTGGTCGACGCCGCCCAGGGCATCGAGGCCCAGACACTGGCCAACCTCTACCTGGCGATGGAGAACGACCTCACCATCGTCCCGGTGCTCAACAAGATCGACCTGCCGGCCGCCCAGCCCGAGAAGTTCTCCGAGGAACTGGCCAACCTCATCGGCTGCCAGCCCGAGGACGTCCTCAAGGTCTCCGCCAAGACCGGCATCGGTGTGGACGCGCTGCTGAACCGGGTGGTCAGGGACGTTCCTGCCCCCGTCGGCAAGGCCGACGCCCCGGCCCGCGCGATGATCTTCGACTCGGTCTACGACTCGTACCGCGGTGTCGTCACGTACGTCCGTGTCGTCGACGGTCAGCTCAACAAGCGCGAGCGCATCAAGATGATGTCGACCGGCGCCACCCACGAGCTGCTGGAGATCGGTGTCTCCTCCCCGGAGATGACCCCGGCCGACGGCCTCGGCGTGGGCGAGGTGGGCTACATCATCACCGGTGTGAAGGACGTCCGGCAGTCCAAGGTCGGTGACACGATCACCTCCCTGAACAAGGGCGCGACCGAGGCGCTGGGCGGCTACAAGGACCCGAAGCCGATGGTGTTCTCGGGGCTGTACCCGCTGGACGGCTCCGACTACCCGGACCTGCGCGAGGCACTCGACAAGCTCCAGCTCAACGACGCCGCCCTGGTGTACGAGCCGGAGACCTCCGCGGCCCTCGGCTTCGGTTTCCGCGTCGGCTTCCTCGGCCTGCTCCACCTCGACGTGATCCGCGAGCGACTGGAGCGCGAGTTCGGTCTGGAGCTCATCGCGACCGCCCCCAACGTGGTCTACCGCGTCGAGATGGAGGACGGCAGCGAGCACACCGTCACCAACCCGAGCGAGTTCCCCGAGGGCAAGATCGACAAGGTGCACGAGCCGGTCGTGCGGGCCACCGTCCTCGCCCCCAGCGAGTTCATCGGCGCGATCATGGAGCTCTGCCAGAACCGGCGCGGCACCCTGCTCGGCATGGACTACCTCTCCGAGGACCGGGTCGAGATCCGTTACACCCTGCCCCTCGCCGAGATCGTCTTCGACTTCTTCGACCAGCTGAAGTCCAAGACCCGCGGCTACGCCTCGCTCGACTACGAGCCCACCGGTGAGCAGTCCGCCCATCTCGTCAAGGTCGACATCCTGCTGCACGGCGACAAGGTCGACGCGTTCTCCGCGGTCACGCACAAGGACAAGGCGTACGCATACGGCGTACGGCTCGTCGCCAAGCTGCGTGAGCTCATCCCGAGGCAGAACTTCGAGGTGCCGATCCAGGCCGCCATCGGCTCACGGGTCATCGCCCGGGAGACCGTCCGCGCCATCCGTAAGGACGTCCTCGCCAAGTGCTACGGCGGTGACATCTCCCGTAAGCGGAAGCTGCTGGAGAAGCAGAAGGAAGGCAAGAAGCGGATGAAGATGGTCGGCAACGTGGAGGTGCCGCAGGAGGCCTTCATCGCCGTGCTGTCGACCGACGAGTCCGGCGGGGAGAGCAAGAGCAAGAAGTAGTCCGGTCGGATTCCCCCTCCCGGGCCGACTCCGGCCTCCCCGCTCCTGTACTGGGCGGTAGCCCAACGGGCCCCTGGGTCGCAGCATGCTGCGACCCAGGGGCCCGTTCGTTATGAAGCGGCGTCCGATTGCCTCTTACGCGGCGGACCCGGGCGCTCTACCCTGATCACGGATCGTTAGTTACTCGCGAGTTAAACAAGCGGAACCAACCGTGCTGGACAGCACGCGGGGCAAGCACACAGACGGACGTACGCAAGCAGAACAAGCAGCAGCACGCAGTAACCACCCAAGCCGGTCGAGAAGCACTGCCGCAGGCCCGGAGGATGTCGTGAGCGACACACAGACCATCATCGAGAACCGACCGCCCTCCGTGGCGAACCTCTTCATCGACCGCGTTGCGGCCACCCCGGACGGCGAGGCCTACCGCTTCCCGGTCCCGTCCGCCGACGGCCAGGGCCCGGATGAGTGGAAGTCGATGAGCTGGGCGCAGTCCGCGGAGCGCGTGTACGCGATCGCCGCCGGTCTCATCGGTCTGGGTGTGGAGCCGGAGCAGCGCGTCGCGCTCGCCGCCGCCACCCGGGTCGAGTGGATCCTCGCCGACCTCGGCGTGATGTGCGCGGGCGCCGCGACCACCACGATCTACCCGTCGACCAACGCCGAGGAGTCGTCCTTCATCCTCGCCGACTCCGGGAGCCGGGTGCTGATCGCCGAGGACGCCGGGCAGCTGGCCAAGGCCCGCGAACGCCGCGCCGACCTGCCGGAGCTCGCCCATGTCGTCGTCATCGACTGGCAGGGTGTCGAGCCCGACGCGGGCGACCCGGAGGGCTGGGTGCTCTCGCTGGCCGACCTGGAGGCCCGTGGCGCCGAACTGCTGGTGGAGAACCCGGCCGCGGTCAAGGAGCGGGTCGGTGCGATCGCCGCCGATCAGCTGGCCACCCTGATCTACACGTCGGGCACGACGGGCCGTCCCAAGGGCGTGCGGCTGCCGCACGACAGCTGGTCGTACATGGCGAAGGCCATCGTGGCGACCGGCCTGGTCAGCACGGAGGACGTCCAGTACCTGTGGCTGCCGCTCGCGCACGTCTTCGGCAAGGTCCTCATCTCGGGCCAGATCGAGGTCGGGCACGTCACCGCCGTCGACGGCCGGATCGACAAGATCATCGAGAACCTTCCGGTGGTCCAGCCGACGTACATGGCCGCCGTTCCGCGCATCTTCGAGAAGGTCTACAACGGGGTCGCGTCCAAGGCGCGGGCCGGCGGCGGCGCCAAGTACAAGATCTTCCAGTGGGCGGCCGGGGTCGCCCGCGAGTACGCCAAGGTGTCCCAGGACAACTTCCGGCACACCGGCACGGCCTCCGTCCCGTTCGCCCTCGGCGCCAAGCACAAGGTCGCCGACACGCTCGTCTTCGCCAAGATCCGTGAGGCCTTCGGCGGCCGGCTGCGCGCCTGCGTCTCCGGCTCCGCGGCGCTCGCCCCCGACATCGGCTACTTCTTCGCCGGCGCCGGCATCCACATCCTGGAGGGTTACGGGCTCACCGAGTCCAGCGCCGCCTCCTTCGTCAACCCGGGCGAGGCCTACCGCACGGGCACGGTCGGCAAGCCGCTCCCCGGCACCGAGGTACGGATCGCCGACGACGGCGAGATCATGCTGCGCGGCCCCGGCATCATGCAGGGCTACCACCGGCAGCCGGAGAAGACCGCCGAGGTGCTGGAGGCCGACGGCTGGTTCCACACCGGTGACATCGGTGAGCTCTCCGTCGACGGCTACCTGCGGATCACCGACCGCAAGAAGGACCTGATCAAGACGTCGGGCGGCAAGTACGTCGCCCCGGCGGAGGTCGAGGGGCAGTTCAAGGCGGTGTGCCCGTTCGTCTCCAACATCCTGGTGCACGGTGCGGACCGTAACTTCTGCACCGCCCTGATCGCCCTCGACGAGCCGACCATCCTGGGCTGGGCCGCCGAGAACGGCATGGCGGACACGTCGTACGCCGAGGTCGTCGCCTCCCCGCAGACCGTGGAACTCGTCGACGGCTACGTGAAGCGGCTCAACGAGGGGCTGCAGCGCTGGCAGACCATCAAGCAGTTCCGGCTGCTGCCCCGCGACCTCGACGTGGAGCACGGCGAACTGACACCGAGCCTGAAACTGAAGCGGCCGGTCGTCGAGCGCGCGTACAGGAACCTCATCGACGAGATGTACGTGGGCGCCCGCGAAGCCTGATCACGGCGCCCGCCAGGCTTGACCAGGCGCGTGCGGGGCAGGACGGTGCGGACGGGGTGAACCGCCCCGCCCGCCCGCCGCCCCTGACCACCGCTCCCGACCGCCGTTCCCGGGTCTTCTCCGCCCACTTCGGTAACTCCGTGCTTATGGGCGGGGTCGGTCTGTCACTCTGTCGGTGTCGTCAGCGGCGCATGGCGGGAAACAGGCCGTGCGAGAACAGGTCAGGAGCTGCGCCATGGGACCGATTCCCTTGCAGCGGGACACCGTTCAGCGTCCCGGTAGCCACTCAGGCCGTGCGGACGCCCGTCCGGTCGCCCGGACGAGTCTGCCCGGAAATCCCCTCGCGCCTTCCGCCGCCCGCCGGTTCGTGCGGGCCGCGCTCACCGAGTGGACCGGGCTCGGGCTGCCCGCCGCCGTGGGTTTCAGCGACCGGCTGGCCGACGACGCGACCGTCGTCGTCAACGAGCTCGTCACCAACGCCGTCGTGCACGCCGGGACCACCGTCGAGCTGCTCTTCCGGATGGAGGAGGCGACCGAGGACGAGGCCGCCGCCCTGGTGCTGGAGGTCGCCGACCATCACCCCGCCCGGTCCGTGCGTGGTGAGCGCCCCGGCCCGTTAACGGCGGCGGACCGGGACGGCCCCGCCGAGTACGGGCGGGGGCTGCGGGTCGTCGCCACACTCGCCGAACGCTGGGGCATCACCTACCGCACGGGCCTGAAGACCGTCTGGGCCAGGCTGCCCGTCGACGACTGGACCGACTCGCCCGACCCGGCCGCCGAACCCGAACTGCATGCCGCCGAGCTGCTCGCCCCCAGCACCCGGCGCGCCGTCCGTGACGACGCGGACTGGGCGGGGCGCGGGGCGCTGTCGTTCCTGGCCGAAGCATCCGATCTGCTCGCGGGGCAGCTCGACGAGGACATCGTCGCCGCGCTCGCCGGACAACTGCTGGTGCCCCGGCTCGCCGACTGGTGTGCGATCTGGCTGCAGGGCGACGGGGGTGGCAGGGCTGCCGCCCCGCGGCTCGTCCGGGTCTGGCACGCCGACGAGAGCGGCGGGACGGAACAGCTGCGTACCGCGCTGGAGAGCGAGCCGCCGCGGCTGCCGGACGAGGCGGGCAACGGGGCGGTACGGATTCCCTGGCCCGGGAACGAGGGGGAGGGCACGGCCCTCGGCTTCCGGATCGTGTCGGGGGAGCGCACGCTCGGCGCGGTGCTGCTCGGCCGGGAGGGCGCCGCTCGTGTGCCGTACGAGGTGACCGCCCTGGTCGAGGACTTCGTGCGCCGCGTCGGCCTGGCCGTCGGCGCCGCACGCGCCTACACCCGGCAGGCCACCATCAGCCGCATCCTGCAGCGCGGGCTGCTGCCCAGCAAGGTCGCCGACATACCCGGCGTCACCAGCTCACTGGTGTACGAGCCCAGCGACGACGGCGTCGTCGGCGGTGACTTCTACGACATCTTCCCGTGCCCCGGCGACCGCTGGTGCTTCATCCTGGGCGACGTGCAGGGCAGCGGCCCGGAGGCCGCCGTCGTCACCGGCCTCGCCCGGCCCTGGCTGCGGCTGCTGGCCCGGGAGGGGTTCCGGGTCGGTGAGGTGCTGGACCGGCTCAACCGGCTGCTCCTCGACGACGCGATGGAGACGGCCGAGGCCGCCGCCCTGATGGTCGCCGCGGCGGGCGGACAGCACCTGGCGGAGGAGGGCGGCAAGCATCTGCGCGAGGACGGCCCGCAGCTGCCCGACGGCGGACAGCCCCGGTTCCTCTCCCTGCTGTACGGGGAGATGGTGCCGCTGCCCGGAGGCGGGGTGCGCTGCACCCTGGCCAGCGCGGGCCATCCGCTGCCGCTGCTGCTGCGCCCGGACGGCACCGTCCGCCCCGCCGCCGAACCGCAGATACTGCTCGGCGTCGTCGAGGACGTCGCGTACGAGAGCCAGAGCTTCGACCTGGCGCCAGGGGACAGCCTGCTCTGCGTCACGGACGGGGTCACGGAGCGGCGCTCGGGACCCCTGATGTTCGACGACGGCGACGGGCTGGCCCGGGCGCTGGCCGGGTGCGCCGGGCTGACCGCGGAGGGGATCGCGGACCGGATCAAACGGGCGGTGCACGAGTTCGCCGAGCGGCCGCCGGACGACGATCTGGCACTGGTGGTCCTGCAGGCACAGTGAGCGTGGGCCGGGTACCGCCGGCGGCGAGTGACAATGGACGGTATGCCTTCCGTACTGCCCGATGGTGAACCCGTGCCCGACGACGGGGCGCTGCCCCGCCATGCCCTGGAAGGCGCCGCCGACCGGCCGCTCGGCTTCTACCTCCATGTGCCGTACTGCGCCACGCGCTGCGGTTACTGCGACTTCAACACGTACACGGCGACCGAGCTGCGCGGCTCCGGCGGCGCACTGGCCTCCCGCGACAACTACGCATCCCATCTGATCGGCGAGGTCCGCCGGGCCCGCAAGGTGCTCGGCGACGACCCGCGGCCGGTCCGGACGGTCTTCGTCGGCGGCGGCACCCCCACGCTGCTCGCCGCCGGTGATCTCGTACGGATGCTCGCGGCGATCCGCGACGAGTTCGGGCTCGCCGACGACGCCGAGATCACCACCGAGGCGAACCCGGAGTCCGTCGGACCGGCGTACCTCGCGGAGCTGCGGGAAGGCGGCTTCAACCGGATCTCCTTCGGCATGCAGAGCGCGCGGCAGCACGTACTGAAGGTCCTCGACCGCACGCACACGCCGGGCCGGCCCGAGGCGTGTGTCGCCGAGGCGCGGGAGGCAGGCTTCGAGCACGTCAATCTCGACCTGATCTACGGCACCCCCGGGGAGTCCGACGACGACTGGCGCGCCTCGCTGGACGCGGCGATCGGCGCGGGTCCCGACCATGTCTCCGCGTACGCGCTGATCGTCGAGGAGGGCACGCAGCTGGCCCGCCGCATCCGGCGCGGCGAGGTACCGATGACCGACGACGACGTCCACGCCGACCGCTACCTGATCGCCGACGAGGCGATGGCGGCGGCAGGTTTCTCCTGGTACGAGGTGTCCAACTGGGCCAGGACGCCGGAAGGCCGGTGCCTGCACAACGAGCTGTACTGGCGCGGCGCCGACTGGTGGGGCGCCGGACCCGGCGCGCACAGCCACGTGGGCGGGGTGCGGTGGTGGAACGTGAAGCATCCCGGCGCGTACGCGCAGGCACTCGCGGAGGGCCGGTCCCCCGGGGCGGGGCGGGAGATCCTGTCGGAGGAGGACCGCCGGGTCGAGCGGATCCTGCTGGAACTGCGGCTGGTCGACGGCTGCCCGCTGTCGCTGCTGGCTCCGGCCGGGCTGGCCGCGGCGGGGCGCGCGGTGGCCGACGGGCTGCTGGAGGCGGCGCCGTACGCGGAGGGACGGGCCGTGCTGACTCTGCGGGGCCGGCTGCTTGCGGACGCGGTGGTCAGGGACCTGGTGGACTGACCGCGGAAGAATTACAGTTCCGCGTCATGATCGTTGACATACAGCCGGCCGCGGATGCCACCGTGCTGCGCTACGGGTTGCGGCGGCTGTTGTGGGCACTGCCCGCTCTGTTTGTGGTGCCGTCGGGCCCGTTCCTCTTCTACGTGGTGCTCACCTCGCGGCCCTCCGGCAGTGGTTGGCAGTGGCTCCCCGTGGGCCTCTTCCTGCTGGCCAGCTTCGTGTGCGGACGCATCCTCGTCTCCCGTTGGCGCAAGCGCCGCGCGGTGACCGCGTTCGACGCCGTCGGCTTCTGGTGGATCGAGGGCAAGCAGGCCACGCTCATCCGCTGGGACTCACTGGCCGGCGTCGGGATCTACTGGGCACGGCCCGGCAAGACCGTGGTACACACTGTCGAGCTGTGCCCCAAGGGCGAGATCGACCGCGACGACCCGCTGCTGTGGAGCTACGTCCGCGACGCCGCCCCGCTCCACCCGGACCTGCCCCGGCTGCGGTACCGCATCGACGTGGAGAACTTCCCCGGGGCGTACGGGAAGGCGCTGCGCCAGTGGGCGCCGGAGCTGTGGTTCGGGCGCCAGGAGCAACCCGATTCGTATCTGGGCGCACCGGACCGCGTGGGTCACCGGGAGCGGACGGCTGCCGCGCAGGAGGCCGCTCTCCAGCCGCCCGAGATCGGCGACACGGTCGTCGTCCACGAAGGCAGGCCCCTCGCCCGGCGCGGATTCCTCGTCCTGCCGATCCTGACCATCCTCGGCGCACTCGCCGTGTGGGGACTTGTTCCAGGGCACGGGCACGGAGTGGTCGCCGTCGTCCGGTATGTGATCGCGGCGGTGATCGTGCTGTATGTCGGCTGGCTGGATGCGATCGGTGTGCGGAGCATGAGGACGAAGTGGAATCAGCGCATCACCATGGACGCCACCGGAGTCCACTGGACTCAGAAGGGGAGGGGGGCGACGGTGCCGTGGTCGCAGCTCGCCGCCGTGGGCATCCACCACTCCGCGCACGACCACACCCTCGAACTCTGCCCGAAGGGCGAGGTGGACCGGGACGCCCCGGTGCTGTGGCAGTTCGTCCGTGACGCCGAACCCCAGCAGCCGGGCCTGCCACGGTTGCGCTACCGCATCTCCGTGTCTCCCGTCTCCGGGCGGTACGCCGTAGCGGCAGGCTGCCGGCGCTGGGCACCCGAGCTGTGGTTCACCGGCGAGCGCATGGCCAACAACTACGTAGGAAGCCCTGACCGGAAGGGGCACAGGCAGCGGCTGCGTGCCGCTCAGGCCGGCTGAGTCACGAAGTCGATCAGCTCTTCCACCCGGCCCAGCAGCGCCGGCTCCAGGTCCTTGTAGGAGCGGACCGTGGACAGGATGCGCTGCCACGCCGCCCCGGTGTTCTCCGGCCAGCCCAGCGACCGGCACACGCCCGTCTTCCAGTCCTGGCCGCGGGGGACCACCGGCCAGGCGCCGATGCCGACCGACGAGGGTTTCACCGCCTCCCACACGTCGATGTACGGGTGGCCCACCACCAGCACGTCCGCGTCCGTGACCGCGGCCGCGATGCGCGACTCCTTGGAGCCGGGGACCAGATGGTCGACCAGGACGCCCAGCCGCGCGTCCGGGCCGGGGGAGAATTCGCGGACGATGGCCGGGAGGTCGTCGACGCCCTCCAGGTACTCGACGACGACGCCCTCGATGCGCAGGTCGTCGCCCCAGACCCGTTCCACCAGCTCCGCGTCGTGCCGGCCCTCGACGTAGATCCGGCCGGCCCGCGCCACCCGGGCCCGCGCCCCGGGGACCGCCACCGAGCCGGAAGCCGTAAGGGCGGGGCGGGACGGGCCGGCCGCCGACGGGCGTACCAGGGTGACCACCCGGCCCTCCAGCAGGAAGCCACGGGGTTCCATCGGGAACACCCGGTGCTTGCCGAAACGGTCCTCCAGGGTCACCGTCGGCCCCTGAGCCGTCCTCTCGCAGCGGATCACCGCACCGCAGAATCCGGTGGCGGCCTCCTCCACGACCAGATCGGTCTCGGCGGGTACCTCGGGGACGGGGGCGGACTTCTTCCACGGCGGGGTCAGGTCCGGGTGATAGCTGCGCATCGGACGACGATAGGACGTGGGCCGGTCACGACACGCCGAAGGCGGAGGACAGCTGTTCGCGCTGCGTCCGTACGAACGCCGCGTCCACGACCGCCCCGTGCCCCGGTACGTACATCGCCTCCTCGCCGCCCAGCGCCAGCAGCCGGTCCAGTGCCGCGGGCCAGTGGGACGGGACGGCGTCCGGGCCCGCCTGCGGTTCGCCCGACTCCTCGACCAGATCGCCGCAGAGGACCACCGCGGGGGAGCCGGGTACGAGGACCGCGAGGTCGTGTCCGCTGTGGGCCGGTCCCACGTTCGCCAGCAGCACCCGGCGGCCGCCGCCCAGGTCGAGCGTCCACTCCCCGCACACCTCGTGATGCGGCGCCACCAGCACGTCCGCCGCCTGCGCGGCTTCCTCCTCGGGCACTCCGTGACGTACCGCGTCGGCATGCAGTTCGTCCGCCCCGTCGGCGAGGAGCCCGGCCATGCCGATCGCGCCGTACACCTCAGCCCCGGCGAACGCCGCGGTGCCGAGAACATGGTCGAAATGGGGATGGCTGAGTGCGATATGCGTCACCCTCCGGCCGATCAGCGCCTGTACCTGGGTGCGCACCTCCACGCCCTCGCGCAGGGTCGCCCCGGTGTCGAAGAGCAGGGCGCCGTCCGCTCCCACCACCAGTGCGACCGTCGCATCCCAACCCGGGAGCCGTCGGCGGCCCACACCGTTGCCGAGTCGCTCCCAGCCGAACTCTTCCCAAGAGGCGTCCATACGGAGACGCTATCGGCAACGACCTGCGCAGTCTCGCGGTAGCGTGGCCGGTCGCCCTTGCTCGGTCCCCACCCGGCCGCCGTACACTGGCGGGGGGTCGTTGGCACTCGTACGCATCGAGTGCCAGGAATCACCGGAGATCGACCGGAACCACCGAGGAAACACAGCTGGAGGTGTGCGCCATGCTCAGCGAACGCAGACTCGAAGTGCTGCGCGCCATCGTCCAGGACTATGTCGGCACCGAGGAGCCCGTCGGCTCCAAGGCGCTCACCGAGCGGCACAAGCTGGGGGTTTCCCCGGCCACGGTCCGCAACGACATGGCCGTGCTGGAGGACGAGGGCTTCATCGCCCAGCCGCACACCAGCGCGGGACGCATCCCGACGGACAAGGGCTACCGGCTCTTCGTCGACAAGCTCGCGGGGGTCAAGCCCCTGTCGTCGCCGGAGCGCAGGGCCATCCAGAACTTCCTCGACGGCGCGGTCGACCTCGACGACGTCGTGGGCCGCACCGTACGGCTGCTCGCGCAGCTGACCCGGCAGGTCGCGGTCGTGCAGTACCCCTCGCTGACCCGGTCGACGGTGCGGCACGTGGAACTGCTGTCGCTGGCGCCCGCCCGGTTGATGCTCGTGCTCATCACGGACACCGGCCGGGTCGAACAGCGCATGATCGACTGCCCCGCGCCGTTCGGGGAGACCTCACTCGCCGATCTGCGGGCCCGGCTCAACAGCCGGATCGTCGGGCGTCGATTCCCGGACGTCCCGCAGCTGGTGCAGGACCTGCCGGAATCCTTCGAGAGCGAGGACCGGGGAACCGTGTCCACCGTGCTCTCCACCCTGCTCGAAACCCTCGTCGAGGAGACGGAGGAGCGGCTGATCATCGGCGGCACCTCCAATCTCACCCGCTTCGGGCACGACTTCCCCCTGATGATCCGGCCGGTGCTGGAGGCGTTGGAGGAGCAGGTCGTGCTGCTGAAGCTGCTCGGCGAGGCCAAGGACTCGGGCATGACCGTACGTATCGGGCACGAGAACGCCCACGAGGGGCTCAACTCCACGTCCGTCGTCGCGGTCGGCTACGGTTCGGGCGACGAGGCAGTCGCCAAACTCGGCGTGGTCGGACCGACCCGCATGGACTACCCCGGAACGATGGGAGCGGTACGCGCAGTGGCACGTTACGTCGGACAGATCCTGGCGGAGTCGTAAGTGGCCACGGACTACTACGCCGTACTCGGCGTGCGCCGCGACGCAGCTCAGGACGAGATCAAGAAGGCCTTCCGGAGGCTCGCACGCGAGCTGCACCCGGATGTCAATCCGGATCCGAAGACCCAGGAGCGGTTCAAGGAGATCAACGCCGCCTACGAGGTGCTGTCGGACCCGCAGAAGAAGCAGGTCTACGACCTCGGTGGCGACCCGCTGTCCGCCTCCGGCGGCGGTGGCGCGGGCGGATTCGGACAGGGCGGCTTCGGCAACTTCTCCGACATCATGGACGCCTTCTTCGGTACGGCGTCGCAGCGCGGACCCCGTTCGCGCACCCGGCGCGGCCAGGACGCGATGATCCGGCTGGAGATCGATCTCGCCGAGGCGGCGTTCGGTACCACCAAGGACATCCAGGTCGACACGGCCGTCGTCTGTACCACCTGTAGCGGTGAGGGCGCCGCACCCGGTACCTCCGCCCAGACCTGTGACATGTGTCGCGGCCGCGGTGAGGTCTCCCAGGTCACCCGGTCGTTCCTCGGCCAGGTCATGACCTCGCGGCCCTGCCCGCAGTGCCAGGGCTTCGGCACGGTCGTGCCGACCCCGTGCCCGGAGTGCGCCGGCGACGGCCGCATCCGTTCGCGGCGCACGCTCACCGTGAAGATCCCCGCCGGTGTCGACAACGGCACCCGCATCCAGCTCGCGGGCGAGGGCGAGGTCGGCCCCGGCGGCGGCCCGGCCGGCGACCTGTACGTCGAGATCCACGAGCTGCCGCACACGGTGTTCCAGCGCCGCGGCGACGACCTGCACTGCACGGTCACCATCCCCATGACGGCGGGCGCGCTCGGCACCAAGGTGCCGCTGGAGACGCTCGACGGCCTGGAGGAGGTCGACATCCGGCCGGGTACCCAGTCCGGGCAGTCGGTCCCGCTGCACGGCCGCGGCATCACGCATCTGCGGGGCGGTGGGCGCGGCGACCTGATCGTGCACGTCGAGGTCATGACCCCGTCGAAGCTGGACCCGGAGCAGGAGCGACTGCTGCGGGAGCTGGCGAAGCTGCGCGGCGAGGAACGGCCCACCGGCCAGTTCCAGCCAGGGCAGCAGGGGCTCTTCTCCCGGCTCAAGGACGCGTTCAACGGCCGCTGAGGGCCGTCGACCCCGTTCCCGCACAGGCCACCGCACCGCCCGCCGGTCTCCGACCGGCGGGCGGTCGGCGTACCGAGGTACACCCGTTCGGACCTCCCCTGGCTGATTCGGCAGGGTGCACGAGACGTGACACGATGCGGTCATGCCACCCGTGTTGACCGATCTCTGCCGGTATCCGATCGTGCAGGCCCCGATGGCGGGCGGTGCGTCCTGCCCGCAGCTCGTCTCGGCCGTCGCCGAAGCCGGCGGGCTCGGTTTCCTCGCCGCCGGGTACAAGACGGCGGACGGCATGTACAACGAGATCAAACAGCTGCGCAGGCTGACCGGTCAGCCGTTCGGCGTCAACCTCTTCATGCCGCAGCCGGACGTCGCGGACCAGGGCGCCGTGGAGGTGTACCGGCATCAGCTCGCCGGTGAGGCCGTCTGGTACGAGACCCCGCTCGGCGACCCGGAGTCCTGCGGCGACGACGGCTACGACGCCAAGCTCGCCATCCTCCTTGAGGACCCGGTCCCGGTCGTCTCCTTCACCTTCGGGTGCCCCACCCGCGACGCGCTCGACGCACTCGCCGCGGTGGGCACGTACACCGTCGTGACGGTCACCTCGCCCGAGGAGGCGCAGGCCGCCCAGTGGGCCGGGGCCGACGCGATCTGCGTCCAGGGCGTGGAGGCGGGCGGCCATCAGTCCACGCACCGGGACGACCCGCAGACCGACGGCGCCGGCAGCGGCATCGGTCTGCTGGCCCTGCTGGCCCAGGTCCGTGAGGCCGTTCAGCTGCCCCTCATCGCGTCGGGCGGCATCATGCGCGGCTCGCAGATCGCGGCGGTCCTCGCGGCGGGCGCGGAGGCGGCGCAGCTCGGCACGGCGTTCCTGATCTGCCCCGAGTCCGGCGCGCATCTGCTGCACAAACAGGCGCTGACCAACCCGCTGTTCGTACGGACGGCGCTGACCCGGGCGTTCTCCGGGCGTCCCGCCCGCGGCCTGGTCAACCGTTTCGTGCGTGAGCACGGTCCGTACGCCCCCGCCGCCTATCCGCAGGTGCACCATGTCACCAGCCCACTCCGCAAGGCCGCGGCCAAGGCCGGGGACGCGCAGGGGATGGCCCTGTGGGCGGGCCAGGGACACCGCATGGCACGCGAGCTGCCGGCCGGCCGGCTGGTCGAGCTGCTCGCCGAGGAACTGGATGCCGCGCGCGCGGCGCTGAGCACGAGGAGCACGCAGTGACCGCACCGGTCTTCGTCGTCGAACAGGTCCCCGACGGGCCCGAGTTCGTCCTGGACGGCCCCGAGGGGCGGCACGCCGTCTCGGTCAGGCGACTGCAGGCCGGTGAGGACGTCGTCCTGACGGACGGGCACGGCCGGTGGACGGAAGGGGTCGTGGGGGCCGCCGAGGGCAAGGACCGGCTTCTGCTGACCGGCCTCGGCGCCGTCCGCGAGGAACCGCGGCCGGCGCCCCGCATCACCGTGGTCCAGGCGCTCCCCAAGGGCGACCGGGGCGAGCTCGCGGTCGAGACGATGACGGAGACGGGTGTCGACGCGATCGTGCCGTGGCAGGCCGCGCGCTGCATCACCCAGTGGAAGGGCGACCGCGGTCTCAAGTCCCTGGCGAAGTGGCGGAACACGGCCCGCGAGGCGGGCAAGCAGTCGCGCCGGGTGCGATTCCCTGAGGTGACGGACGCGATGACGACCAAGCAGGTCGCCGCGCTCGTGGCCACCGCGGACTTCGCCGCGGTCCTGCACGAGGACCGGGGATACGACAGCGAGCCGCTGGCCACCGTCGGACTTCCCGTCAGCGGCGAGATCGTGCTCGTCGTGGGCCCCGAGGGCGGGGTCTCGTCGGACGAGCTGGCCGCCTTCGCCGAGGCCGGCGCACGGACCTGCAGGCTCGGCCGGAGCGTCCTGCGCACCTCGACCGCGGGCACGGCGGCGACCGCTCTGCTGCTGGGGCGCACCGGACGCTGGGCGTAGCGCCCGCACCCCGCCGGACGACACCGCGCGGCACCGGCGCACCTACGCGGCAGGGCGCCGCGCGGCGCCGGGCCCCGCTCCCCGACCCGTCCCGGTCCGGGTGAATGACCCCAAGGCGGTCTACCGCGTGACGGGTGAGTGATGGGACGCTTCCCGTATGGGGACATTGAGGGCATCGGGTCCATCGGGCCGCAGCCGGACCCGCCGTATTCCAGCCGTATTGTGTCTCGTCGCCGCGACCGCGGCCGGGGCCGTCGCCTGTGCACCGGTGACCGGGCTGAACTCCGCGAGCGTCGCGCTGACCACCGACCGGACCGGTACCGGGGCGCTGGAGCGCAAGGGGATCGATGTGCGGTGGCTGAGCTGCGCGGCCGAGGTGGAGGGAGGCCGCACCGCGGCGTCCTCGCCCTCACCCTCCGCGTCCGTCCACCGGGTGGCTCAGGTGGACTGCCGGGGCAGAACCGCCGACGGCAAGGTCATCACGGTCACCGGCGGGGTCACCCAGGTGGTCAACGGGCGTTGTGTACGGGGCGACCTGACCGCGGAGGCCGATGGCAGGGCAGTCCTGCGGGCCGACGTGCTGGGCGACTGCGACGCAGCTCCGCCGCCCGCCGTCGTGATCCCGTCGTCGGGCGCCGGCCATGGTGGCGGCAACGGCGGCGCCGCCAGGCCGGCCGTCACCGTGACCGTCACGGTGACCCAGTACCCGGGCAAGTGAGTGGCCCCGGCACACAACGGTCCGGCGGACTCCGGCCAACTCCGTTCCCCGGAACCCGGCCGCGGCCTAGGGTGATCGGTGTGACACAGCCTGCCTATCTCCGGTTTCCCCATGTCCAGGGCGAGTTGATCGCCTTCACCGCCGAGGACGATGTCTGGCTGGCGCCGCTCGGCGGTGGCCGCGCATGGCGGGTCAGCGCCGACAACCGGCCCGTCAGCCAGCCACGGATCTCACCCGACGGCGCCCACGTGGCGTGGACGTCCACCCGGGACGGCGCTCCCGAGGTGCATCTCGCGCCGGTCGACGGCGGCCCCTCGAAACGCCTGACCTACTGGGGCGACGCGCGGACCTCCGTACGCGGCTGGACCCCCGAAGGCGACGTGCTGGTCATCAGCACCCAGGGTCAGGCGTCGCTCCGCCGCAGCTGGGCCCGCGCGGTCCCGGTCGACGGCGGCCCGGCGCGGACCCTGCCGTACGGGCCGGTCGGCTCGCTCGCGTACGGGCCCGGCGGGCGGGTCCTGCTGCTCTCGACCACCATGGGCCGCGAGGCCTCGGCCTGGAAACGCTACCGGGGCGGCACAGCGGGCAAGTTGTGGATCTCGGGGCCCGCCGACGGTGAGGACGCGGCCGATTTCGTGCGGATCCACGAGGACCTCCGGGGCAACCTCGAATGCCCGATGTGGGTGGGCGACCGCATCGCGTTCCTCTCCGACCACGAAGGCGTCGGTGCGCTCTACTCCTCTCTCGCCGACGGCTCCGACCTGCGGCGGCACACCGCGACCGACGGCTTCTACGCCCGGCACGCCACCACCGACGGCACCCGGGTCGGCTACGACTCGGCCGGTGAACTCTGGCTGCTCGACGACCTCGACGACGCGGAGCCCCGCCGCCTCGACATCCGGCTCGGCGGCCAGCGCGCCGACCTCCAGCCGTATCCCGTCCACGCCGGGAGCCACCTCGACGCGGCATCCCCGGACCGCACCGGCCGTGGCAGCGCCGTCGGGACGCGCGGCGCCGTCCACTGGGTCACCCACCGCGGGGGCCCGGCCCGCGCGCTGGCCGTCGAACCCGGAGTACGGGCCAGGCTCCCCCGCACCTTCCAGGCCGAGGGTGATCAGCACGTCGTATGGGTCACCGACGCCGAGGGCGAGGACGCCCTGGAGTGCGCGCCCGCCACCGGTACCGCGTCCGGAGCCGGTCCCCGCCGGCTCGCCGCGGGCCGGCTCGGCAGGGTGCTCGACCTCGCGGCGGCCCCCGACGGCAGCCGGTTCGCGGTGGCCTCGCACGACGGCCGGATCATGATCGTCGAGCGGGGGAGCGGTGAGGTCCACGAGGTCGACCGCAGCGAGGACGGCGACGCCTCCGGGCTCGTCTTCTCCCCCGACTCGGCATGGCTCGCCTGGTCGCACCCCGGTCCCGAACCGCTCAGCCAGCTGAAGATCGCCCACCTCGCCGATCTCTCGGTCGCCGAGGCCACCCCGCTGCGCTTCCGCGACTACTCGCCCGCGTTCACCGTCGACGGCAAGCACCTCGCCTTCCTCTCCGAGCGGGCCTTCGACCCGATCTACGACGCGCACGTCTTCGACATGGCCTTCGTCGGCGCCTGTCGCCCGCATCTGCTGACGCTGGCCGCCACCACACCGTCCCCGTTCGGGCCGCAGCGGCACGGTCGCCCGGCCGACAAGGAGAAGAGCGCCGGCGACGGCGACGACGACAACCCCACGGCGCTGCCCGTCACCCGGATCGACCTCGAAGGGCTCGCCGACCGGATCGTGCCGCTGCCCGTCGAGGCGGCCCGCTACTCCTCGCTGCGCGCGGCGAAGGACGGGCTGCTGTGGCTGCGGCACCCGGTGACCGGAGTGCTCGGTACGGCGGGGGCGACGCCGGACGCCCGGCGGCCGGAGACCGTGCTGGAACGGTACGACCTGGAGAAGCTGCAGAGCGACGAACTCGCCTCCGACGTCAGCCGGTTCGCCGTCAGCGGCGACGGCAGGCGGCTGGTGCTGCACACCCGCGGCAAGCTGCGCGTGGTACCCGCCGACAGTCGCGTCCCGGCGGGTTCCGACGACGACCGGGACGGCGGCGAGCACCACATCACCGTGGACCTCTCCCGGATCCGCCGGACCCTCGATCCGGCCGCCGAATGGCGCCAGATGTACGACGAGACCGGCCGCATCATGCGCGACAACTACTGGCGGTCCGACATGGGCGGCGCCGACTGGGACGGGGTCCTGGACCGCTACCGGCCGGTGCTGGCGCGCGTCGCCACCCACGACGACCTCGTCGACCTGCTGTGGGAGGTGCAGGGCGAGCTCGGTACCTCGCACGCGTATGTGACCCCGCCCGGTGGCCGGAGCGACGACGCGAGCCGGCAGGGGCTGCTCGGCGCGGACATCTCCCGTGCGGACGACGGCCGTTGGCGCATCGACCGGATCCTGCCGTCCGAGACGTCCGACCCGGCGGCCGGCTCGCCGCTCGCCGCGCCCGGGGTCGCGGTACGCGCCGGGGACGTGCTCCTGGCCGTCGACGGCCAGGAGGTCGACCCGCTGACCGGGCCCGGACCGCTGCTCACCGGTTCGGCGGGCAAGCCCGTGGAACTGACCGTCTCGCCGGTGGACGGGGGCGACCCGCGCCATGTCGTCGTCGTGCCGACCGCCGACGAGGAGGCGCTGCGCTACCACGCGTGGGTGGCGGACCGGCGGGCGTACGTGCACGAGCGGTCCGGCGGGCGCCTCGGCTACCTCCACGTCCCCGACATGGTCGGCTCCGGATGGGCGCAGCTCCACCGCGACCTGCGCATGGAGATGGCCGGCGAGGGTCTGGTGGTGGACCTGCGGGAGAACCGCGGCGGCCACACGTCGCAGCTGGTGGTGGAGAAGCTGGCCCGCCGGATCGTCGGCTGGGTCCGCCCGCGGGGCATGCGGCCGTACAGCTACCCCGGGGACGCGCCGCGCGGACCGGTGGTGGCCGTGGCGAACGAGTTCTCCGGCTCGGACGGGGACATCGTGAACGCCGCGATCAAGGCGCTGGGGATCGGGCCGGTGGTCGGTACACGGACGTGGGGCGGTGTGGTGGGCATCGACAGCCGGTACCGGCTGGTCGACGGCACGCTGGTCACCCAGCCCAAGTACGCGTTCTGGCTGGAGGGATACGGCTGGGGCGTGGAGAACCACGGTGTGGATCCGGACGTGGAGGTCGTGATGGCGCCCCAGGACCATGCGGCGGGTCGGGACCCGCAGCTGGACGAGGCGATCCGGATCGGGCTGGAAGGGCTGGCGCGGACGCCGGCCAAGGTGGCGCCGGCGGTGCCGGAGTAGCGACGGGGAGCGGGGGAGGGGCGCGGTGTCGCACCGGCAGGGCCGAGCCCCCTCCCGCGGCAGGTCCGGGGACCGGGGGTCCGGGTGACGCCCTGTCCGGACCGGTGTGATACGCCGTCAGGTGAAGACGGAGGCATCCCGTTCCGGCAGGCCGGTCCCGCGTGCCCCGGCGCCCGCTCGCGGCGCTGTCGTCGGTCGCCACGGCTCGGGCGGGATTCCCGCCGCGGGCGTACCCCGACCTCGCCCGACCTCGCCCGATAGCATGCCCATGTACTGATCGTCCACGCGACCGAGGAGCCAGGCCCATGGCGGGAGAACCGCAGTCCGACTGCCTGTTCTGCAAGATCGTCTCGGGAGAGATCCCGGCAACCATCGTCCGCGAGACCGAGACGACCGTCGCCTTCCGCGACATCAACCCCCAGGCCCCCACCCACGTGCTCGTCATCCCCCGCGTCCACCACCCCGACGCGGCCACCCTCGCGGTCGCCGAACCGCAGATCGTCGCCGACATACTGCGGGAGACCGCGGCCGTCGCGGCCGACGAGAAGATCGCCGACACCGGGTACCGGGTCGTCTTCAACACCGGCAGCGGTGCCGGCCAGACCGTCTTCCACGCGCACGCCCACGTCCTCGGCGGCCGCGGGATGCAGTGGCCCCCCGGATAGCCCCGTAGGACCCCGGCGGGCCCGGCCCCCGGGCAGCCCGAACCATCCCGGAACCTCGAACAGCAGGCCGCCGCAACCATGTCCGTACGCGAACTCGTCGTCCTCGGCACCGCCAGCCAGGTGCCCACCCGGCACCGTAACCACAACGGCTATCTGCTGCGCTGGGACGGCGAGGGCATCCTCTTCGACCCCGGCGAGGGCACGCAGCGCCAGATGCTGCGGGCCGGTGTCGCCGCGCACGACATCAACCGGATCTGCGTCACGCATTTCCACGGCGACCACTCGCTCGGTCTGGCGGGGGTGATCCAGCGGATCAACCTCGACCAGGTGCCGCACCCCGTCACCGCGCACTATCCGGCGAGCGGGCAGCACTTCTTCGAGCGACTGCGGTACGCGACCGCCTACCGCGAGTCCGTCGAGCTGACCGAGGCCCCGGTCGCGGCCGACGGGATCATCGCCGAGACGCCCGCGTACACCCTGCACAGCCACCGGCTCTCGCACCCCGTCGAGTCGTACGGCTACCGGCTCGTCGAGCCCGACCGCCGGCGCCTGCTGCCCGCGAGACTCGCCGAGCACGGCATCTCGGGCCCCGACATCGGCAGGCTCCAGCGCCAGGGCTCGCTGGGCGGGGTCACGCTCGGCGAGGTCTCCGAGCGCAGGCGCGGACAGCGCTTCGCATTCATCATGGACACGAGGCTCTGCGACGGCGTGTACGCGCTCGCCGAGGGATGCGACATGCTGGTCATCGAGTCGACTTTCCTCGACGAGGACCAGCGGCTCGCCACCGACCACGGTCACCTCACCGCCGGACAGGCGGCCGGGGTGGCACGGGAGGCCGGCGTACGGCATCTCGTACTGACGCACTTCTCGCAGCGGTACGCGGATCCGGACGTCTTCGCCGCCCAGGCCCGGGCAGCCGGGTTCGAGGGCGAACTGACCATCGCCAAGGACCTCATCGGCGTGCCCGTGCCGACCAGACACCAACAGCAGTGACAGCGAATGCGTAAGCGAGAGAAACCGTGCACCTCCCCAAGGCCGAACTCCACCTCCACATCGAAGGAACCCTCGAACCCGAGCTGGCCTTCGCCCTCGCCGAACGCAACGGCGTGGAACTGCCGTACGCGAACACCGAAGAGCTCCGCACCGCCTATCTCTTCGACGATCTGCAGTCCTTCCTCGACCTGTACTACGCGCTGATGGCCGTCCTGCGCACCGAGCGGGACTTCGAGGAACTCGCCGACGCCTACCTCGGCCGAGCCGCCGCCCAGGGCGTCCGCCACGCGGAGATCTTCTTCGACCCGCAGGCGCACACCGCCCGAGGCGTCCCGATCGGGACCGTCGTCGAAGGACTCGGCCGGGCGCTCGACCGCAGCGAGGAGAAGCACGGCATCTCCACCCAGCTGATCATGTGCTTCCTGCGCGACCTGTCCGCCGCCTCGGCCCTGGAGACCCTCGACGCCGCGAAGCCGTATCTGCACCGGATCAGCGCCGTCGGCCTCGACTCGGCGGAGGTCGGGCATCCGCCCGCGAAGTTCCGTGAGGTGTACGAGGCGGCCGGGGCACTCGGGCTGCGCAAGGTCGCGCACGCGGGCGAGGAGGGGCCGCCGGAGTACATCCGGGAGGCGCTCGACGTCCTCGGGGTCGAGCGCATCGATCACGGGCTGCGCTGCATGGAGGACCCCGACCTGGTGAAGCGGCTCGTCGCAGGCCGGGTGCCGCTCACCCTCTGCCCGCTGTCCAACGTGCGGCTGCGGGCCATCGACACCGTGGAGGAACACCCGCTGCGGGCCATGCTGGACGCCGGGCTGCTCTGCACGGTGAACTCCGACGACCCCGCGTACTTCGGCGGATACGTCGGAGACACCTTCCACGCCGTCCACGAGGCCCTGGGGCTGGAGCGCGAGCAACTGCGCACGCTGGCCCGCAACTCCTTCGAGGCGGCCTTCCTCGACCACGACGAGGAGCGCAGGTCGCGCTACCTGTCGGAGGTCGAGGCGTACGAGTTCGACTGACCGGCCGCGCCCGCGGGACCGGCTGCGCGGAACGCGCTCCGGCCCAGCCGCCCGCGGCGCAGCGCCGGCATGCTGATCTCCGTGACGGCCTGTTCGGGCGAGCCCATCCTGGGTACCGCACCGGACAGCGTGCCGGTGGTCGCCGCCAGCACCGCCGCGGGGGCGCCGCCCCGGCGGCGGACCGAGCCCGGCACCAGCGGGCGGCCACCGGTGTGCAGCGCGACGGCCGTGACCGGGGCCGCGACCAGCAGGGTTGCGGCGCCCAGGATCAGCCCCATCGACGGATAACCCGCCGTCTCGGACAGCACACTGCCCAGGACCGGGCCGCAGGCCACGCCGACGGACGACGCGGAACCGGCGAGGACCGCCCAGCGCCCCCGCACGTCCAGGGAGGCGGCCAGACCGATCAGATACGACAGGACCACCGGATAGACGGTGTTCCAGCTGATCTCGCCGGTGGCGAACGAGCCGAGGCCCCGGGCCGACGAACTCATCACGATGCTGGCCGCGATGACCATCGTGCCGAGGCCGATCGGGACGGCCCGGCCGAGCCGCGCGCCGAGCACGCCGGCCCCCATCACACCGAGCAGGCCGGCGCCGAGCGCGGCGGCGAACACCGCGCCGACGGTGACCTCGGAGAGCCCGGCCTGGACCACGCCGATCCGGCTGCTCACGCCCCACAGCGCGTTCTGCGCCATCGACCAGACGAGCATGCCGCCCGCCAGCACCAGGCCGGAGCGGCGGTGCGGCAGCCGGCCGGCCGTGGGCGCCGTGGCGCCGGCGGCCGCCGGGCCGCCGAGCCGGGCGGTGGCCGGCCAGACGACCAGGGCGACCAGGGCGATCGAGGCGAACGGCAGCCGGTGGCCGCCTCCCAGGTGCGGGATCGTCAGATAGAGGGCGCCCGCGGTCGCGGAGACGCTGAGCAGCCCCAGGGACGAGGTCCGGTGCGGGTCGCGCTGCGCGGCGATGCCGGACGCGGCCACCGCCGTCGCCGTCCCCGAACCGAGGCCGCCGATCACCGCGCCCATGACCACCAGCGGCACGGAACCGGCCAGTGCGGAGCAGCCGTAGCCCACCACGGCCAGCAGCAGCCCGACCCGCGCCGGTCTCCGTGACCCGTACCGCTCGACCCGGCCCGCCAGAGTGAACCCTGCGGTGGCCGAACTGAGCAGGAGAGCGCTGCCGACCAGACCGGCCTGGGCAGCGCTGAGGCCCAGATAGGTGGAGAGCCGGCCGACGATGGTGGGGAGCAGATAGGCGGCGAGGTAACCGGCGGTGAACACGGCGACCAGGGGCCACGCGGCGCGAGGGCGCGAGGACATGGGCGTTCCTGAAGACATGCCAGAAGAGGCAGAGAAGTAAGGCAGGGGAGGGCGATGCGGGAGATGCGGGGAGGGGCGGCGCACACGTCGGCAGTGGTCGCCGAGGGTGCTCGCGGGCCAATTTGTATCAAGCGCGCCCGGCCGACCGAAAGGCGGGATCATGTGATGTGGCTCACTTGAGCGTTTGCCGTCTCGTCGACCGGGTAGTCGATGACGTTTATGCAGGTCGGAGCCGTTACGGACCGATCCCGCCCAAGCCCTCCGGACGAGGCGGCGCGGACCCTCCGGATGCGCGGGCGAAGCGGGCACACTGGCCAGATCTGCCACGACCGGGGAGTGCAAGGTGAGCACAGACATTCCAGGCATCGACCCACTGGGCGGGCTGCGTGCACCGCAGGACCCCCACTGCGACGTGTTCCTCACCGGCACGGTCTTCCTCGACATCGTCTTCACCGGTCTGGACAGCGCCCCGGTCCGCGGCACCGAGTCCTGGGCGCGCGGCATGGGCTCCAGCCCCGGTGGCGTCGCCAACATGGCCACCGCACTGGCCCGGCTCGGGCTGCACACCTCACTGGCCGCGGCGTTCGGCGACGACCACTACGGGGAGTACTGCTGGGACGCGCTCGAACAGGGGGAGGGCATCGACCTCTCGATGTCGCACACCGTCCCGGGCTGGCACTCCCCGGTGACCGTCTCGATGGCCTACGAGGGCGAGCGCACGATGGTCTCGCACGGCCACGAGGCCCCGCCGCCCGCGACCGGGCCCGACCGGACCTTTCCGCACTGCCCGCCGCGCGCCCGCGCCGCCGTCGCCTCGCTGACCCCCGGCCGCAGCGAACCCTGGGTCGCCGCCGCGGCCCGGCACGGCGCCCGGATCTTCGCCGACGTGGGCTGGGACGAAACCGGCCGCTGGGACCTGGAAGCGCTGCCCGACCTGGAGCACTGCCAGGCGTTCCTGCCCAACGCGGAGGAGGCGATGCGCTACACCCGTACCGACTGCCCGCGCGACGCCGCCCACGCCCTGGCCGAGCGGGTGCCGCTCGCCGTGGTCACTCTGGGCGCGGAGGGTGCCTACGCGGTGGACGCGGCGACCGGCATCACCGCCGAGGTGCCCGCGATCGAGGTGGAGGCGCTCGACCCCACCGGCGCGGGCGACGTCTTCGTCGCCGGATTCGTCACCGGCACCCTCGCGGACTGGCCGCTGGCCGACCGGCTGGCCTTCGCCGGGCTGACCGCGGCGCTCTCCGTGCAGGAGTTCGGCGGCTCCCTGTCGGCGCCGGGCTGGGCGGAGATCGCGGCCTGGTGGCAGCGGGTACGCACCTGCGACGGCCAGGACCCGGCGGCGCTCCAGAGGTACGCGTTCCTGGAGGCGCTGCTGCCCGCGGCGGCCCGGCCCTGGCCGCTGCGCCGGGCCGTACCGACGATCGGTTTCCGGCACCCGGCGTGACGACCGGGGCAGGCGTGTTCGCACGGTGTGCGAAAAAGCTCTCGGTGTTGTCCGCGCGGAGTCGTAGGCTTGGTGATCCAGAGGTTGTCGAGCAGCGAGAACCCTGCAACGGGAGGTATGTGCAGGCCCGAGGGCCGGCCCATGACTCAGACACCCACACAGCCGCAGGCGCGTGCCCAGATCAGGATTCCGGCCGCACACCCCATGGTGATGCTCCTGGGATCGGGTGACTCGTTGCTGCGCGTGATCGAAGCGGCTTTCCCGGCAGCCGACATTCATGTCCGGGGCAACGAAATCAGCGCCACCGGCGACGCGGCCGATGTCGCTCTGATCCAGCGCTTGTTCGACGAGATGATGCTCGTGCTCCGCACCGGGCAGCCGATGACGGAGGACGCAGTGGAACGGTCGATCGCCATGCTCCGGGCGAGTGGCGAGGGGGAGCCGCAGGGTGAGACGCCCGCCGAGGTGCTCACGCAGAACATCCTCTCCAACCGCGGTCGCACGATCCGCCCCAAGACGCTCAACCAGAAGCGCTACGTCGACGCCATCGACAAGCACACGATCGTCTTCGGCATCGGCCCCGCCGGTACCGGCAAGACCTATCTCGCCATGGCGAAGGCGGTCCAGGCCCTGCAGTCCAAGCAGGTCAGCCGGATCATCCTGACCAGGCCCGCCGTCGAGGCGGGGGAGCGGCTCGGCTTCCTGCCCGGCACGCTCTTCGACAAGATCGATCCGTATCTGCGCCCGCTCTACGACGCGCTGCACGACATGCTCGACCCCGACTCGATCCCGCGGCTGATGGCGGCGGGCACGATCGAGGTCGCGCCGCTGGCATACATGCGCGGCCGCACGCTCAATGACGCGTTCATCATCCTCGACGAGGCGCAGAACACCAGCGCCGAGCAGATGAAGATGTTCCTGACCCGGCTCGGCTTCGACTCGAAGATCGTCGTCACCGGCGACGTCACCCAGGTCGACCTGCCGAACGGGACGAAGAGCGGTCTGCGCCAGGTCCAGGAGATCCTGGAAGGCGTCCAGGACGTGCACTTCTCCCGGCTCACCTCCCAGGATGTCGTCCGGCACAAGCTCGTCGGCCGTATCGTCGACGCGTACGAGAAGTACGACAGCCGAGACAGTCACAACGGGAAGTAGTCGCAGCGCACCATGTCGATCGATGTCAACAACGAGTCCGGAACCGAGGTCGACGAGCAGGCGATCCTCGACATCGCCCGCTACGCGCTCGCGCGGATGCGGATCCACCCGCTCTCCGAGCTCTCGGTGATCGTGGTGGACACCGACGCCATGGAGCAGCTCCACATCCAGTGGATGGACCTGCCCGGGCCGACGGATGTCATGTCCTTCCCGATGGACGAGCTGCGTCCGCCGGCCAAGGACGACGAGGAGCCCCCGCAGGGGCTCCTCGGTGACATCGTGCTCTGCCCGGAGGTCGCGAAGAAGCAGGGCGAGGACGCGGAGACACAGCACTCCATGGACGAGGAGCTCCAGCTCCTCACCGTCCACGGAGTGCTGCACCTTCTGGGGTACGACCACGAGGAGCCGGACGAGAAGGCCGAGATGTTCGGTCTCCAGGCGGCGATCGTCGACGGCTGGCGCGCCGAGCACGGCCTGACCGGACCGTCGCCCGCCCCCACCGTGTCGTGAGCGTCCCCCTCGTCCTGGGAGCCGTCCTGCTGGTCGTCCTCGGCTGGCTTGCGGCCTGTGCCGAGGCGGGCATCGCGCGGACGTCGAGCTTCCGGGCCGCCGAGGCGGTCCGGTCGGGGCGGCGCGGCAGCGACAAGCTGGAACAGGTCGCCGCCGATCCCACCCGCTACCTCAACGTCGCCCTGCTGGCACGGGTCGCCTGCGAGATGTCGGCCGGGGTGCTCGTCACGTACGCCTGTCTGCAGGAGTTCCCGGAGACCTGGGAGGCGCTGGCCGTCGCGATGGGCGTGATGGTCCTCGTCAGTTACGTCGCGATCGGCGTCTCGCCACGCACCATCGGGCGGCAGCACCCGCTGAACACGGCGACCGCGGCGGCGTACGTGCTGCTGCCGCTCGCCAGGATCATGGGCCCGATCCCGCAGCTGCTGATCCTTCTCGGTAACGCGCTCACCCCCGGCAAGGGGTTCCGCAAGGGGCCGTTCGCCAGCGAGGCGGAACTGCGGGCGATGGTGGACCTCGCCGAGCAGGAGTCGCTGATCGAGGACGACGAGCGCCGAATGGTGCACTCCGTCTTCGAGCTCGGCGACACGCTCGTGCGCGAGGTGATGGTGCCGCGGACGGATCTGGTCTGCATCGAGCGGTACAAGACGATCCGGCAGGCGCTGACCCTCGCCCTGCGTTCCGGATTCTCCAGGATCCCGGTCACCGGGGAGAACGAGGACGACATCGTCGGGATCGTCTACCTCAAGGACCTCGTCCGCAAGACGCACATCAACCGGGAGTCGGAGGCCGATCTGGTCTCCACGGCGATGCGGCCGGCCGCGTTCGTGCCCGACACGAAGAACGCCGGCGACCTGCTCCGTGAGATGCAGCAGGACCGCAGTCATGTCGCCGTCGTCATCGACGAGTACGGCGGCACGGCGGGGATCGTCACCATCGAGGACATCCTGGAGGAGATCGTCGGCGAGATCACCGACGAGTACGACCGCGAGCTCCCGCCCGTCCAGGAGCTGGAGAACGGCTGCTTCCGGGTGACCGCACGGCTCGACATCGGTGACCTCGGAGAGCTGTTCGGGCTCGACGAGTACGACGACGAGGATGTGGAGACGGTCGGCGGACTGCTCGCGAAGGCGCTGGGCCGGGTGCCGATCGCCGGGGCGTCATCGGTCGTCGGTCTTCCCGACGGTCGGTATCTGCGGCTGACCGCGGAGTCCCCGGCCGGGCGCCGGAACAAGATCGTCACGGTGCTGGTCGAACCGGTGGAGCCGGAGGAGGCGGAAGCGGAATGACTCCGCAGGAACTGAGGGCGTTCTGCCTGGAGTTCAACGCGAGCGTCGAGGAGTTCCCGTTCGGACCGGAGACCTCGGTGTTCAAGGTGCTCGGCAAGATGTTCGCGCTCAGCGCGCTGGACGGCCGGCCGCTGACGGTCAATCTGAAGTGCGATCCGGACGACGCGGTGCGGTTGCGGGAGGAGCACCCGGCGATCGTGCCGGGGTGGCACATGAACAAACGGCACTGGAACACGGTGACGGTGTCCGGGGTGCCGCGCCGGCTGCTGCGCGAGCTGATCGAGGACTCGTACGACCTGGTGGTCGCGGGTCTGCCGCGCGCGGAACGGCTTCGGCTCGACCGGAGTTAGGGGCTTTCGTTCGGATCATGCCGGGAGTCCGGTCCCCGGCCGGTGCGCCCCAGGGCCGTGGCCGACCGGTTCGTCCGGTGGCGCCGGGCCCGGGCGACCGCCCGCGTGCCGCCCCGGTCCGCCCGCTTCGTATGCTCGGCACATGACTGAGAGCACCGACCTCGGCCCCGAGGACCGCAAGATCGTCACGCTGGCGCGCAGCGCCCGCGCCCGCAACGGTGTGCCGGAGGGCGCGGCCGTGCGCGACGAGACCGGACGTACGTATGTCGCGGGCACCGTGCGGCTGGAGTCGCTGAAGCTGAGCGCGCTGCAGACCGCCGTCGCGATGGCGGTGGCCAGCGGCGCCACCTCCCTGGAGGCGGCCGCGGTCGTCTCCGAGGCCGAGACCCCGTCCGACGCGGACCGCGCCGCGGTACGGGACCTGGGCGGACCGCAGACGCCGGTGCTGCTGGCCGGGCCCGACGGCACCCTGCGGGTCAGTGTGACGGCGGGCTGACACGGGCCCGCCGCGGAGCGGTGCGGAGGCGGCCCGCCGCAGTCCTGCCGGTGCTCGCCGGAGGGCGTACGGGATGTGGCCGCAGGGTGCGTCGCGGCCGTGCCGCAGGGTCCGGGACGGCGACGGGCGGGCCCCGCGGCGGCCCGCTGTGCGGCACAGCCGCCAGGATCGGGGACAATGGGCGCCATGAGCGCTCGACCGAACCCTGAAGCCGCTGCGCAGCAGGCTGAGAACAACGCCCCCCACCGGGCCGGCTTCGCCTGCTTCGTGGGCCGCCCCAACGCGGGCAAGTCCACCCTTACGAACGCTCTGGTCGGCCAGAAGGTGGCGATCACCTCCAACCGGCCCCAGACCACCAGGCACACGGTGCGCGGCATCGTGCACCGCGACGACGCACAGCTGATCCTGGTCGACACCCCCGGCCTCCACAAGCCGCGGACGCTCCTCGGCGAGCGGCTGAACGACGTCGTGCGGACCACCTGGGCCGAGGTCGACGTCATCGGATTCTGCCTCCCCGCCGACCAGAAGCTCGGCCCCGGCGACAAGTTCATCGTCAAGGAACTCGCGGGCATCAAGAAGACCCCGAAGATCGCGATCATCACCAAGACCGACCTGGTCGACTCCAAGCAGCTCGCCGAACAGCTGATCGCCGTCTCCCGCCTCGGCGAGGAGCTCGGCTTCGAGTGGGCGGAGATCATTCCGGTCTCCGCGGTGGAGGACAACCAGGTCGGCCTGCTCGCCGACCTGATCGCGCCGCTGCTCCCGGAGAGCCCGCCGCTCTACCCGGAGGGTGACCTCACCGACGAGCCCGAGATGGTCATGGTCGCGGAGCTGATCCGGGAGGCCGCGCTCGAAGGCGTACGCGACGAGCTGCCGCACTCCATCGCGGTCGTCGTCGAGGAGATGCTGCCGCGCGAGGACCGCCCCGCGGACAAGCCGCTGCTCGACATCCACGCGAACGTGTACATCGAGCGGCCGAGCCAGAAGGGCATCATCATCGGCCCGAAGGGCAAGCGGCTGAAGGAGGTCGGCACGAAGTCGCGCAAGCACATCGAGGCGCTGCTCGGTACGCCGGTCTTCCTGGACCTGCACGTGAAGGTGGCCAAGGACTGGCAGCGCGATCCCAAGCAGCTGCGCAAGCTGGGGTTCTGAGACCGGTCGGCCGCCCACCGGTCTCACGCGCCCTCCTTCAGGACGCGTGAGACCAGGGTGCGCTGCGCGTCGGTCAGGTGCGGGTCCGCGCAGTGGACGGTGCGGCCGCCGACGGTGATCCGGTAGCGGAAACCGTCCGGCACCCCGGACGGCGGGGCGGCGTGGCCGTCCGCGAGCGCGGACTCGGCGAGGGCCTCCCACTCCGCGGCGTCGGTCCGGTCCGATGTGTCGACCTCCCGGCGGTGGGCGATGCCGGCGAAGCCGCCGGTGCGGCTCACCTCGATCCGCATGGTTCGGCTCCTCTCGGGTGTGCGCCGCGTTCCGGGCGCCGGGGCGGGCCTGTGACCGGGGCTCTGCCCCGGACCCGGCACCTCAACCCCGGAGGGCCGGCCGGACCCGGTGCCGGGCCCGGCCGGTGATGCGAGTACGGAACCGGCGACCGGTGTCACGTGGAGGGCACGCCCACCTCCGACCAGGCCTTCCGTACCGCCTCCAGCTCGTCGCCGTCGCCGAAGCGCGCCCTCGCCGCCCCGACAGTCAGGCGGGCGAAGTCCGTGAAGTCCGCGTCCGCGGCCAGGCCACCGCCGGTGAGCACGTCGAACCAGAGCTGTCCGGCCCGCTCCCACGCGTTGCCGCCGAGCGCCGTGGCCAGCAGGTAGAAGGCGCGGTTCGGGATCCCGGAGTTGAGATGCACACCGCCGTTGTCCTCGGTGGTGTGGATGTAGTCCTCCATCGACGCCGGCTGCGGGTCCTTGCCGAGCACATCGTCGTCGTACGCCGTGCCCGGTGCCTTCATCGAACGCAGGGCCACGCCCTGGACCCGGGGTGCCAGCAGCCCGGCTCCGATCAGCCAGTCGGCCTGCTCGGCGGACTGTCCGAGCGAGTACTGCTTGACCAGGGAGCCGAAGACGTCCGACATCGACTCGTTGAGAGCACCGGACTGGCCGAAGTAGCTCAGGTTGGCCGTGTACTGGGTCAGTCCGTGGGTCAGCTCGTGGGCGATCACATCGATGGCGACGGTGAAATCGAGGAAGATCTCCCCGTCCCCGTCGCCGAAGACCATCTGTTCGCCGTCGAAGAAGGCGTTGTTGTACTTCTCGTCGTAGTGGACGGAGCCGATCAGCGGCAGTCCGTTGCCGTCGATCGAACGGCGGCCGTAGGCCGTGAGCAGCAGTTCGAAGGTGGCGCCGAGGCCCGCGTACGCGCGGTTGACGCTCGCGTCCCGGGTCGGTCCGTCGCCCTCGCCACGGACCTTGAAGCCCGGCAGCCGCGTCCCGTGCCGGCAGTCGTAGAGCGTCCGCTCGGGTTTGTCCGACGGCTGATCCGTGGCCGTGGGGACGGGTGTGGGGGTGACGAGGGTGGCCATCTGGCGGCGGGTGCGCCGGGCGGCGTCGCCCTCCAGGGTGCGGCGGGCCGGACCGGCCAGCTCGGGATCGTCGGATTGTGACAGCTTGTCGAGTACGTGGGGCGGCACGATCGTGCAGAAGACGGGATGGAACCCGTGCTGAGGTCGAGGCTGCATGGGTCCGACTGTGGCACTGCGTCACCGGGCTGTCACTGTTTGCCAGCGTGATTGACGAAATGGAGTGATCGATCACTGTTCACCCGTTACCGGTGTCCGGTCCCGCATACTGATACGGGACCGACGCCTCAGGCGACTCTCGGTTAGTCTCGTCGCATCATGCGTTTCGGGCTGCTTCTTCTTAGCTGCCGCGGCGAGGGCCTGTAGTCGTAGGCCGACCCCCTCCCCGCGGAGTCTGGCGTTGCAGCGACACAGTCGGCCGTCCCACCGCTGGACCCCGAGGAGCCGTACGTCATGACCACTGTGAATCCCGCTCAGACCCCTGCCGGGAACGCTGTCGGCCGCCCCACGCCGATCACCAACGCCACCGCGCTCCAGAAGCCGTCCGGGATGCCGGTGCACAAGTACGGCCGGTACGAGGCCGTCGAGATTCCCGACCGCACCTGGCCCGACAAGCGGATCACCGTGGCGCCCCGCTGGCTCTCCACCGACCTGCGCGACGGCAACCAGGCGCTGATCGACCCGATGTCGCCGGCCCGCAAGCGCGAGATGTTCGACCTGCTCGTACGCATGGGCTACAAGGAGATCGAGGTCGGCTTCCCGTCCTCCGGCGAGACCGACTTCGCCTTCGTGCGCTCCATCATCGAAGAGGGCGCGATTCCCGAGGACGTGACGATCTCCGTCCTGACGCAGGCCCGCGAGGAGCTGATCGAGCGGACCGTCGAGTCGCTGCGCGGCGCCCACCGCGCCACGGTGCACCTGTACAACGCCACCGCCCCCACCTTCCGCCGCGTGGTCTTCCGCGGCTCGAAGGAGGAGGTCAAGCAGATCGCGGTGGACGGCACCCGGCTGGTCATGGAGTACGCGGAGAAGATCCTCGGCGACGAGACGATCTTCGGCTACCAGTACAGCCCGGAGATCTTCACCGACACGGAGCTGGACTTCGCCCTGGAGGTCTGCGAGGCCGTCTGTGACGTCTGGCAGCCGGAGGAGGGCCGCGAGATCATCCTCAATCTGCCCGCCACCGTGGAGCGTTCGACGCCGTCCACGCACGCGGACCGGTTCGAGTGGATGTCGCGCAACCTGTCGCGCCGCGAGTACGTCTGCCTGTCGGTCCACCCGCACAACGACCGCGGCACCGCCGTCGCCGCCGCCGAGCTGGCCGTCATGGCCGGCGCGGACCGTGTCGAGGGCTGCCTGTTCGGCCAGGGCGAGCGCACCGGCAACGTCGACCTGGTGACGCTGGGCATGAACCTGTTCTCCCAGGGCGTCGACCCGCAGATCGACTTCTCGCAGATCGACGAGGTCCGCCGCACCAGCGAGTACTGCAACCAGATGGAGGTCCACCCGCGCCACCCCTACGCGGGCGACCTGGTCTACACCGCCTTCTCCGGCTCCCACCAGGACGCCATCAAGAAGGGCTTCGACGCCATGGAGGCCGACGCGGCCGCCCGGGGCAAGACCGTCGACGAGATCGAATGGGCGGTGCCGTACCTGCCGATCGACCCCAAGGACGTCGGCCGCTCGTACGAGGCCGTCATCCGGGTCAACTCGCAGTCCGGCAAGGGCGGAATCGCCTACGTCCTGAAGAACGACCACAAGCTGGACCTGCCGCGCCGGATGCAGATCGAGTTCTCCCGGATCATTCAGGCCAAGACCGACGCCGAGGGCGGCGAGGTCACGCCGACGCAGATCTGGTCCACGTTCCAGGACGAGTACCTGCCCAACCCGGAGAACGCCTGGGGCCGGGTGCAGATCAGCTCCGGCCAGACCACGACCGGGTCCGACGGCCAGGACACGATCACCGTCGACGCGACCGTGGACGGCGCGGACACCGTGCTGACCGGTACCGGCAACGGCCCGATCTCCGCGTTCTTCGAAGCGCTGCAGGCCATCGGCATCGACGCACGGCTGCTGGACTACACCGAGCACACGATGAGCGAGGGCGCGAGCGCCCAGGCCGCCTCGTACATCGAGTGCGCGATCGACGGAAAGGTCCTGTGGGGCATCGGAATCGACGCCAACACCACGCGGGCCTCGCTGAAGGCGGTCGTCTCCGCGGTCAACCGCGCGACCCGCTGAACCCACGCCCGAAAGGGCATGGAGCCGCACGGCCGACGGACCCCGCCACCCGCTACGGAGGGCGGGGTTCGGCCATCTCCCGGCGGTTGTGACAAGCGAGGTGCTGACGCCGCAACGCGACTGTGGTTAACATCACGTCAACACGGCAATGTTGCCGGAGCGTTACGGAGGTGTGCGACGTGCGGTCAACCCTGGGACAACGCGCCATAAAGCTGCGTATCTGCGGCATCCGCACCACCTGGGACGCCGTCGGTGACGGGGAGTTCTTCTGTCCGGGCTGCGGCGGGGACCGCAACTATCGCCGTCTCACCGGGCGTCGCCGTTTCGCCGTGCTCGGCGTGCCCCTGCTGCGCCGGGGCACCGTGGGCCCCGTCGTCGAATGCGCCGCCTGCCGGACCCACTTCGACACCGAGGCGCTGGACCACCCCACCACCACCCGGTTCTCCGCGCTGCTCCGCGAAGCCGTCCACACCGTGGCCCTCGGCGTCCTGGCCGCCGGCGGCACCGCCTCCCGTACGGTCCTGGAGACCGCGGCGGCCACCGTGCGCGGCGCCGGGTTCGACGATTGCACCGAGGACCAGCTCTTCACCGTCGTCGAGGTCCTCGCCGCCGACATCGGCCACGGCTCGGCCTTCGACGCCGCCGCCGAGGCGTGCGGCGCCGCCCTGGCCATCGAACTCCACGAGGCACTCGAACCCCTCGCCCCGCACCTGGCGCCCGCCGGACGCGAATCGATCCTGCTGCAGGGCGCCAGGATCGCGCTCGCCGACGGCCCGTACAGCCAGGGGGAGCGCGAGGTGCTGACCACGGTCGGAGCGGCGCTGCAGCTCCGCCCGGACGACACGGCCCGGCTGCTCGCCGCGGCGGCGCGCACGCCCTCGTGACCCGCACCGCCGCGCGCCGCGCCGCTACTCCCGCGGGAGTAGTCGTGCGCCCGGGCCCACTCAGGCAGTAGCGGCGAAGTCGGTCTCCGGCGCGACGAATCGGCCCCCGGCGGCCGGGAGTCTGGACACATACCAGGCAACCGGCCGAAGGGGGGCCCGAGATGAGGGCCGTAAAGGAAGACAGCGGCACACCGCCGCGAAGGGGCGGCCCGAGGCGCATGCTGCCCTGGGCGGTCCTCGCGTTCTGGGTTGCCGTGATCGCGCTCGCCGGGCCCCTGGCGGGCAGGCTCGGTGACGTACAGACCAACCGCGCCGTGGACTACCTGCCGGCGAGTGCCGACTCCACCCAGGTGGCGAAGATCCAGGGCGCGCTGCCCGGCGGGGAGTCCACCGACCTCGTCCTCGTCTACCACCGGGACGGCGGTCTGACCGCCGCCGACCGGGCCACGGCCGCGCGGCAGACCACCGAGGTCGCGAACGCCCACACGCTGAGCGGCACCCCCAGGGGCGTCCCCTCCGAGGACGGCACGACGCTGATGTACCCGGTCTCCTCCACCGGGCCCGGCCAGGACGACGACGCCAGGACGGCGTTCGTCGACGAGGTCCGTGACGTCGCGAAGGGCGGCGGCGGCCTGAGCGTCGAGGTGGGCGGCCCCGGGGCACTGGCGGCCGACTCCAAGGAGGTCTACGCCTCGCTGGGCGGACCGTTGCTCTACACGACCGTCGCCGTCGTCGCCGTCCTGCTGATCCTCATCTACCGCAGCCCGCTGCTGTGGCTGGTGCCGCTCGTGGTCGCGGGCGCCGCCGATGCCCTGTCCATGGCCGTCGTGTACGGGCTCAACCGGGGCTTCGACGTCACCGTCACCGGCCAGAGCTCCGCCGTGATGACCATCCTCGTCTTCGGGGCGGGTACCGACTACGCGCTGCTGCTCGTCTCCCGCTACCGCGAGGAACTGACCCGGGTCGCGCGGCCGTACGACGCGATGGCCGCCGCCCTGCGCGGCTGCGGCCCGGCCGTCCTCGCCTCCTCCGGCACCGTCGCAGCGGGCTTGCTGTGCCTGCTCGCCGCCGACCTCACCAGCAGCCGCGGGATGGGCCCCGTCGCCGCCGTCGGTGTGCTGTGCGCCCTGCTCGCCATGACGACCCTGCTGCCCGCCCTCCTCGTCCTGTTCGGCCGCCGGCTGTTCTGGCCGCTCGTCCCCGCCCACGGCAGCACGCCGGAGCGACGGCGGTCGCTGTTCTCCGCGATGGGCGGTTCGGCCGGGCGCCGGCCCGTCGCCGTACTCGTCTGCGGCGGGGTACTGCTCGGAGCGCTGGCGCTCGGGGTGTTCCGGATGCCCGGCGGCCTCAAGCAGGAGGACTCCTTCACCACCGAGCCGGACTCGATCGTCGCGATGGGGACCCTCGCCGCCTCCTACCCCGACCGGTCGACCCGGCCGATCACCGTGGTCACCCCCACCGGCCGGGCGGCCGGGACCATGGCGAAGGCCCGTACCACCGACGGCGTCGCCGCCGTCGAACGCGGCCGCAGCGGCGGCGGCTGGACCGAACTCTCCGTCGTCGCCACCGATCCCCCCGAGTCCGCCGGCGAGCAGGCCACGGTCGCGGCCCTGCGCCGTGCGCTGGACGGCAGCCATGTCGGCGGCCCCAGCGCCCAGCAGCTGGACCTGGAGGCGGCCGACGCGCGGGACCTGAGGACCGTCGTCCCCCTCGTCCTCCTCTCCGTCCTGCTGATCCTGATCGCCCTGCTGCGCAGCCTCGTCGCCCCGTTGCTGCTCGTCGCCGCCGTGGTCGCCGTCTGGGGCGCCGCCCTCGGTATCGGCGGGCTGGTCTTCGAACCGGTTCTCGGCCTGCGCGGCACCGACCCCGGACTGCCGCTCCTCTCCTTCGTCTTCCTGGTGGCGCTCGGCGTGGACTACGGCATCTTCCTGATGCACCGGGTCCGCGAGGAGACACTCTCCGGCGCAGGACCGACGGCCGCCGCGCTCACCGCCCTGCGCACCACCGGCGGAGTGATCGCCTCCGCGGGACTGGTGCTCGCGGCCACCTTCGCCGTCCTGACGAACATGCCGATGGTCAGCCTGGTCGAGATGGGCTTCGTCATCGCGGTCGGCGTCCTCCTCGACACCTTCCTCGTCCGTACCTACCTGGTGACCTCGGCGAGCGTGGCACTCCAGCGGAACCTGTGGTGGCCGGGAAGGCTCAGCCGGGAGCCCGCCGCCCGGCCGCGCGAACCCGAACTCGCGGGGGTCCGGTGACGGTGCCCGCGCCCGTACCGCAGGATGGCGGCGTGTCCCGATCCACGCGCCGACGAGAACGCATCCTGGCGGTCGTCAACCGCGACCCCATGCACGCGCCGCACCGGACGCGCACCGACGCCCTCGTGGCCCTCGTCGCCGGTGCGCTCTCCGTCCTGCTCGCGCTCACCACCGACCGGACCCGGACGCCCGACGCGCTCGGCTGGGCGCTGCTGATCACGAGCGCGGTGCCCCTCGTGTGGCGGCGGCGCAGCCCGCTGCTCGCCCTGCTCGCCCTGATTCCCGTCCTGATGACGTACCACGCGCTCGACAACGCGCACTCGGCACCGATGCCGCAGACCTGCATCGCCCTCTACACGGTGGCGGTGACCGGCCGGCCGCTGCGCACGGTGCTGACCGGCATCGGCGTCCTCGCGGTCATGGTGACGGTGGTGCTCAGCCTCAACGCCCATCAGGGTGTGGAGCTGCTGCGGATCTCCGGCTGGATCGTCGCCGTGCTGTTCTGCGGCGTCGATGTGCGCATCTACCGTCAGTACGTCGCTTCCGTGCTGGAGCGTGCCGAACGCGCCGAACGCACCCGCGAGGAGGAGGCCCGGCGGCGGGTGGCCGAGGAGCGGCTGCGGATCGCCCGCGATCTGCACGACCTGCTGGCCCACAGCATCACGCTGATCGGGGTCCAGACCTCGGTGGCCTCGCACATCCTGACCGTCGACCCGGACCGGCTCGACCGGCAGTCGGTCGCCCGGGCGCTGGAGGACATCGCCGACACCTGCCGGGAGGCACGGGTCGAGCTGCGCACCACCCTCCAGGTGCTGCGCGGCGACAGCGAGGAGACGGACGGGCCGCTGCCCGGCCTGGCGGCGCTGCCCGGCCTCGCACGAGCCGCGGAGGCCGCCGGGGCCCGGGTCGAACTGGTGGTGCGCGCCCCCGACAGCCGGCCGGCCCCGGCGGCCGGCGCGGCCGCCTACCGGATCGTGCAGGAGTCGCTGACCAACGCCCTGCGCCACGCCGGGCCCGGGGTACGGATCAGGGTGGCCGTGGAACCCGACGGCAGCGGCGCACTGAGCGTCAAGGTCACCGACGACGGCGCAGGGCACCGGACGAACGGTGCCGCACCGGGGTTCGGCATGGTCGGGATGCGCGAACGCGCGCGCAGCACCGGCGGCACCCTCACGGCGGGACCGGGCCCCGGGGGCGGTTTCGAGGTCGCGGCGGTGCTGCCCTGTCACGAGGGGGAGAGGACACCATGATCCGGGTACTGCTCGTCGACGACCAGACCCTGGTCCGGGCCGCGTTCGCGATGCTCGTCGAGTCGGCCGCCGACATGGAGGTCGTGGCCCAGGCCGGCACCGGCCACGAAGCCGTCGCCCTGGCCCGCTCGCAGCAGCCCGACATCGTCGTCATGGACATCCGCATGCCTGAGCTCGACGGCATCGGGGCGACCCGGCTGATCGCCGCCGACCCGGCGCTGGCCGGGGTGAAGGTGCTGGTCCTGACCACGTACGACACCGACGAGCACGTGGTCGAGGCACTGCGCGCGGGCGCCTCGGGATTCCTGGTCAAGGACACCCGGCCCGCCGAACTCCTCGCAGCCATCAGAACCGTCGCGGCCGGTGAAGCACTGCTCTCCCCCGGCCCGACCGCCCGCCTGATCTCCCGTGTCCTGCGTCAGCCCGAGCTGCCGTCCCGGGCCTCCCCGGGCGGCCCGGACTGCCTCTCGGACCGTGAGCGGCAGGTGCTGCGCCTGGTCGCGCGCGGATTGAACAACACCGAGATCGCCGAGAGCCTGGGTCTCAGCCCGCTCACCGCCAAGACCCACGTCAGCCGGATCATGGGCAAGCTGGGAGCCCGGGACCGGGCGCAGCTGGTCATCGTGGCGTACGAGTCGGGGCTCGCGGTACCGGCCCGGGACGGGGCCGACGGAAGCTGAACCGTGCGGTCTGCGGGGGCGCGCCCGCTCCGGTGCGCGCGTACAGGACAATGGACGGCATGAGCTTGTTCCGGGACGACGGCGTGGTGCTGCGCACGCAGAAACTGGGCGAGGCCGACCGGATCATCACGATCCTGACCCGCGGCCACGGCCGGGTGCGGGCCGTCGCGCGCGGGGTGCGGCGTACGAAGTCCAAGTTCGGTGCCCGCCTCGAACCGTTCTCCCATGTGGACGTGCAGTTCTTCGCCCGCGGCAGCGAGCTGATCGGCCGCGGGCTGCCGCTGTGCACCCAGAGCGAGACGATCGCGCCGTACGGCGGTGGCATCGTCGCCGACTACGGCCGGTACACCGCGGGCACCGCGATGCTGGAGACCGCCGAGCGCTTCACCGACCACGAGGGCGAGCCCGCGGTCCAGCAGTACCTGCTGCTCGTCGGCGGCCTCCGCACCCTGGCCCGCGGGGAGCACGCCCCGAATCTGATCCTCGACGCCTTCCTGCTGCGTTCCCTCGCGGTCAACGGATACGCGCCCAGCTTCGAGGACTGCGCGAAGTGCGGAATGCCCGGTCCGAACCGTTTCTTCTCCGTCGCGGCGGGCGGCGTCATATGCGGCGACTGCCGGGTGCCCGGCAGCGTCGTACCCTCGGCTGAGGCCGTCGCCCTGCTGAGCGCGCTGCTCACCGGGGACTGGGAGACGGCCGACGCCTGCGAGGGGCGGCATGTCAGGGAGGGGAGCGGGCTGGTGTCCGCCTATCTGCACTGGCATCTGGAACGCGGACTGCGCTCGCTGCGGTACGTGGAGAAGTAACACAGGCACAGGTACAGGCACAGGTACAGGCACAGCAGGCACAGGGAGACGAGACAGCTCATGGCAGTACGCGGGATCCTCGGTGGCCGTAACCGGCACACGTACAAGACCCCCGAACCGCACCCCTCGGGCGCCACGCCCCCGAAGATCCCCGGCGAGCTGGTGCCCAAGCACATCGCCGTCGTGATGGACGGGAACGGCCGCTGGGCCAAGGAGCGGGGGCTCCCGCGCACCGAGGGCCACAAGGTCGGCGAGGGCGTCGTCATGGACGTCCTCAAGGGCTGCATCGAGATGGGCGTCAAGAACCTCTCGCTGTACGCGTTCTCCACCGAGAACTGGAAGCGCTCCCCGGAGGAAGTGAAGTTCCTGATGAACTTCAACCGGGACGTGATCCGCCGCCGCCGCGACGAGATGGACGAACTGGGTATCCGCATCCGCTGGGTGGGCCGGATGCCGAAGCTGTGGAAGTCCGTCGTCCAGGAGCTCCAGGTCGCCCAGGAGCAGACGAAGGACAACGACAAGATGACGCTGTACTTCTGCGTCAACTACGGCGGCCGGGCCGAGATCGCCGATGCCGCGCAGCGCATCGCGGAGGACGTCGCGGCCGGGAGGCTGGACCCCGCCAAGGTCAACGAGAAGACCTTCGCGAAGTACATCTACTACCCGGACATGCCGGACGTGGACCTCTTCGTCCGCCCGAGCGGCGAGCAGCGCACGTCCAACTACCTGATCTGGCAGAGCGCATACGCCGAGATGGTCTTCCAGGACGTGCTGTGGCCGGACTTCGACCGCCGTGACCTGTGGCGGGCCTGTCTGGAGTACGCCCAGCGCGACCGGCGGTTCGGTGGCGCGGTGGAGGCGGCCGAGACGTCGGGGGACGCCGGACCCACCGCCTGACGCCACCCGGTGCGGTCTCGGCGGCGCCCGCCCCCGGGGAGGGTGCGAGAACCACCCCCGCGCCCGCGGCGGGCCCCCCCGGGCGCAGCGCCACGCCCGGGGC
>NZ_JBHVWN010000052.1:0-57493 GCF_042882275.1 Streptomyces sp. NPDC058231 | reverse complement strand
GGCACCACCACCACACCCGCACGCGACCCCACACCCACCGACCCGACCCACTCCGCCAACCCCGCCACCGTCGGGAACTCGAACACCGCCCGCACACCGAGGTCAACGCCGAGTTCCGTGCGCACGGCGTTGACCAGCCGCATCGCCAGCAGGGAGTGGCCACCCAGGTCGAAGAAGCTGTCGTCGATACCGACTTCCGGCAGCTCCAGGAGCCCCGCGAACAGTCCGCACAGAGTCCGTTCCGCAGCCGTCCGCGGTGCCCTCGAGCCCGCCGTGGTGCCGTAGTCGGGCACCGGCAGCGCGTTGCGGTCCAGCTTGCCGTTGGCTGTCATGGGCAGCGCGTCCAGGGAGACGAACGCCGAGGGCACCATGTACTCCGGCAACTGGTCGGACAGGTGGGCCCGCAGCTGCGCGGCCTCGACCTCCACGTCGGCGACCACATAGGCCACCAGCCGCCGGTCTCCCGGCCGGTCGGCGCGCGCCACGACCGCCACATGGCGGACTCCGGGCGCGGTGACCAGGGCGGCCTCGATCTCGCCGAGCTCGATCCGGAAGCCCCGTACCTTCACCTGGTCGTCGGCGCGGCCGGCGAACATCAGCCGCCCGTCCGCCGTCCAGCGCACCACATCGCCCGTCCGGTACATCCGCTCACCCACCGCAAACGGACTCGCGACAAACCGCGAAGCCGTCAGACCACCACGCCCCGCATACCCCCGCGCCAGCCCCGGACCCGCGACATACAACTCCCCGGCCACCCCGGGTACCACCGGCCGCAACGCATCGTCCAGCACATACACCCGGGTCGCTGCGACCGGTCCGCCGATACTCACCGGCTCGCCCGGCCGCAGGAAGGCGCCCGTGGCACACACCGTCGTCTCGGTCGGCCCGTAGGAGTTGACGAGGGTGTGCCGGGCGGTCCAGGTCTCGACCAGTGCGTCCGGGCACGCCTCGCTCGCGGTGATGATCACGGCGCCGGCGGGCAGGGTGTCCACCGGCAGTGCGCTGAGCAGCGACGGGGTCACCGTGACGTGGGTGACTCCCTCGGTGAGGGGGGAGCCGGGGCGGGCGGCGAGCAGACGCTCCGCATCGGCGACGACCAGTGTGCCGCCGGTGAGGAGGGCCATCGCGATCTCCCAGACCGAGCCGTCGAACCCGATCGAGGCCTGCTGGAGTACGCGGTGTCCCGGGCCCGTCACGTAGTCGTGGTGCCGGCGCACCATCCGGGTGATGCCGGTGTGGGCGACGGAGACGCCCTTGGGACGGCCGGTCGAGCCGGAGGTGTAGATCACGTAGCAGGTGTTCTCGGTGCGCAGGGGCGCTGTCCGCTCGGCGTCCGTGACGGGTTCGGACGAGAGACCGTCCAGATCCAGCGCGCCGAGCACGGTGGGGCGGTGGCTGAGGCCCTCCGTCCGTGCGGGGTCGTCCACCAGTACCGCCACGGGCTGGGTGTCGTCGAGCATGAACTCCCGGCGGGCCAAGGGATAGCCGGGGTCGACCGGCACGTAGGCGCCGCCCGCCTTCGCGATCGCCAGCTGGGACACCACCAGGTCGATACCGCGGTCCATGCAGACCGCGACCGGGACCTCCGGGCCGACTCCGAGGGCGATCAGGGATCGTGCCAGCCTGTTGGCCCGCTGGTCCAGTTCGCGGTAGGTCAGTTCGTCGTGGCCGTGCACCAGGGCGGGAGTGTCGGGCGCCGATGCGACCCGGCGATCGAAGATCTCGGACCAGGTCAGCGGCGGCACTTCGGCGGTGTCGTTCCACTCGTGGAGAACGCGGCCGCGTTCGGCGGCCGACATCAGCTCAAGGGCGCTGAGCCGGGTCTGCGGCACGGCGGCGACCTGGTCCAGCAGGCGTGCCAGGCGGTCGGCGAGCGCCCGGGCGGTCTCCTGGTCGAAGAGGTCGTCGGCGTAGGTGAGCCTGAGGTCGATGGTCCCGCCGCGTTCCTTGAAGACCACCAGAAGGTCGAATTCCGACGCCGCGACGGGGGCCGGCAGCAGCTCGGTGTGGAGCCCCTCCAGCCGGACCGGCGTGAACTCCTCCTCCACGCCGAACGCAACCTGGTAGAGCGGGTTACGGGCGAGCGAGCGGGCCGGTTGCAGGTCCTCGATCAGCAGATCGAAGGGGAGGGACTGGTGTTCCATCGCGCTCAGGTCGATGTCGCGGACCCGGTCCAGCAGCTCGGCGAACGTGGGATCGCCGCTGGAATCGGTCCGCAGGACCAGGGCGTTGACGAAGAAGCCCACGAGGTCGGTGAGGGATTCGTCGTCGCGGCCCGACACCACCGTGCCGAGGGGGATGTCGTGGCCGGCGCCGTGGCAGGTCAGCAGCGCGGCGATCGCGGCCTGCGCCACCATGAACATGGTGGCGTTGTGCCGGACAGCCAGCTGTTGGAGCCCCTGGACGGTCTCCGCGGAAAGGGGGCAGGTGACGCCGGAGCCGCGGTACGAGGCACGTGCGGGCCGGGGGCGGTCGGTGGGCAGCACCAGTTCCTCGGGCAGCCCGGCCAGGGCGCCCCGCCAGTACTCAAGCTGGGCGGTGATCGCGCTGCCGGGTTCGTCGGCCGCGTCCAGCACACCGCGTTGCCACAGCGCGTAGTCCGCGTACTGCACGGGCAGGGGTGCGAATTCGGGGGCCCGGCCACGTACCCGGGCCGTGTACGCGGCGGAGAGGTCCGCCGTCAGGGGGGCCATGGACCAGCCGTCCGTGGCGATGTGATGGACGACCAGTACGAGCACGTACTCCTCGTCGCCGACCTGGATGAGCTCCGCGTGCAGGGGCAGGTCCCGCGCCAGGTCGAAGGGGTGGGCGCAGGCGGTCGCTATCGCCGCGTCCAGCTCCTCGGTGGTACGGGGGCCGGCCACGAGCTCCACCCGTATCCGGCCGTCGGCGAGGATCCGCTGCACCGGCTCACCGTCCACCTCGGCGAACCGGGTGCGCAGCGGCTCATGGCGTACGACGACGTCGTCGAGTGCATCGGTGAGCGCACCGGGGTCGAGCGGGCCGCTGATGCGCGTCACCACCGGGACGTTGTAGGTGGCACCGGGACCGTGCAGTCGGTGCAGGAACCACAGGCGCCGCTGGGCGGCGGACAGCGGAAGCGCGGCGGGGCGGGGCAGCACCGCCACCACGCCGTCGGCCGCCCGTACGCCTTCGCCGGCCGCGGCCTGGATCCTGGCCGTCAGCAGGGTGGGGGTGGGTGCCTCGAATACGTCGCGCGGGTGGAGTTCGGCGCCGAGCTCGGTGCGTACGCGGTTCACCAGCCGGGTGGCGAGCAGTGAATGCCCGCCGAAGTCCAGGAAATTGTCGTCGCCCTCGATCCCGTCGACTCCCAGGATCTCCCCGAACAGCTCGCACAGCACGGCTTCGATTTTCTGCGGCTCGGTGGAATCGATTCCGGGCATAGCGGTACACCTACCAGTCTTCTTCGGGGGTGATCGGAATTCGGGTCAGAGCGACGGAGCTGCTGCACGATTCACGCGGGAAATGGCTCGGGCGATCATGGGCCCGATCCTGGACATCGACTCCGGCTTGACGATGTTCAGATGGTCGAATTCCACCTGACTGCAGGTGGTGGTGCCGACGAGAAACGGCTGCCAGGCCCGGGAGAGCGGCTGGGCCTGCGGGTCGGGTGCGGCCGCGTCGAAGAGCAGCGCCGTACAGCCGGAGGGCTCGGGCACGTGGCGGGACTGGGCGCGCAGATTCTCCCGGGCGATGCGCAGCAGCCGCTCGACCGTCGGCCCGGGCAGGGTCGCCAGCGGGCTCCGGGCCGCGGCCAGTGCCCGGCCGAGCACCTCGTGTCCGGGGAACCCGGTGCCCTGCCAGGGCGGCAGTTCGAGGCCGTCCAGTGCGACCTGGGTGACCTCGAGCGGGCTCGGCTCACCACCACGGCCGTCGACGGCTCCGGGCGAGGCGTCCAGCATGACCAGCAGGGCGACCTGCTCCCCGGTGCGCTCCAGCAGCAGCGCCAGCTGCTGTCCGACGGTGCCGCCGAACGACCAGCCGACCAGCAGGTAGGGCCCGGTGGGCTGGATCTCCCGGATCTGCCGGGCATATCTCTCGGCCAGCTCACTCACGTCGAGCGGGTGCACGGCCGTGTCCTCGGTGAGCCGGGGGTCCTGGAGGGCGTAGACCGGGTGGCCGTCCGGGACATGGCGCAGCAGAGCGGAGTACCCCCAGCCCAGCCCGTTGGCAGGAGGGAGCAGGAAGACGGGGGTCCGGTCGCCCTGGGCGCGGTAGCGCAGCACCGCACCCACGCCGTCGCTCCGGGAGCCCTCCCGCAGCCGGCGGTCCAGCTGGGCCACGGTGGGCGCCTCGAACAGGGTCCGCAGCTGAAGGTCCACCCCCATGACCGACCGGATCCGGCTGGCGAGGCGGGTGGCCAGCAGCGAATGGCCGCCGAGGTCGAAGAAGCTGTCGTCGACGCCGACCCCCGGCAGGGCCAGTACTTCGGCGAACAGTCCGCAGAGGACTTCTTCGCGTGGGCTGCTCGGCGCACGCCGGGCGGCATCGGGGACTTGTGGTGCGGGGAGGGCGGCCCGGTCGAGTTTCCCGTTCACCGTGAGCGGGAGGGCATCGAGCAGCACCAGGGCGGAGGGCACCATGTAGTCGGGGAGCCGGGCGGCCAGGTGGTCGCGCAGGTCGGCCTGGCCGACGGGCGCCCCCGGGTGGACGACGGCGTATCCGACCAGAGTCTGCCCCGCTCCGGGCGTCTCCCGGGCCAGCACCACCGCCTGGCGTACGGAAGGGTGGGCGGTCAGCGCCGACTCGATCTCGCCGGGCTCGATCCGGAAGCCCCGGAGCTTCACCTGGTGGTCGGTCCGGCCCAGGTAGCGCAGCGTCCCGTCCGAGGACCAGCGCGCCAGATCCCCTGTCCGGTACATCCGCTCACCGGGGCCGCCGAAGGGGTCAGGAAGGAATCTCGTCGCGCTGAGGCCCGGCCGCTGCCAGTAGCCGCGGGCCACCCCGGCCCCGGCGATGTAGAGCTCCCCCACCGCGCCGGCCGGTACCGGACGCAGCCCGTCGTCCAGCAGGTACACCCTGGTGTTGGCCACCGGCCTTCCGATCGCGGGGACCGGTTCGGCCGGGGAGAGCACCGCACACGTCGAGTAGACCGTGGTCTCGGTGGGCCCGTAGAGGTTGACCACCTCGCTGCCCAGCGCGGTCATCGCCTCGGCCAGTGGCCCGGGCAGGGCTTCGCCGCCGGCCAGGAGACGGCGTCCGCGCACCGCATCCGGGCTGGTGCCGATCAGCATCTCCCACAGGCTCGGAGTGCCCTGCATCACGGTGATGTCCTCGCGTACCAGCAGCCCTGCCAGCTCGCCCGGCTCGCGAACCGTTTCCCTCGGCACCAGCACCAGTGTGGCTCCGGCGAGCAGCGGCGGGTACAGCTCCAGCACAGAGGCGTCGAACGCCACCGTGGTGACCGCTGCGAAGCGGTCCTGCGGACCGAGCCGCAGCCGGTCCCGCATGGCGAGCTGGAAGTTCAGCAGATTGTCCTGGGAGATCAGCACGCCCTTGGGCCGCCCGGTGGAGCCGGAGGTGTAGATGAGGTAGGCGGAACTGTCGCCGGGTACCGGCACCTCGTCGAGGTTGCCGTCGGGCCGGCCGGCGAGTTCGGTGCGCAGTCCGGGATCGTCCAGCCGGAGCCTCGGGCAGGAGCCGGGCTCCGGTTCGGGCACCAGCCGGTCGGTGGCGCCGTCGACCAGCAGCAGCACCGGGCGGGCGTCGGCAAGCGTGAACGCCAGCCGCTCGGCCGGGTAGTTCGGGTCCAGCGGCAGGTAGGCGGCCCCGGTCTTGAGAACCGCGAGAATCGCGACCATGAGTTCGGGGCCGCGCCCGAGCGCCAGGGCGACGAAGCGCTCCGGACCGGCGCCGCGCTCGCGCAGGCAGTGCGCCAGCCGGTTGGCGCGCGCGTTCAGTTCGGCGTAGCTGAGCTCGTGGTCGCCGCCGGTGACCGCGGGGTGCTCGGGGCTGCGCTCGGCCTGCTCCTCGATGAGCCGGGCCACGGTGGTGCGCGGGAGTTCCCGAGCGGTGTCGTTCGACTCGGCCAGCAGCAGCCGCCGTTCCCGCGGCTCCAGCAGGTCGATGCTGTCGATTCCGCGTTCCGGGTCCGCCGCCACCTGCTCCAGGACCCGCAGCAGCCGCTCGGCGAGCTGGCGGGCGGTGCCGGGGTCGAAGAGGTCGGAACGGTACTCCAGCAGCAGCTCGATTCCGGCGGGGGCGCCCTGTCGGTCCAGTGATTCACCGAAATGGAAGGACAGGTCGAATTTGGCGATATCGGCCGACTTGAGTGTGACTGGCTCTCCCAGCTCCGCCTGGTCGGCGTCGGGCCCCTGGCCGGCTCCGGTGAACGCGAAGTAGACCTCGAAGAAGGGGTTCCGGGCCGGCGAGCGGGTGGGCCGGAGGGCCTCCACCATCAGGTCGAACGGGAACTCCTGATGGTCGTAGGCGGCCATGTCCAGCTGCCAGACGCGGCGGAGCAATTCGGCGAAACCCGGGTTCCCCGAGGTGTCGTTGCGCAGCACCAGGGTGTTGACGAAGCAGCCGACCAGCTTGTCCAGGGCTTCGTCGTCACGGCCGCTCACGGCGGTACCGAGCGGTATGTCGGCGCCGCAGCCCATGCGGGTGAGCAGGGTGGCCAGCGCCGCCTGGAACACCATGAAGAGCGTGACGCGGTTGCTCTGGGCGAGGGTGCGCAGCTCGGCGCAGAGGGGCGCCGGAATGTCCAGCCGGACCGTGGCCCCCCGGGAGGACGCGTGCGGTGGGCGGGGCCGGTCGGTGGGCAGGGTCAGCTCGTCCGGCAGGTCGAGCAGGCTGTCCCGCCAGAAGGCCAGTTGACGGGCGGCCTCGCTGTCGGCGTCGTCGATCTCGCCGAGCACGTCGCGCTGCCACAGGGTGTAGTCCGCGTACTGGACGGGCAGCGGCTCCCACTGCGGGGTCCGGCCGTCGCGCCGGGCGATGTATGCGGCGGACAGGTCGGCCCAGAGCGGGGCCATGGACCAGCCGTCACAGGCTATGTGGTGGAGGACCAGGACCAGAAGGTGTTCCCGCGGGCCGGTCCGGATGACCTGGGCCCGGATCGGGGGCTCCGCGGCGAGATCGAAGTGATGGTCGCAGGCTGATGCGAGCAGCGTGTCGAGCCCGGCGCGGTCGATGCCGTCGTGCACGCCGTACGGAACTGCGGGTCGTGCGCTCTCCTCGGGCAAGATGAACTGGGCGGCCTCGCCGTCCCGTTCCTGCACGGTTGTACGCAGCGCCTCATGACGTACGACGACGTCTCCGACGGCCCGGGAGAAGGCGTCGTAGTCGAATTCTCCACGGACCACACGGACCGTCGGAACATTGTAGGTGGAGCTCGGTCCTTCCAGGCAGAATTGGAACCACATCCGGCGCTGAGCAAACGAAAGCGGAATCAACGGGGTAATCCTCTCCCGGTCAGTCCGGAGCATCACTTCTGATCGCAGACTAGGAAAGCTCTTCAATCCGGGACAAGGTCCCGCCGTGAGGCTGGCACCAAGATGACATCACCCCGGCAGGGATTTCCCGTTCCGCATTTCTGGCTTTCCGTTCCCGACGGTGGCCGTGGTTCGCCCGGATACCGCCGTTTCCTGCCGCAGGCAGTCGTCACACGTGCATGTCCTCGGGCCAGACGGCCTTCCTGAGCGAACGTGCGCCCAGTCCGATCCCGACGGCCACGGCCTCGCACGCCGCCAGCACCAGGACCGCCGTCGCCGGGGACAGGTGCTGCAGGAGCTGCCCGCCGACGAGCACGCCCAGCGAGGAGCCCGCTCCGAACACCGTCATGCAGGCTGCGACGGCACGGCCGCGTTGCTCGTCGGGCACCTGACGGAATATCAGGATGTCCACCAGTACACGCACCGAGGGCCCGTTCAGCCCCATCAGGAAGAGCAGACCCGCCACCCACCAGGGCCCTCGTCCCAGCGCCAGGAGGGCGATGAGCACGGCCTCCACGGCGCCGACGGAGAGCAGCAGCACCCCTGGGGCCAGCATCCGGTGCAACGGCTTGACGAGGAGGGCTCCGGCCAGTCCGCCGACCCCCATCCCGATGGTGGCCAGCCCGAGCGTGCCGGAACCCACGCCCTGGTCACGCAGTTGCACCACCACCACGAGGATGATCGGCGCCCCCACGGTGTTCATGGCCGCACCGAAGAGCATGCCCGAGCGCAGCAACGGTCTCCTCCACAACACGTGCAGCCCGACCAGCATCCGCCGCAGGAGCGGGAGTTCGTCCTGCTGGGGCCGCCGAGCTCCGCCTGCCGCCTCGGCACCGGCCGTCCGTGCGGGCGGGCGGACGAAGAAGGTGCAGCCGGCCGCGACGGCGAAGCCTCCGGCAGCGACCAGGAAGGGCAGGCCGCTGGCGACCGCGTACAGGAAGCCGCCCAGGGGCGGTCCGGCCATGGCGGCAGCCTCGCTGCGCACCTCCTCCTGGGTGAGCGCGGCGGTGAGCTGGCGTCCGGGTACCAGGGACCTGACGAGCAACATCCGGGTGGAGCCGCCGACCGGCTGGACCGCACCCAACACCACTGCTACCAAAAGAAGATGAATGAGCGTCAACTCATGGAGGAAGTAGGCGGCCGCCACACTGCTGGTGGCCAGTGAGCGGGCCGTCTCGACCAGCAGCAGCAGACGGCGCTGGTCGTAGCGGTCGGCGAGCGCGCCCGCCGGCATCCCGCAGACCAGCGAGGCGAAGATCTGTACGCCTCCGAAGGCACCGGCCCAGCCCGGGGAGCCGGTGATCGCCAGCACCACCAGGGGGTAGACCAGGCCGACGATCTCCCGGCCGAGGAAGGCAGGCACCGAACCCGCCCAGAGCAGCTGGAAGTTGACGTTCTTCCGCAGCGGCGGATCGGCCGGTGCCTGTGGCTTGTCCAACCGGCTCACGGCGCCACCGGAGTCGCTCATCGCTCACCTTCTCTGGGTGGGGGTGGGGAGCCACGATCGGCTCGGGCGAGGGTTGCCCGCAGCGCGCCGGGGCCGTCCGCGCCACCGGGTTCCGGCTTCGGCCGACGCCGGCGAGCCGGCATCGAGCGCCCTCCCGCGCCGGGGACTCGGCGCCGGGCTTCCATGGCCCTCGGTGCTCCGACGCGGCCGGGCACGGACCCGGTTCGCCGGGTGTCCGGCACACTGATGACGGGGTTACGGATGGTGGGGTCAAGGATCGGCGCACGGTCACGGACAGCGACGGTCAGCATGGCACAGCGGTACCGGGCAGAGCCGCGGGTCCGAGAAGGTTGACAGCTTGTGGACAGGACCGGCAACCGGGTCACCGCCCGGCCCACTTGGGCCGGCGGCGGTCCGCGAAGGCCCGGGGGCCCTCGACGGCGTCCTCGCTGCCCATCCGCCGCTCCTCCCAGACGTAGCGGGTCGCGAACGCCTGCTCCAGCGGCAGGTCGACGGAGCGCATGACGGATTCCTTGATCGCCCGCAACGACAGCGGTGCGCAGGACAACAGATCGTCGACCCACCGCTCGACACAGGCGTCCAGATCGGCCGCCGGGACCACCTCGTTGACCAGACCCAGTTCCAGTGCCCGGGCGGCGGTGATCCGGCGGCCGGTCAGCAGGTATCCGAGCGCCGTCTTCAACGGCAGCTGCCTGGCCAGCCGGAAGGCCCCGCCGGCGCCGGGAACCAGGCCGAGCCGCGCTTCCGGGAGCGCGAACACCGCGTCCTCGGCCGCGACGATCAGGTCGCAGGCCAGTGCCAGCTCGAACCCGCCGCCCAGCGCGTGACCGCGCACCCGGGCCAGCACCGGCTTGGAGAGCGTGAAGCGCTCGGTCAGCCGGGGCCACCCGGGGAGGCCGCGGCTGCCGAAGGTGGTGGGGTGCGCGCCCGCCGCGTCGAGGGCGGCACGCTCCTTGAGGTCCTGCCCCACGGAGAAGGCCCCGTCGCCCGCACCGGTGAGGACAGCCAGCCGGACGTCGTCGTCGGCTTCCACGTCATCCCATATCCCGGCCAGTTCCTCGTGCATGGCGAGGTCCATGGCATTGAGCACCTCCGGCCTGTTCAGGGTCACATGAGCCACATGTCCGGCCTTGCGGTAGTCGACGCGCTTCACCGGGCCCGTCCGGCTCGGGCGAAGCGGCCGACCTTGCCGATGACGTCCTCGCTGTACAGACGGAGCGACTGCTGCAGCGCGAATTCGGCCATGTAGGCACGGAAGGCGTCCGGTGGTTCCTCGGCGAGGTTGAGCATCCGCCGGTTGGTGAGCACCGCGGGACTGTCCAGTCGCTCCAGGGCCACCTCCACCGCCGCATCCAGTTCGGAGGGCTCCACCACCTCGTCCAGCAGCAGCCGGGCGTCCGGTTCCGTCGCCCGGATCTGCCGGCCCCACAGCACCACCTGGCGGGAGCGCCGGCCGCCGGTCAGCCGTCCGAGTCGGAAGTTCCCCGCGCCGGGGACGATGCCTTCCTGCGCGGCGGGCAGACTGACGTACGAGTCGGCCGCGGCCAGCACCCGGTCGAAGACCATCAGCAGCTGGGCGCCGCCGCCGATGGCGAAGGTGTCGACCGCCGCGACCCAGGGCTTCTCGATGGTGGGCGACTGCCAGGACACCTCATGGTCCACCATCACTCCGCGGACCAGTTTGTGGATGTATCCGAGCTCCCGGCGGAGCAGGAAGTCCACCAGAGAGATCTTCCCCGCGTGCAGGCTCTTCAGGTTGATCCCCGCGCTGAACACCCGGCGCCCCTGGTAGCGGGGATGGGTCATCACCCCGCCGCGGAGCACACCCACATGGGTCCGGGGGTCGAGCAGCGCCAGGTCGACGGCCGTCTCCATGTCCTCGACCTGCTGGTTGTCCTCCGCGTTGAGGCAGTCGTCCCGGCACATGGTCAGATGTGCGGCGCTGCCCCGCCGTTCCAGGTGGACCGAGCTCAGCTCGACCACCCCCGTGCGACGGAATTCCGGAAGCAGCCGCAACGCCCGCTCGGTGGGCTGCAGCATGCTCTCCATCAGATGGGTTCCGGCTCGCGGTGCCCTCAGCAGTCCGCCGAGCAGGATGCCCTGGTCGATCTCGAGGCCCTCCTTCGCCCGCTGCGGCCGGGCCTGCTCGGCCTTCATCTGCTCGTCCGTGGCGACGAGGCCGGGGAAGGTCTCGGCTGCCGCGGCGACCAGGTCGGGCAGCCGGAGCCGGAGCGCACGCCCTTCGGTCAGCCGGTCGTACACCGCCTCGGCATGGTCCCGCAGCAGCGCGTGGCGAGCCGTCCTGACCGCGTTCTTGGACGCCGCGGCCCTTTCCCGCTGTTCCGGGACGCGGGCGGTGGGTCCGGGCAGTGAGGCCAGCAACTGCTCCGTACGGGCGGCGGCCTCCGCAACCGCCCGCACGGCGGACTCGGGAACGTCCCTGGTCATGAGGCGGACCCGACCGGGACGCGGCGCAGCACGCGGTCGCAGGCGGCGAGGTGGCTGCCCAGCGCGTCCTCGAAGGAGGTGGTGGATGCGTCCAACATCAGTTGGCGCCGCATCGCGATGCCTCCGCCGGACGCCGCTCCGACCAGCTCGGCCGCCTCCGCCAGGCCGGTCTCCGGGTCGTCGACGACCTCGTCGACCAGTTGCAGCTCCAGCGCCTGCCGGGCCGGGACGGGCAGGCCGCGCAGCACTGTTCTGCGGGCGGCGCCCACGCCGATCTGGTTGGCCATCCGGTACAGCGCCATCCCCGGCCAGACGCCGCCGGCATCGCCGGGAAGGAGGAGCCGCACGGTGCCGGTGGCGATCCGGTAGTCGGTGGCCAGCAGCGCTTCCAGAGCCGTACCGCCGCAGTCGCCGTCGGCTACACCGATCGTGGCGACGTCCAGCCGCTCCAGGCGGCGCAGCGCCCGCTCCCACTTGTTGACCAGGGGGACGGCCAGATCGTGGATCCACAGCGCGTCGGGGGCCCCGCTCAGCCGGAGGACGGCGACGCCGCTCGCGTCACCGTCCTCGACCCTGGCACAGAGGGCGTTCGTCTCCGCCACGAGAGCGGCGGTCAGGGGCCGGGAGCCGTCGATCCGGAGCACCAGCTCCGGGTCCACTCGCTCCGGAATGCCGGATGAGGTGGTCATGGTGGGTTCTGCCTCTCTGTCCCGATACCTGGAGTGGGGTGCCGACGGATGCGCGGTCACCAGCGGACGAGGGCGGTCTCGATGGTCGAGCCCGGTCCCATGGTCATCAGCACGCAGTACTCCCCCGGGTCGGCCACGCCCTCGTCGAGCAGCCGCTCGTAGGAGAACAGGAAGGATCCGCTGGAGAGATTTCCGTAGTCCCGCAGTACCCCGGTGGTGTGCCGGACGTCGTGGCGGGTGAGGCCGAGGTTCACCATGACCGAGTCGATGACCTTCTTGCCGCCCGAGTGCACCAGCCAGTGGGCGATGTCGCTGCGCCGCAACCCGGTTCCGGCCAGCAGGCGGTCGATCACCGTCTCGGCGTTCGCGCCGACCACATAGGGGACCTGGGGGTCCAGGTAGAAGCTGAACCGGTCCTGCGCCGAGTCCCACTCGTAGCGCATCGCGTCGACGGCGTCGGTGATGATGTGGCTGGCGAACTTCAGGATGCGGGGGCCGGGCTCGCCGTCGTCACCCGCCATGACGGCGACAGCTGCCGCACCGTCGCCGAAGAGACTGTTGACCACCGAGGTGCGCATGGTCCCGTCGAAGACGTAGGCGGCGGAGCAGGACTCGTCGCAGACCATGACTGCCAGCCTGCCGGGATGCGCCCTGGCCCATCCGGCCACCGCGTTGAGCGCATTCAGGCCGGCGTTGCAGCCCATGCCCACCACGTCCAGGCGGCTGCAGCTGGGATCCATGCCCAGCTCCTTGATGAGGAGCGCGCTCAAGCCGGGAGTGAGGAACCCGGTGGAGGTGACGCAGCACAGATAGCCGATGTCGTCGAGGTCGGCGCCTGCCCGCTTCAGGCATTCCTGCACCGCACGGATGCCCATGTCGATGCCCTGGGCCTTGTGCTTGGCAAGGAGCTCGCCCTGGACCTCCATGATCCGGCCGCCGTCGGAGTCCTCCGGAGGGAGTGTCAGGTAACGCCGGTCGATCGCACTGTTGAGGAAGACCGAGCGGATCCTGGGATCTTCGATCCCGAAGATGTCCAGCAGTTCGCGCTGGGTGTACGACGTCGGGGGTACGGCCGTGCCGATCGCCATGATCCTGGCAACATCGGGGGCGTCGAGGCCGGACGGAGGGGCGGTCGCGAAAGTGGCCGGGTGCAGCAGGTTCTGCGGTGGGGTCATCGGAAGGTCCAACCCCACATTCTGGGCTTGCTCCGGTGGCGCGGAGTGAAGGTTTCCATGTCTGGGTACGGTCGCCTTTCCTGTGTCGTCGGGTCACGCCTCTGCCGACAGGGCGTCAGCGCACGGCCTGTTCCCGGATGAAGTCCCCGAGCCTGTCCAGTCCCTCGTCGATCTCGTCGGGGAGCAGATGGCTGAAGGAGAGCCGGATCTCCCGGCGGGGCTCGGTCTCGGCGTAGAAGTGGTGGATCGGCGTCCACAACACCTGGTGTTTCCGGGCGCTGAGTTCCAGCAGTTCGTCACCCGCCACGAACGGCAGGGTGAGCAGGCTGAAGAATCCGCCGGTGGGGCTGTTCCAGCTGACCTCGGGGCTGCTGCCGGCCGGAAAGCGCTCGGACAGTCCCTGCTGAAGTCGGCGCAGATTCCCTTGGTAGACCTGGATCTCCCGGAGGTTGGCGGCACGCAGGCTGCAGCCGTGCGTCAGCAGCTTGCCGCCGATCACGGCCTGGGCGATCGGTGAGGTGTTGACCGTCAGCATGCTCTTGAGCTTGGCCAGCTGATCGGCCAGCGACTGGACGCCCCCACCGGGCCCGATCACCCGCTGGTCGGCCACAACGAATCCGACCCGGGCACCCGGCACCCCGGTCTTGGCGAAAGTTCCCAGGTAGACGACGCGTTCGCCGCCGTCCATCGCCTTGAGGACGGGCGGGCCGGAGCCGTCGCCGAAGATGCCGTACGGATTGTCCTCCAGCACCAGGATGTCCAACTCCGCGGCCAACCGCAGCAGTTCTCTGCGCGCCCCCTCGGTGAGGCTCGCCCCGGTGGGGTTGGCGAAGTCGGGGACCACATAACAGGCTCGTGGACGCAGGCCGGCCGATCTGGCCCGGCGCACCACGGCGGCCAGGTCCGCCAGATCGATGCCGTCCACCGAGTCACGCACGGGGAGCACACGCATGTCGGCCAGTTGGGCCGCACCGTGCACACCGACGTAACTGGGCACCACTGCCAGCAGCACGTCGCGGTCGTCGCGGCGGAGTGCCCGCAGTGTCAGATAGAGGGCCTCCTGGCAGCCGACCGTGACCACCACGTCGTCGGGGTCGACGGTGAATCCCTCGTCCACCCGCAGATTCTCCGCGACCAGCTCCGGGATGATGCCCTTGGTCCGCCCGTACTGGAGGATCTGGCGGCGGACAGCGGTCTCGTCACCGCCGAGCCGCTCCGTCGCATACGCACGGTACGTCTCGATGTAACTGTGCACCAGATCGAGGTCGAAGAATCCCTCGAAAGGCCGGCCGGCCGCAAAAGAAATGGCGTCGGGAAAGCGTATGGCCACCTCGTTGAGGAAATTCATGGACTCGCTGACCGGGGAACTCAGCGAATCGTGCAGCGCCGCGAGTTCCAACCGCGGATCAGCAGGCCGGTGTGGATCGCTCATCGGATTCCATCGCTGCGATCAAGCTGGCCGGGCGCATGTCGGTCCAGTGCTCATCGACATACGTCAGAGCCTCGTCATGGCCGGCGTCCCGCAGACGCACCTCCCACCCGTCCGGAACATCGATGAAGACCGGCCAGAGCGAGTGCTGCTCCTCGGAATTGGCAAGAACGTGGAACCGGCCGTTCACGTCGTCGAAGGGATTAGCCATTCGAAAACCTCCCCGTACGGGATTCCGGGAATAGGGATATGAGTCCTGCGCGAGCGGGGAAGCTTTCGTTCGCACCGCCGCCCGATAATCTATTCAGCCGACCCGGGGGGGGACAAGACCCGCCCCGGCCAAAATATGGCAGGCACCTGCCAACAGGGTGCAGCCGGCCTGCCGCCCGCTCGGGGCGCACTCCAGGTCGTACCGTCCCCGACGACATGGAGGACCGCAGTCCTGAGCGAGCGCCGAAGGCTCCGCCCCGACGAGGCTCGCACCCGGCCGGGGCAATCGGGCAAGGGCACGTGGTGAGCAGCGGGAATTTTCCGTCCGGTACAGCCGATGAGCTGTCCGTAAAAGGCCGGTCATGCTGTCGGCAGGAAGACGGCATGACCGGATGAACCGTCGCTGTCCCTACTGCGGATTGGTGTAGAGACGCCCCTCGGACCACACATAACGCGTGCCACCCCAGCGTGCGGCGGAGGAGACGTCAGGGAAGAAGCCACTGCCGTTGAGGTTGGCGCTGGTATTGCACAGCACCGGGATTCCACTGATGCGGTCGTATTCCGTCAGGATCCGAGCCGCCGCCGAATCCGTGGACGCGTCGATGGTCTGCAGGCGCGCGGATCCGTCCAGGTGCACGATTGCGGGGATGCGTTCGGCCCAGCCGGGCCGCATCTGGTGGTCGAACAGCATGTAGCGGTCCGGAGTACCGGGATCGAAGATGTCCGCGGCCCGGTCGGTGAGACACAGCGGCGCTACGGGACGGTAGTCCGCGCGGTTCTTGATCTCGTTGAGCCGCTTCTTCATTCCGGGGTCCACGGCAGGCGCGAGGATGCTGCGGTTGCCCAGGGCCCGGGGGCCGAGCTCCGCACGCCCCGACAGCACCACGACAGGCTCACCCTCGGCGTGCAGCAGTTCGGCCAGTTCGCGTTCGTCGCACGGCCGGACGGTCCAGCCCTCCGGCAACGGGCCCTCGGCGACCATCGGGCCGCTGTAGACGTTCCACTCCAGTGCCAGGTGCTCGGTCTGCCGGTACATCTCACAGGTGGCGGTGCCGATCGCGGCCCCGGCGTCATTGGGGAACGGCGGGACCCAGACGTCCCGGAAGAGCCCGCTGTTGCGGATGATGCTGTTCCACTTGATGTTCAGAGCACAGCCGCCGCCGAGGCAGAGGTTGAGCCGCTGCCCCATGAAACGCTTCTTGACCACATCGGCGAGCCGGTCCAGCAGAAGCTTGCCCAGGTACTCCTGGAACGTGGCGATGATGTCCGCATTGGTCATTCCCGGGAAGAGCGTGTCGCGCTCGGCGACCACTCGCTCTCCCAGCTCCGCCGCGTTGAAGGTCGAAATGTCCGAGAGGCTCTCGAGAAGCATGTCGAAGGTGGCGAAGGCCGACGTCTCGGCAGTGCCGAGTGCTGCATAGGCCATCGCTTTCCCTGCTACCGACAGATGGTGGAGCTCCCGCGCCTCGGGCGCGACATCTTCGTGGCGGAAGGGGTCGAAGAAGGCGCAGAAGTCCGCGAAGATATTGCCGGTCGTCGGGAACAGCGGTGCCACTGCCTTGACGGTCCTGGTCCTGGCGCTGACCTGATAGAGGCGGGGTGAGATGCCGCCGTCCCAGACCAGTACCAGTGAGTCCTCGCCGCGCTGCGCGAACGGGCTGGTGCAATAGGAGCCGAGCGCGTGATTGCTCACGTGGTGGTAACTGACATAGCCCAGCTGCTTTGAGTTGAAGTGGTGCTCGGTGAACTCGTACCGCTGCAGCGGGTCGAGGGACTGGATGCCGTCCACATAGGGCGCCACCGGCATGACGAAGTGTTCTCCGTCTCTGGTGGTGGCCACGCTGGGCACGTCCGCGTTCTTCTCCGGCCACCAGCCGTCGACGACGAACCGATCGACGTCTTCCGGATCCACTCCCTGTGAACGCAGGATCTCAGCGACCTGGTTCAGATCTCGCAGTTGCGAGTAGCGCAGTCCGTTGTCGAGCTTTTCCACCTCGACGCTGAAGACAAGACGGTTCCCGTCTATGAGTGCGACACCGCCGTCGTGCGAGGCCTTCACGCCCACAATCAGCACTTCTGCTACCTCTCTCCGCCGCTGAAGTCCGCAACCGGTACAGGAGCAGACTGCGGGGGTCCGGTCCCACGGCACCAGACGCAGTGCGAATGATGGCAAGTTCCGGTCAGCACGGGGCCGGTCGTCCTCAACTGCCGCGAGCCGGCGCTGGATGAAGAGGACGGCCCACTGCTCGTGCGAGCTCTCTCGAGGTATCCCCGGAATTGCCCGCTGCCGGTTCCACCTTGCATGCCGGTAGTCACAGTTCGATGCGGTACCAGGTGCGTTCGTCGTGGAACTGCAGCCAGGCCTGATTGCCGCGGCAGACCTTGCGGCGAGCCCATGTGTCGGGCCGTGTTCCGTCCGCGAGGAGGAGCGGGGCTGAGGCCACGGTTTCGAGGGGGCCGTTCTGGCTCCGGGTGAGAGTTACGGTGTAGTGGCCGGGGAGCTTGCGGGGGCCGGTGTCGGCTGCGAGGAAGGCGACGTTGTCGCCGTCGACCAGGACGGCCGGGGCGAAGTGGATCGGTGTGCGCCGGGTCCAACGGATGCCGGCGGCATCGATCTCCACCAGAGGGAACCCGGTGTAGGGGTAGGCCAAGGTCTGGTCGGCGCCGACGTTGAGGGCGTAGCAGTCGACCCAACTGCCGGGACCCATGGGGTCGGACGTCGCGTACCAGGCGGGTTCGCCGGCGCCGGTCCAGCGGATGAGACCGGGCATCGACATGGTCATCCGTGGGGCGGGCTGGGGCGTGGTCCCGGAGCTACTGGTATGTCGGCGATTCGCGGGAGGTTGCGCACAGACGGCTGCCTCGTCGCCGTAGCCGATCCAGATGTTGCCGTTCGTGTCGGTGAGCAGGTGTTGGATGTCGTCGCCCGCATGGAACGTCGTCAGCCGCGTGCCGTCGTGACCCACGACGAGTGCGTTGTGGGGGATTTCTCCTTCGAGGGCTTCGAAGGTTGCTGCTGGTGGCCCAGAGGGCATGGGGCAGCGTGCGGCAGCCAGGACGAAGCCGCTGCCCAGCGAGTCGATCCCGGGAAAGTGAGCCGAGTTCCGCCAGGTCCACTTCGTGGACGTCTGTGCCATCCATGATCACTGCCAGCGCGTCGTAGCGGAGGCGCTGGTCCGGGGGCACACGACGGGTGCAGGTGGCCTCCGGCGGGACAAGCAGGGTGACGACGCGTCCGAGTGCGTCGACGGTCGATGCCGCGACCTGCCGGTCGCTGTAGCGGTGGGGCAGTTGGGCGTAGGGCTCAAGGCGACGGGGAGTCGCGGTCACGGAGTTGCCTCCTGAGGGTGTTCCGGCTGAGATGTCCGGACGGTGCGCAGGTAGTCGGCAGCCTCCTGAGTGAGGGTGTCGACGGGCCATCCGGCGAGGGTGGTCAACGCGGTGCGGCGTACTTCGGGCGTGCCGCTGGTGAGTGCGGACCGCAGCAGGGGCCATCCGTGTTCGGGATGGCGTCGCAGGAAATGTGCGAACAGCAGTAGGGCGTGGTCGCGTTCGGAGCGGGGGGTGGTGGCAAGACGTCGTTCGGCCAGGTCGATTATGTGTGCGGCGTGTCGGCGGTCGCTGTGGCGCAGTGCGTGGACCCAGGTCGGGTCGAGCAGGGACGGTCCGGTTTCCAGACGGGCCAAGAGTTGGGCCGTCGGGCTCAGGTGCAGGACTTCGGCGGGTCTCAGAGCAAGGTGGAAGTCAGGGCGCCGGGGGTCGGCGAGGTGGTCCAGGACAAGCGCAGACCATCGGGGTTCGTGGAGCAGGCCCTCGTAGCGTGCTGTCAGGTACTCGATGTCGGCTGGCGCCCAGGGCAGTTCCTGGGGCGGGTGGCGGAAGAACATTGCGATACTGATCAGGTCGAGCAGCATGGCGACGGTGGGTGTCCATGTCTGGACCAAGTCGGCGTAGCGGCGCAGCACGGGGACGGCGTCCGAGTAGTCGGCCAGGCCGGGTGCGGGACCTCCCTGGCCGTCGGCCATTGCGGCCAGGATGCCCCCGGCGCCATTCAGGAGCATGACGTCGATGTGCGGGTGGCTCAGTGCGCTGTGCAGGTCGCCGGTGGTCGCGGCGAGGTGGGCCAGGTACTCGTCCATGATGGTGTTGCGGAAGCCCTCGCACAGCAGCCACGACCTGATAGCCGGGTCGGTGGTGTCGCGCAGCGTCCGCACCGCCTGGATGCGTCCCCAGCCCACGACCCGTTGAGCAAGGGCGTGGACTGCCAGGTCTCCGTCGGGCTGGGAGCGCTGGAGTGCGACAGCTGCGTGGAGGGTGAGCTCATCCAGGGTGCCGAGCAGGAGCAGCAGTTCGCGGTCGCGGATGTCCCCGCCCAGGCCCAGGAGCACCAAGCCGATCTTGACCGGGGCTCGATGGGTACCGTGTTCCGACAACTGTCGGCCCAATCGGCGCAGGCCGTCGGACGGCAGACCGCGGCGGCGGACCTCGACGCCGAGCTCGTCGGCGATCTCGATCGGCGAGCAAGTGGCGAGGAGGTCGTGGAGGCCCCTGAGCCTCTCGTCGCTGATGCTGGACACCGGTGCCAGCATCAGGAGTTCGAGGCGGTCGGCGAGTTCGACGCCGGTGGGAGGAACAACACCGTCGCCGTCCGGGGTACGTCGCACCAGAGCGTCATCACCGCCGCCTACGAAGACGAGGCGAGCGCTGTCCGGGCGTGCATCGGGAAGAGGATCGCCGAACCCGGGCCACGGACCGGGACCGTAGCGACCACGGAGGGTCCGCGCGTGGTCGAAGAGGGTGGGACTCTCGCCGGCGACACCGCCGTTGCGCGCCCACCACGAGCCGGTCAACAACCTGAGGGCTGGCTGCCCTTTCGCTTAGTCATGACGTGGATAGTGCCCAATCCGGCTCGTCTTGGCAACCGGGCCCTTCGCCGGCGGACCTCGCTGTGCGAGGCATCGCGCTCATTCGGCTGCGGCTGTCGAACTCGTCAGGGGCCTTGACCCCGCACGACCTGGCTGCCCGAAGACGGCCGCCGTGGCGCCCCGGACACCGCCGAGTGGACAGCACGCCTCTTCCGGTCCGCCGTGCAGGTGGACGTGGGCTTGCACCGACATCCCGGTCGGCTTGTGAAAGACCACCTTCGTGGTCCGACCGGGGCTACTCTCCGGTCGTGAAGCGGGCCCGCCACAGGTCGCGGAGCAACGAGATCTCAGCCATGTGGTGGATGAATTCGAGGTTGGCTCCCGCCAGCACGGTGATGAACGGGTCGTCGGGGTCGGAGCCGTACGGGTACTGGGAGAAGCCGACCGTGTCGAGCTGCTCGTCGGTGACGGCGCCGACGCTGTCGCGCCAACGGTCGATCAGCGCCCAGAACCGCTTGAGCCCCAGGTCGGCGGAGGGGGTGAAGTCGACCAACAGCTTCGGCTCCTGCCGCCGTTCCCCGAAGGTCCACTCCCATTGGCCCGCAAAACAGGAGTGCAGGTGTCCCAGCCGCCACGCGATGGTGGTGACCGGCACGTGGTCCGGCTCCGGCGCACCGTTGTGGGCGAGGATCTCCTCGACCCGCGCCACGCTCACACTCCAGTCATCGGCGATCTTGGCGATCGTCATGCCGCCGGCGGCCTGCCGGGCGACCTCCGCGTACTCGCTCGCCGGGATGTCCGGTGCACCCTTGTCGATCACCCACTCGCCCGGCCCGTACGCCCTGGGCGTCACCGCCTCGCCCCGGCGCCGGATCGACCAGCAATCGGCCACCGGCTCCCACAGATACTCCGCGTCACCGAGACCCGTCAACCGTACCTTGGCCATCTCCCGGGCCTGGTCGAACTGGTCGAGCAGCAAGCCCGGACGGTCGGTCCGCGCACCCTCGGTCCCCATGTCCCGATCCCTCCGTCATCGCGCCTCGCACCTCACCGCGCTCCGACGGAAGTTAACGGCTCTCCCCATCGGGTGCGACCGATTTACCCGGCCACGAAACACCGCGCAATGCCGGAACGGAATGCGGGGCCGGTCGATGATCAGTGGGTCCGTGCTCTCGACTTCCCTGCGGCGTGGCGTGGAACGCCGGACGGCTGAACCGTTCGGGACGTGGTGTCGCCGATGGCGTTGCCCGCAGACAGCCATGTGCACAGCGAGTGGTCTTCGCATCTCAGCGGCCTGGAGCTGGGAGAACCTCACCGGCACGCCGCGGCCGTTGCCCACGAAACCTCGGCCGTCGCCCGCAGCTTCCGAGAGGCGGCGGACAGGGCGCAGGCCATCGGTGAGTCCTGCCTCTCGGCGGGGCCGGCCTCCTCCGCAGACGTCCGGGGTTCGCCTGCGGGGCTGGTCCGAGCCGAGCGCTTCCCCGTACTGTCGACTCGCACAGCAATCACTGATCACGCCCGGCCGCCAGGAGCACATTGGTGAGCAATCCCCAGCCCCTTCCACCCGAAACGCCCGCTCCTCGGCGCTCCGGTCGCGGAGACACCCCTCCGACGCGATGAAGCCTTCGCCTCAACGACCCGGTTCGCAGAGCGTCTTGTCCCAAGGCACACTCCGAATCGGGAACCGGGACACACGGTCCGGGCGTGGAGCGGGGCTCCACGACGCGCTGCCCGATCCAACGACCGCCCGACTCGCCACCGAGGTGTCACATGGCCGATGACCATCCCGTCTCCCCCGCCCAGAAGAGACTGTGGACCCTCGACCGCCTCCATCCGGGGAGCCCTGTCTACGTGGTGCCCCTGATCTACCGGGTGGACGGCGACTTGAACGTCCCGGTCCTGGAACGGTCGCTGAGCGAGGTCGTCCGCAGACACAACGTACTCCGTACTGTCTTCCGGGTACGGTCGCGCGCCCCCAGGCAGGTCGTCCTGCCGCCTGAGCCGGTACGGATCCCGGTCGTGGACGTCGCCGGTCACCTGGATCCGCAGGCCGAGGCGGAGCGGCTGGCGGTCGCCGAGGCGCGCCGGCCGTTCGACCTGAACGCCCATCCGATGATCCGGCCGCTGCTCGTGCGGCTGGCACCCGACAGACACCAGCTGTTCCTCACTCTCCATCACATCGCGTGTGACGGCTGGTCGCTCCACATTCTGGAGAGCGAACTGTCGACCTGCTACCGGTCCTGGCTCGCGGGCAAGGAACCCGAACTGCCCCCGATGGCGGAGCAGTACACGGATTTCACCGAATGGCAGGCGGCCCGGCTCGAAAGCCCCACTCTGCACAGGGCATCGGAGTACTGGCGTAAGCGGCTGGCCGACGCTCCCGCATCCGCGACCATCCCGGCCGACCACCCGCGACCGGCCGTCCAGAGTTTCGACGGCAGCCATGTCCGGTTCGACATCGAGCCCTCCGTCGCCGAGCGGGTCGGTCTGCTGGCCAGAGCTTGCGGTGCGACTCCCTTCGCCGTACTGCTGGCGGCGTTCGCCACCCTGATCCGCGCGCGGAGCGGCGCCGCGGAGGCCGTCATCGGCACCCCGGTGACGTACCGTCAGCGCGAGAGTCACCATCGAATGATCGGCATGTTCGTGAACACGGTCGTCCAGCGGCTGGCCGTACCGGAGACAGCGACCTTCCGGGAGCTGGTGCACCGGGCGCGCGACGAGAGCAGGAGCGCGATGACCCATCAGGCCCTGCCGTTCGAGATGCTCGTCGAAGAGCTGAACCCCGTGCGGGACCCGGCCTTCAACCCGGTGTTCCAGCTGATGCTCAGCTACCAGGAGGGGGAGCTTGCCGGACTCGCGCTGCCGGGATGCAAGGTCGGCATGGTGCACGGCGACACCTCCACGGCCAAGGTCGACCTGTCCCTGAGTGTCACGCGGGCCGGCGGGCGCTACCGTGGCCGGCTGGAGTACAGCAGCGATCTCTTCGATCCGGCGACCGCCCACTGCATCGAAGAGCAGTTCCGAACGCTTCTCGCCTCCGCCACCAGCGACCCGCTGCGCAGCATCGGCAGTCTCCTGCCACCGGACTGACCGGTGGACCCGGTTTGCGGGCGCGAGGCCGTATCGATCGTCTACCGTCTGGATGGCAGGCTCGCGACGGCGCGGGCCTCCACGTCGCATGGCAGCAACCGACCACCGACCCCTGCCGGAAAGTACACCGCCCAACTCCCCGCCCCCATCTCCCTGAGCCGGTCGAACACCTCGAACACACCGGTCACTCACCCGTTGTGGAAGGGAGATGTGCTGTCGCTCGACGTCGTCCGTCTCGCCATACCTGCCTGGAGGGCACGTGCTCAGTGATTTCGGCTACGAAGTAGGCCGCTGGGACATCTCCCGATTCAAGGAGCGCGACCCGCAGGATACGTTCACGGCACTGGGCCTGGAATGGAGCCTGCTTCCCGACGTCTGGCCAGGAAGCGCTGTCGCCACCGGGCTGTTCACTTCGTGGCTGCCGTTCGAGGAGGCCGACACCTTCCTCGAGGTCGGCTGCGGGTCCGGGGTGACGGCGATCACCGCGGCCATGCATGGCTGCTCTCGGGTATGCGCCCTGGACATCAGCCCAGCGGCGGTGGAGAACTCCCGATTGAACGCGGTCCGTCATGGCGTCAGCGAACGGATCACCGTGCTGAACAGCGACCTCTTCTCCGAGCTCGACCCGTCCGACACATTCGATCTGATCTATTGGAATTCTCCCTTCGTGGAGGCTCCGACCAGCCACCGGTACGAGAGCCAGCTCGACTACGCCGTCTTCGACTCCGACTATGCGATGCACCGGAAGTTCTTCGCCGATGCGAGCAGGCACATGACGGAGGGGGCGCGCGTGTTCCTGGGCTTCAGCGACACGATGGGCAACAGCGCCCGCATGGGAGAGTTGGCCGAACGCGCAGGATTCACAGGTTCCGCGTACCGGCGAGAGGTACTCAACCTTCCCATCGACGTACCCGGCGTACCGGTGCCTGGCGGCACGATGGATGTGGACTACGTGCTGTACGAGTTCCAGCGAGCATGACTCGGGGTCCGAGGAACATCCATGTCAGATCGTGCGCCAAGCCCTCGCTTCCCCTGGTGGGCGGCTGACGGAACGTCGGACGGAAGACCGGTCTGAAGTCTTCCCCCGCGATGTGTTCTCGGACACCGGGCCTGCCCGCCTCGCGTACGGGCAGGCCCGTGCTCTGCTCGATGCGCACACTGCCGCCGCAGGACCGGGCACCGCTTGGGACCTGTGCGAGCACCGTCACTCCTCGCCGACCCACCTCGGCGAGGCCGGGGCGAGCCTGCTCATGCTGAGGGCTGAATCCCGGCACAGGATGCCGGAGAATGCGCGAAAGTACTTCAAGCCGCCCCCGGAGGCAATCGCCGACGTGACCAGCCTGCTGCCCCGGACGATGGGCGGCGCTGACTGAAGTGCAGTCAGGTCACGGCCGGTGCCCCTGCCTCCGCCAGGTTCGACGAGGGGCGTCACCCCTCCTGGCGGGCGAGGCTGGAAAGTCCCCACAACTCCGCGATCCGTCCGTGGCGCACGCGGAAGATCTCCATCATGGTGGGCGCGGTGTCGGGCACGCCGCCCGAAATGCCGCACAGCACCGAGCGAACGGCGACCTTGTCGCGGTCCACGAGCATGTCCTCGACGGTGACCCGGGCCTCGGGACAGGCGGCAAAGAGTCCGGACGAGGCGCGGGAGACGGCAGCAACACCTGTCGTCCCCAGCGGATGACTTACGAAGTCCACCGCAAAGGTTGCCTCAAGAGCCGTGAGATCGCGGGCGTTGAATGCCTCGTACATGTCCTGGCCAGGAGTTCTGGCTTCATCTGTCATCAGGTCTTCTCCTGTCCCCGGAAGGGGGCGTGATGGCCGGTGCCCCTACGGACGCGTGTCATCGCCGCCGATCGAGTCGACATCGGTACCCAGGCGCCGCGCCCGAGCGGCGTCGCGGGCGGGCGCGGCTTCGCGATGCGGCCCGGACCGGAAATGCGCCGAATGGCGTCCGATATGCGGTACGTGTTTTCGGCTATGCGGTGACGGTTTTCGGTTCGACCCTCGACCGTGCCGTCCCACTTGCGCCGACAGGGCGGGGCGAGGGCCGCCACCATGCCGCCCGACCGGACGACGACGAAGCGGTCCGCTCCCTCTCCGGGCAGGGCCGTCCCGCGGTCCGTGCCGGTCGGCGCGCGATGTCGGATGCTGCGCCTGGCAACGCGCACGGGTGTCCCCGTGCCGGACGCATCCGGGCGATACGACGACACGGCGAGGTGCCGTAGCTGCCACCGCGCGTCCGTCGGCGATTGCGGGGCGGCCTGAGCGCGGTCCACACGTTCGCCTGTTGCCGTACCTTTCCGGACGAGGGCACGGCATCGAACTCCAAGTGCTCTGATACGCAACGTACTTGTAGAGTTCTTCGAATCGTCGGCGTGGCCGCCCGACGGGAAGATCCGTCAGTCAGCGCGGCACCAGAGTCGTGGCCAGCTGGAGTGCGCCCAGCAGTTCGGCACGGGTACCGAGCACGGCCGGGACGATGTCGAGGCAGGCAGCGATGGCCGGCTGGGCGTGCCGGTGAACCGCCGTGGTGATCCCTTCGATGAACGCGTCGCCGGAGGCGCCGAGTTCACCTCCGATGATCAACGCGGTCGGGTTGAGGAGATTGCAGAGTACGGCGAGCATGCCGCCGAGTGTCCGGCCCGCCTCGTCGAAGATGCGCTGGGTGATGTGGTCGTCCGCCTGCCCGAGGCGGAGCAGACCGGGTTCCACATTGGGATGGGTGTGGGCTATCTGCGCTTCGAGGGACGTGACGGAGACCACCGTCTCCAGGCAGCCACGATTGCCGCAGCGGCACATCTCGGTGTGTCCGGGCAGCGGGGTGTGCCCGATCTCCCCCGCGAGCCCCAGGGAGCCCCGGTAGGGCTGGCCGCCGACGACCAGTCCCGCGCCGATGCCGTGCGATGCCTTGATGTAGAGGAAATCGGTGTGACGTCGGCCGGCGCCGAGGTGCCGCTCGCCGTAGGCGCCGAGGACCGCGTCGTTCTCCGCGCGCACCGGGACGTCGAGCCGCCGCTCCAGCTCCTGCCGGGGGGCAAGACCCACCCAGCTGGACAGGATGGTGGGCGAGCGCACCAGACCGGTGTCGATGTCGAGCGGTCCGGGGACTCCGGCCACTACCGCGGCGAGGTCGTCGACCCCCTGGGAGCTGCGGAGTTCGTCGAGCAGCTGCACGGCCAGGTCGATCGCCTCGGTGGCCCGGAGATCGACGTCGAGTTCCATGTGCCGCTCGGCGAGGGGGTGGCCGAGGGAGTCGGCGAGGGCGACATTGATGTGGTTGTGGCCGAAGTCGATACCTGCCACGGGCGCCTCCCGCGTGACGGCGCGGAGCACGGCCGCGGGCCGGCCACTGCCGGAGCCAGGACCCTTGGTCTCGGCCTCGGCCTCGGTGACGCGCCCCTCGGCCAGAAGCCGGGTCACGGCGTGATTGACCGTACTGCGCGGAAGGCCGGTGAGTTTCACGAGCTGGGCGCGGGTCACGCTGCCGCCGGACCGGATGAGACGGAAGACGTCTTCGCGCGTCCGGTCCCGTGGTGAGGCGCTCGCTGACGCTGTCATAGGCGGATCTTAGGGCATCGCGCCTCCCATTCAAGCAATTATCGAACAATTAAATGATCCATGATTGGCCGAAAATTCTTGCAAGTGATGAGCTTTCTGCCATTGACGCACCTAAAACATGATCCATAAGGTCAAGCCGTTCGCCACCGAGGCGAACCCCCCACCTGGACACCGCCGTTCACAGAGGACTGACGCCTTGATGCATCTCTCCACCCATTCCCAGCCGAAGCCGCGACGGGGCCGCGCCACGGCCATAGCCGCCGCCACAGCCGTCGTCGCCGCTCTCGTACTCGCCGGAGCGCCCGCGGTGTCCGCGGCCACGACCGACCCGAACCCGGGCACCCTGGAGCTGCAGAACGCCGCGCTCTCCCGCGAGGCCGCCACGCAGGGCATGGTGCTCCTGGAGAACCACAACCGGGCGCTGCCGATCTCCAAGTCGGGCAACGTCGCGGTCTTCGGTGTCGGGGCCTACAAGACCGTCAAGGGCGGCACGGGCTCGGGCAACGTCAACAACCGGTACACGGTCTCCGCACGTCAGGGTCTGGAGAACGCGGGATACCGGGTCACGACCAGCGACGCGTACTGGTCGGCGATGACGCAGGCCTACGACGCCAAGTACAGCAACAGCTCCAGCAGCACCTACGGACAGAGCGTCGACTACGCCTCCGTCGAACAGCCCCTGTCGGCCGAGTCCGCCAAGCCCTCGGCCGACACGGACACCGCGGTCTTCGTCCTGGCCCGCAACTCCGGTGAGGGGGCGGACCGTTCGTCCGGGCCCGGCGACTACCTGCTCACCGCGACCGAGCGTGCCAACATCAAGCTTCTCGGCCAGACCTACAAGCGCGTCGTCATCGCGCTGAACACCGGCGGGATCGTGGACACCTCCTTCTTCAAGGAGATCAACGCCGAGACGAAGGGCCCCGACGGCGGCACCGCGCTCGACGCGATGCTGCTGATGAGCCAGGCCGGCCAGGAGAGCGGCAACGCCCTGGTCGAGGTGTTGAACGGCACCGTGGTCCCGTCGGGCAAGCTCACCGACACCTGGGCGTCCGCGTACTCCTACTACCCGGCCGCCGCGACGTTCGCCAAGAACGACGGCGACCCTCTGACCGAGCAGTACAGCGAGGGCATCTACGTCGGCTACCGCTACTTCGACTCCCTCTACAAGAAGATCGACGCCGCCGACCCCGCGAGCGTGGTCAACTACCCGTTCGGTTACGGGCTGTCGTACTCGTCCTTCGACATCAAGGCGCAGAGCGTACGGGCCGACGCCCGTACCGTGAAGGTCACGGCGAAGGTGACCAACACCGGGCTCTCCTACAGCGGCAAGGAGGTCGTGCAGGTCTACGTCTCCGCGCCGCAGACCGGGCTGGACAAGGCGTACCAGCAGCTCACCGGCTACGTGAAGACCGACACCCTGGCCCCGGGCCAGTCGCAGACGGTGACGGTCAACTTCGACACCTCCTCGCTCGCCGCCTACGACGAGTCCCGCGCCGCCTACGTGCTGGACGCGGGCGACTACGTGGTGCGGGTCGGCAACTCCTCCCGGAACACGCACGTCGCGGCGCGCCTGAACCTGTCGAGGACCGTGGTCACCGAGCAGGACCACAACGAGCTGACCGACCAGAAGCCGGCCACCGAACTCACCAGCTCCAAGGCGGACTTCTACAGCTACCCGGACGAGCAGAGAGAGATCGCGGGCGCCCGGCGCATCAGCCTCGACCCCCGCTCGTTCCGCACCGAGCAGAGCGCCTCGGAGTTCGAGCAGAACGTCAAGGTGGACTCCAGCTCGCCGTACTACGCCCTCGACGGCGACAAGATCTCGTCGACCACGGTGTACATCGACCCGAAGCAGAAGAACTGGGAAGGCACCGGCGCGGCCTACCGGCCGAAGACCGGTGAGAACGTCAAGCACGTCAGCACCGACGCGTCGACCACCCTGTACGACGTCGCCAAGGGCAAGGCGACCATCGAGCAGTTCGTGGCCGGGCTGGACGTCACTCAGCTCGCCAACATCGTCGAGGGTGCGAGCGCCGCCGGCAGCACGCTCACGGCGAAGGGCGCCGCCGGCTACACGACGTCGGCGTACGAGAAGCTGGGCATCCCCGGCATGACGCTGTCGGACGGCCCCGCCGGTCTGCGCCTCACCCAGCAGATCGCCACCGACCCGCCCTCTTACCAGTACGGCACCGCCTGGCCGATCGGCACGCTGCTCGCCCAGAGCTGGGACCGCAGCCTGGTCTCCCAGGTCGGCACGGCAGTCGGCAAGGAGATGCAGAAGTACGGCGTCCAGCTCTGGCTCGCGCCGGGCATGAACGTCCACCGCGACCCGCTCAACGGCCGCAACTTCGAGTACTACTCCGAGGACCCGCTGATCTCGGGCCTGACGGCAGCGGCGACCACCGAAGGGGTCCAGAGCATCCCGGGCGTCGGCGTGACGATCAAGCACTTCGCCGCCAACAACCAGGAGACCAACCGCACCACCACCAACACGGTGGCCGGCGAGCGGGCCCTGCGCGAGGTCGAGCTGAAGGGCTTCGAGATCGCCGTGAAGGCGGCTCAGCCGATGTCCGTGATGAGCTCGTACAACAAGCTCGACGGCACCTGGACCGCCAGCAATTACGACCTGCTCACCGACCTCCTGCGGGGCGAGTGGGGTTACAAGGGCACGGTCATGTCGGACTGGGGCGGCAGCCACTCCGCGCTGACCTCGATGTACGCCGGCAACGACCTCATCGAGCCCGGCGGCAACCCCTCCGAGGTGATCAACTCCATCAAGCAGGTGGCGCCGTCCATCGACGTCTCGGGCCTGCCCGCCTACAACAAGAAGACCCGCTCCACGGGGGCCGTCAGCTACACCTGGCAACTGGGTGGCCTCACCCTCTCCGGCACCGGCGGTACGGCCGTGACGACGACCGTCGACCAGAAGACGGACCTGTCCCAGGTGCCGCAGTCCGGTGAGACCGTCACCGACGCGATGAACAACCAGGTGTTCACGCCGAACGCCAAGTTCGGCTCCGTGGACGACGCGTACCGGGCCGTGACCGCGCTGCTCGACCCGAGCAGCACGGCTCTCACCGCCGCCCAGAAGGCAGCGATCAGCATCACCGGCGTGCAGCACGCCACGGCGTCGGACGACACCACCCCGGTCGTCTCGTACACCGTCAAGGTCACGGGCGACTACCCCGCCCAGGGTTACAACCTGCGCCTGGGCGACCTGCAGCGCAGCGCGATCCGCGTCCTGACCACCGCGGCGCAGAGCTCGTCGTTCGAGGAACTCGCGGGCCTGCAGGGCGTGCACGGCATCAAGGTGGAGCCGTACACCGCCCAGTTCAAGGACCTGGAGCCCGCTGTCACGACCGACAAGAGCACCGTGACGAAGCCGTCGGACGACAAGCACTCCGGCAACCAGCACGGTCGGCACCCGGGTCACTGACCCTGCCGGAACGACGGCGCGGACCAGCTCGGCACCGCCGCGGCCGGCACCACCATCGAACGGCGGGGCCGTCGTCTGAACCCATCAGGCGACGGCCCCGCCGTCGTGGGCCGGTGTGCCGGAGGAGCGTGGACGGACCGTCACCGTGGTGAGGACCTCAGCCGGTTCCGCCCAGGCAGGAGGCGACCGGTGCCCTTTCGTCGCGCGTACGGTCGTGGCGGGACCGGGAGCCTTCGCCGCAGCGGCGGTTGCCGTTCCCTGGCCCGGATTCCGCTCCGACGGCCGTTCCGGCGCTCCGGCCCGGTGGGACCACGCGAAACCGACACGGCGCAGCCCTTCCGTCGGGGACCCGGATAGCTGATCATCTTCTTCCATGCGTATGCCAACCATTCAGCGAAGATTCCGCCATCGAGCCCTGCTCTGCGCCGTCGCCGCGGGCCTGGCCCTGACCGCCACCTCAGGAGTTCCGGCCGGGGCCGACTCCCCCGCGCCCGGCCTGTCGGAGGCCCTCGACAACGTTCTCAGCGACACCCGGCTGGAGGGCGCCCAGGTCGGCGTCGTCGTCAGCGACGCCCGGACCGGGCAGACGCTCTATCAACGCAACGGCGACAGCCGCCTGGTACCGGCGTCCAGCACCAAGCTGCTGACGTCGACCGCGGCCATGGGTCTGCTCGGCCCCGACTACCGGTTCAGCACTGATGTACTCGCGGACGGCTCCCGCCACGGGGCCGTGCTCCGCGGCGACCTGTACCTTCGCGGAACCGGCGACCCCACCATGCTGGCCGAGGACTACGACCGGCTGGCAGCCGCGGTCGCCGCGGCCGGGATCCGCCGGGTCACCGGCCGGCTGGTCGCCGACGACACCAGGTTCGACAGCAACCGGCTCGGCGCGTCCTGGGCGGCCGACGACGAGTCCGCCTACTACTCGTCGCAGATCTCTCCGCTGACGGTGGCCCCGGACACCGACTACGACGCCGGTACCGTCTCCGTCACGGTGACCCCGGGCTCCGCGCCCGGCGATGCGGCCACGGTGAAGGTCACCCCGCCCAACCACTACGTCCACATCGAGAACAGCGCCACGACCACTGCCTCCGGCGAGAGCCGCGCCATCTCCGTCGACCGCCCGCACGGCAGCAACACCATCGTGGTGAGCGGCAAGACCCCCGTCGACGGCACGGCCACCACTTCGTGGATCAGCGTCTGGGAACCCACCGGCTACGCGACGTCCGTCTTCGCGGACGCGCTGGCCGCCCACGGGGTGAAGGTGACCGGAAAGCCGGTGCTGGGCAAGGCCGTTCCGAAGGACGCCACGACGGTCACCTCGCATCCGTCGATGCCGCTGAAGGATCTGCTGACGCCGTTTCTGAAGCTGTCCAACAACAACCATTCCGAGGTGCTGATCAAGACCATCGGTTACGAGGTCAAGGGCAGCGGAACCTGGTCGGCCGGCCTGTCGGCGAGCGCCGACTACCTGCGTACCCTCGGGCTGGATCCCACCGCGATGCGTCAGGTGGACGGCTCCGGCCTGTCGAGGATGGACGTCGTGTCCACCGGGCAGTTCACCGATCTGCTGGTCGCCGCGCGCCAACAGCCCTGGTTCCAGGAGTGGTACGACGCGCTGCCGATCGCCTGTGCGTCCGACCGGATGACCGGCGGAACGCTGCGCTCGCGGATGTGCGGGACCGCGGCCGCGAACAACCTGCACGGCAAGACCGGCTCGCTGACCGGTGTGTCGGGGCTCTCCGGCTACGTGACCGACGCCGACGGCCGGGAGCTCGCGTTCAGCTTCGTCAGCAACAACTACGTCGCGAGCTCGGTCAAGACCATCGAGGACGCGGTCGGAGCGGCCCTCGCCGCCTACAGCGTCAAGGACGCCGAGCAGCAGCGCAGCGCGGCCCGGTCCGAACGGGCCACGACCGATGCGCCCGCTGCGAAGGATGAGCAGTCCGGGCGCGCCGACCTCGAGTGCTCCTGGATGAAGCCTGCGAGCTGCTGAACGAGGATCGGGGAGCCTCTGGACAGTGCACGAAGTGGCAGGGCACTGATCAGTCGGAGGTCGACCGGACAGGTGAGGGGCGGGGACCGACCCCGCCCCTCACCTGTCGTCGATGCCGGTTCGGCCGTGCTCCGGTCGTGGCTCACCCCGGGGGTGCCGCCCGTCCACGGGCACCGGCTCCTCGCTGCCCGCTCCGATCCGGCTGCCGTCGGCTGTCCCGGCAAGGCCCGGAGCAGCGGCATCGGCATCGTCGTCGCGTGTCGCGTGTCCGGTTCCGGAACCGGAACCGATGACGCTCGCGCGGCCGTCACCCGAATGCGCCTCGCCGGGCGGTGGACCCGGCTCGGGCGCCTGGTCCGGGCGGACGTTCCACGGGTGGCGGACGCAGTCAGGCGTTGGGGCGCTTACCGTGGTTGGCCTTCTTCTTCTTGCGGGCGCGTCGCTTGTTACCTCGCTTGGCCATAATCCATATCTCCCTGATAGCGGGCATTTCGGGCGGTCGTCAGTCTAGGCCCGGCCGAACGCCACTGCACCAGAAGCGTGGCGCGTGCGCCGGAATCCCACTCGTTCAGGGCACCCACTTGTACCGGCCTCCACCGACCCACCTCACGACCTCGGGATCGTCGAAGTCGATCTCGGAGATGCCTGCCCGGTGCGCCATCCTGATCACATCCGCGATGTCGCAGGCAGGCCCGACCAGCTCTCCGTTGATCTCCACCATGCGGTACGGCGGGTCGTCCGGCACGACGCCGAGGACGACGACGGGGGTGGGGTGGTACACCTCTCCAGCATCGTTGCTCATGGTTACAGCCTGCGGCAGGCCCGCGCCGCGCACATGTCGAGCGGACCCGCCGGCCCCGGTGAAAGCCCTCCTCCCGTCCACCACCCCAGGGACCGCTGTCAGGCCCGGAGGTGGGCCCGGACCGCATGGTGGGCCGCAGCCACGGCGCGGCGGGAGTCGTCGGTGTGATCGGCCGCGTCGAAGCCGTGGTGGCCGGCGGAGACATCGAGGATCTCGATCCGGACGCCGGCCCCCTCTGCGGCGGACAGGAAGTCCGCCACGGTGGCCGCGAACTCGGCGCGCTCCAGGCCGGCCCGGCTGAGCACGATCGGCAGCTCCCCGGCCGACCGGACGGCGGTGACAGGACGGAACCGCGCGTCCACACCGCGCCATCCGAGGGGCGGTGCGAGGACCGGGTAGCTCGCGGCGACACAGCGCAGCCACGACGGCGGTGCGGCGAGCCAGTCGGCGGCGAGCAGCCCGCCGGCGGAGAAGAACCACAGGGCGATGCGGTCCCCGTCCACCCGCGGGTCGGCCCGGACGAGGTCGATGGCCGCGGCGATGTTCTCGGCAGCCCGCGGGTAGTCGGTGAGGGCATGCAGGCCGTGGTCGACGGTCACGCCGACGACGCCCCGGCTCGCCGCGTACCGGGCGTGGCCGGTGTAGAGCGGCCAGTCCCGTGGGGTGGGCCGCGTGTCGGCGGGGACGGGGCCGCCGTGCACGAACACGACCGCGGGTTGCGGGCCGTCGGCGTCCGGCAGGAAGAGGTCGACCGCACCCGTTCGCTCGCGCGGCCGCTCAGGGACGTCCAGCACGAAGGGCTTCAGGTGGGAAGGCTGTTCGTCGGGGTCCACGGTGATCCGGTGCCCCTCCCCCGCGGCCGCCCGCATCAGGACGTCGGCCAGTTCGGTGGGGGCGGAAAGCATGGGCCAGTGTCCGGTGGCGAGTTCGAAGAAGGTGACTGCGGGATCGGCGAGCATCCGGAACTGCGGGAGCCCGGTCCGCACCAAGGTCTCGGCCATGGCGATGGTCATCCCGCCCGCGGAATCCGCCCCGGAGTCCCCGGGCGCGGTGCAGAGGACACCGGTCCTCGGCAGTCCGGCGAGTTCCCCCGTGAGCCTCAGCGGCTGTACGAGGGTTCCGGACGGCTGCGGCGCGGCGTCGCGGGACAGCCGCGCCAGCGCCTCGGCAGGGAGGCCGGCCGTGCTGCCCCAGCGCTGCCACTCGTCGGGCCGGGGCACCGGGATGCGCCCGCCGTGCTCGGCGGGCCCGTCCGGACGCAGCAGCCGCTCACGGACCTCCTGGTCGGGGACGAGGGCGAGGGCCGTGTCACCGTCCTGCGGCAGGCCGGCGTCGAGGTGCACGATCCGGCCGATCCGCTTCGGTCGGCGGTCGGCGGCGGCCAGCACCGGATGGATGGCGTAGTCGTGGCCGACCACCACCAGCTCCGGCGCGTCGAGCTGGTCGACGAGCCGCACCACGTCCTCGATGTGCGTCTCCAGGTCGATTGCCGATGAGGCCGGATGGTGACGCTCCCCGAGACCCGTGAGGGTCAGCGGATGCACCTCCGCCCCCGACTCACCCAGTACCCGGGCGGTCTCCCGCCAGATCCAGCCGCCGGTGAAGGGGCCGGAGACCAGTACGAACGCCGTCATGATCGCCTCCTTGTGCGGATCGGTCCGCGCGGTCGGCCCTACGGGCCGGCCGCGCTCACGGGTACCGTAGGAACTCCCCCTGAGGGAGGTTCAAGTCTTGGTACCTGACGATGTGTTGAGTATCGGTGAGCTCGCCGAGCGGGCGGGTGTCACGGTCAAGACCGTCCGCTTCTACTCCGACCGGGGCCTCCTGCCCGAGGCCCTCCGCAGCTCCGGCGGTCACCGGCGGTACGGGCCCGAGGCGTTGGAGAGGCTGCGGCTGATCCGCTCGCTGCGCACCCTCGACCTCCCGGTGCCGGAGGTGGGCCGGGTGCTCGCCCACGACGGAGGGATGACGGACGCGCTGGAGGACGCCATCGACGGCCAGTTGCGCAGACTCGGCTCTCAACTGACCGCACTGCGCTGGCGGGAGGCCACCCTGCAGCTCCTCCGGGACTGTCCCGCCGAGGAGCGGGCCGAACGTCTGCGGCTGGTCGGCACGGTGTCGGCCCCGCCCAGCACGGCGCCCATGGCCCGCTTCTGGCGGGGCGCGCTGCCCGTCCGGCTGTCGCCCCGGCTGGTCTCCTCGATCCTCGAGCACGCGGTTCCGCAGCCGCCTTCGGATCCCACGCCCGCGCAGGTGCTGACCTTCGCCCGGCTGCACGCCATCGCCACCGCGCCCTGCCCGAGCGGCGATCCACGCCGGCCGGCGGGCATCCGTACCGACGTGGACTGCCTCGCCGACGTGCTCTACGACGGCCTCTTCGACGCGTACACCTTGGCCGTCACCGGCCTGAGGGCGAACCGGCCGCCGGGTCGGGGGCAGGCGCTCGACTGCTTCGTCGCGGCCCACGCCGACGCACGTGGTCTGCGGGACAGCCTGGAGTTCCGCCGCAGACTCAGCGGCCTGCTCGCCCGGGCGGCCGACCCGATGGTCGATCGGTACTGGGAGCTGACCGGTGAGCTGTCCGACTCGTCGGACCCGACCCTCGGGGCCGCCCACGAGTGGCTGCGTTCCGCGCTGGAGGCCGATGTCACCGCAGCAGCCGGTTGAGCGGGGCGCCACGGACTCGGCGGGCCGAGGAGGAACCGTCGTCGGCGCGGCCGCCCCGCGGCGACCGGCATCCGCAGCACGTGAGAGCGAACGGAAGGTCCGGCACTGCCCGGACCGCTCCGAAGCCGTGATCGGTGGCCGGAAGGGAGACCGAGGGGAGCCGCTGCTGCGCCGTGTCAGCCGGCGTGGCCGGGCAGCACCTGGATGGTGCCGCCGACCGCCCGCTCGCCGGTCGCGTCCGAGGGATTGTTGACGAGGACGCCGTCGACCGCCATGGCGGTGGAGCCGCCGCCGTCCAGGTTGAGGGCCTCCACGGCGCCGAGGGAACGCATGAAGGAGGCGGCCTCGTACAGCGTGAAGCCCTCGCTCCCGCCGGTCTGACGGCCGTCGACCGTGGCCAGGATCAGCCGGCCCCTGGCGTCGACTCCGGCCATGGTGCGCGGCTGGCGGACATTCGCCCAGGCGTATCCGAAGGAAAGGTCCTGCGGGTCGACGACGCCCTCGGCCGCCGCATCGATGCTGATGCGGCCACGGCTCACGAGAGTCGGAGCGGCGCTGACGATGCTGTCGTTGCGGCCGAGTTCGACGTGCCTGCCCGCCGTGTCACGGATGTCCTCCCGCACGCCGATCCGCTGTCCCGTGCGGGCGTTCGCGGTCAGCCAGTCCGCTGCGGCGCCGATGCCCTGCAGCACCGAGCCGTGGGCCGGAACGGTGCCTCCGCGGGAGCCTGCCGACACCACCCGGCCGTCGGCGTCCACCACGACCTGCGCGCCGGCGCCGATCGGCAGCGCCGCGCCGAACTCAGGGGTGAACAGCACCAGATCGTCCACTGCGTGGCAGGTGACGTCCTGCCACGGCAGCTCGCTCGGGGTCCCTCCCGGGCGCCCGCAGTCCCGGACGGAGCCGGGCACCCTGTTGATGCCCTGTGCCCGGTAGCTCTTGCTGCCGGCGTGCACGGTGACGGTCGTCGTCAGGTCCGCCACCCGGACGTGCCGGCCCCCGTCACCGATGATCAGCGCCGCCCGCGCGCCGGCGGCCATCGATTCCAACTCGCCGTGGTCCGCGCTGAGGCCCGACTGCGTTCCCTGGACGCCGTCGGCGTCGGAGGTCACGAAGAACCCGGCGTTGACGCCCACCAGGGAACCCATCTCGGCGGCGACCGACGAGGTGGTGACACGCTGTGCGACGTTGCCGTCGTGTGTGCCCTCGACGGTTCCGGCGAATCTGCGCGGGTCGATGACGGCGACGTGCACGTTCTCCCGGTCCGCCGGCTGTTCGGCGTCGTAGCCCGTCCAGTCGACCGCGGTGTGGAAGCCGGCCGCGGTGACCGCCTGCGCCACGGTCCTCGCGTCCGCCTGTGTGGCGTACCGGCCGATCCTCACCCGCAGGCCCATGACGCCCTGCGGGGTGTCGGTGTAGTCCGGCCAGCGCACGGTCTCCGCCCGCGGTTCGAAGCCGTCGGCGCGCAACTGTCGGGCGGTGGCGTCCGCCCAGGGCTTCGGCCCCACCGCGGCCCAGGCCGCGGAGCCGCTCAGCCGACCGGTGGCCGGGGCCTGGACGGTCACCGTCCAGACCGGCTCGGCGTGGGCGTTGTCCATGGTCGCGCTGCGCACCTGTACGCCCGGAGCGACGTTCCGCGTCGTCCAGCTGGTCGCGTCAGGGGCAGATGCGGACACCGGGACGGCAGCCGCGGGGCCGGGCGTTGCGGCCTGCGCCGTCGCCCGGGCTCCGCCCGAAGTGACGACGGCCAGCACCGCCGCGGCGCTCAGCGCGGCGCGTACTCGCGTGGCGGTCCGGGCGTTCCTGCGATCCATGGCGCATCCTCACAATTCCTACGGCGGCGTGGCCGTGCGAGCCGTGCCCTGCCGACCACCCTTTCCGGCCCATCAGATCTTCGGGATGGAACGGACTCGGTGCGCACCGGTGGCCTTCCGGGAAAGAGTCGGCGAACGGCTGCGTGCTCCGTCTGCCCCCGGCCTCGTTCCTTCACCACGAGCGCCGAGGGGCCGGCCCACCCGCAGCCCGTGCCACCGGCCCGATGTTTCACCGGCGGCCATGACGGCGGGTGACCGGCCCGCTGCCGGGCCCGGTTCCCGGCGGGCCCTCAGGGGGTGTTGTTCGCCAGGGCCAGCAGCCGCGAGCTGTCACCGCTGAAGCGGTCGCGGTCCACCGCGCCCGAGATGCCGCCCACCTGGCCGGAATCGGTGTACTGCCAGAAGGTCCAGTACGGGAAGCCCGCCGGGATGGACGGGCTGGAGGCACTGGTCCAGTTGGCCACGAACAAGGGGCTCCGGGCGGACATGCCGCCCCAGCCGCCGGTGCAGGAGCTCCACCAGCTCGGGCTGGTGTAGATGACGACGTCCCGGCCCGTCTTCGCCTTGTAGGTGTTGTAGAAGTCGAGGATCCACGTCTGCATGGCCGAGGCCGACTTGTCGTAGCAGCCGCCCTCGAGGTCCAGCATTCCCGGCAGCGTCAGGTTGTCCCTCGACCAGGCTCCGCCGTTGGCGGCGAAGTAGGTCGCCTGCGCCGCACCGGTGGAGAGGTTCGGACGAGCGAAGTGGTACGCGCCCCGAATCACGTTGGCGTTGTAGGCGTGCAGGTAGTTGGCGCTGAAGTTGGGGTCCTTGTACGTGGTGGACTCGGTGGCCTTGATGTAGGCGAACTGGATGCCCGCGGACTTCACCGATGCCCAGTTGATCGTCCCCTGGTAGTGGGAGACGTCGATGCCCACGGACTGCGCGGCCAGAGGAGTCACGCCGGCCTCGGCGTCCGGCCGGACCTGCCGCGTGTCCGGCTTGAAGGCTGCGCCGTCCTGGGTGTAGCCGACGCCCAGGTAGCCGTCACCGAGGGGGATGGCGCTGCTCGACGCCGCAGGCTGCGCGGAGGCCGGGACCGCCGACATCACCGGGGCGAGCGCCACGCTCGCGCCGAGCGCTGCGGCCGCCACGAGTCTGCGACGGGCGGATCGGGGATTGCGGATGGGGGATGACAAGGTGTGCCTCCTGGCGCGTTGTGGGGGTGTGGAGACGGGGCGGGAGGTGCTCTCCGGCTCGCGGGTCTACCCGCGTAGCCGAAGGGCGGTCGTGCACTTCTGTCCTGGTTCCGGGGCGGTGGGCCGGTCGAGGTCGGGGCGTCCTCCGGGCCGCACCAGTGGTCAGGGGGTGGCGCTGCCGGCATCACTCGCGGAGCGGGCCTCGAAGTGCAGAACCTCTCCTGCATGTCGGCGGGCGTTGGCGCACAGGAGCGCGGATCGGTTCCCGTGGCGCCGGGTGCGACACAACGGCTTCATTGACGTGGACGCGTCATGAGTGACACATGAACTGCCCCTCGGTGTAAAGGGGGCACGGATGTCCCTCTGTGGTCCAGTCCAGTGGAGAAACCGTGGAGCTGCGACGACGGTGCCCGTCGCCGAGAACTTTCATCGGAGTGAAACCTCTTCGGCGGCCGTTCACGGGCCCGTGCGGAAGCCGGAACCTGCCGCCGCCGACGGACAACGGCCGGTCGTCGACGGCGCCACCCGCGGCCATGGGCCGCACCGCGTACAGGCCACGCCCCGCGCGCAGGACCGTCCGGCTGAAGCCGGTTCCGTACGGGTGGTGGCGGATGCCTTCCCGAGAACTTCCCCGGGCGATACGGAGGAAAAGGGGGGGGCGAGCCGCAGGCCCGCCCCCTCAGAGCTGTCAGGCGGACGGGTTCACGACCACCTCGGCCGAGTTGTTCTTGCTGTGCGGGTCGAAGGCGAAAGACGTACCGGATTCGGGCCGTGCAACGACGCGACCCGTCGCGTCGGGGACGACCCGGTCGATGCGCAGCTTGAACGGGAAGCGCACCTTCAGGTCCTGCTTGGCCCACGTCGGCAGGGTGCAGGCGTAGTGGCCGACGGCCGGGTCGTCGCCGGACGTCCAGGCGTTGCGGCAGGTCGAGGGCACGGACGTGGCGGTGGTGCCCTCCGGGAGGTGGAAGTCGAACACGGCGACCGGGTCGCCGGAGCTGACGTTGCCGACCCAGGCCGGGCCGCGGTTGACGAAGCGGAAGGCGGCGGTGACGGTGTCGCCGGCCGCGCCGCTCACCTGGGTGCCGCGCACGGCGAAGTCGGCCGTGTTGTCGGCGTCGATGTGCCAGGAGCGGCCGTTGTCCGAGCTGTCGAGGTCGGTGGCGTCACCGGCGGGCTGGACCTCGTAGTCGAACCGCTCGTACAGCGCGTGGTCCGTGACGGCGACCCGCAGCGGCTCCGGCAGCTCCACGGTCGCGCCGGGCGCGACGTCGGTGTCGAAGGAGCAGGTCACATACGTCATGGGCGTGTACTCGCCGCCGCCGTCCGGCCCGGTGTAGGTGCATTGGGGGTACCGGGTGACGACGTCGAGACCGTATGTCGCCCACAAGTTCACGTGGAAGCCGTGAGCGGTCTCGTTGCCGGTGTTGGTGACGGAGAACGGCACGGTGAGGCTGCTGCCGGGCGCGACACCGGCGACGTCCTGAGGTGCGCTGATGCCGAGGTCCGGGCCGGAGCCGACCGTGACAAAGGTTTCCGCGGAGCTCTCGGGGGCCTCGAGCGTGCCGTCGGGTCCGCCGGTGGCCTCGGCGGAGTACTCGATCGCACCCTGCGCTCCCACGGCAGCACCGGTGACGGCCCGCACCTTCAGCTGCACCTGCGCGCTGTACCGGGTCGGCACGTCCCCGGTGTCGCACACGGCGACGGTACCGGCGTCGTCCGGCGTGCAGTTGTCGGGCCAGGCCACCTCGGCCACCCCGGACAGCCCGGAGACGTCGACCGTCAACCGCCCGTCCGACACAGCGAAGTTGTCGTTGTCGTGGTACAGGCCGAGCGCCAACGACCGGTACTGCGCCACGTCCCCGTCGGGGGCGACGGTGACCGACTGCTCGTACGGCGCCTGGATCCACAGCTGATCGCTCTGCGCCTGGTCGTCGGCGAGGGCGACCCCGCTCCCGAGACCGGTGGCGGCCAACGCCGCCACGGCTCCGACACAGGCCCCACGGCGCAGCACACGCCGGACGGAGACAGAACTCATGAAAAAATCCCCTAATTGACACAGGTGAGACCCGGCGGAGTGATCGGCGCCGGGCGCGAGTTGGACGACGTGCCGAGGCGGAAGGTTGTAGAAGAAGACGCGTGGTGGGCAGTTCTTTGCACCTTCTTGATCTACGCCAGGGAGGGAACGAGCACCTGGCTGCCGGTGTCCTCGCCGAGCCCCGTGATCACGGACCTGCATGCACGGCTGCTGTCCGGAGTGGTCACGCCGGTGCGGCACCCCATGGGAGCGCGCGGGCTATCGGCCGGTGTCTGCGTAGAAGGGGGCGCAGTAGGGGATGCTGTCAATGACCACGCACGCCTCGAAGAGGGCGATCGGATTGCTCGGGATGTCGGTGGTTTCGCTGCAGGTGCCGTTGCCCTTGGAGTTCGACAGGGTCTGAAGGTTTCCGGCCCTGCGGTAGTAGCGGACGGCTACCCCGTAGCCGTCCGCATGGACGTCGCAGACCCTGACGGCGCCGTTCGCGCCGTAGGACACGGCCCGCTGCTGCGTGCCGGGATCCTGCCGGCGCTGCGCGAGCGGCCCGCGGGTGCCCCACGGCTGGCGGCGGTACGCGTCACGACCCCTGGCGGCCGGCACACGAGCGAGCACGCCGCCCGGCTGACGGCCGTGCCCGCTGCGAGCACCGAGGACGTCCTGCTGGTGGTCGACCAGTTCGAGGAGGTCTTCACCCTGTGCCCTGAGCGGGAGCGGTTCCTGGACCTGCTGCTGACGGCGCTGGACGAGGACAGCCGGCTGCGGGTGGTGATCGCGGTCCGCGCGGACTTCCTGGACCGCTGTGCCCAGCATCCGGGTCTGGCGGCGGCGTTGCGGGATGCCACCGTGGTGGTGGGCGCGATGAGCGCGGCCGAGCTGCGCGAGGCCGTGGTCAAACCGGCCGCCGACGCGGGTCTGATCGTGGAACGGTCGTTGACCGCACGGATCGTCGAGGAGGCCGTTCAGGAACCGGGCGGCCTGCCGCTGATGTCGCACGCTCTGCTGGCGACCTGGCGGCGGCGCCGGGGCAGGGTCCTCACGGAGGAGATGTACGAAGCCGCGGGAGGCATTCACGGTGCCGTCGCCACGACCGCGGAGGACCTCTTCCGTCGGCTGACCCCGTCCCAGGCCGTCACGGCCCGACGGATCCTGTTGCGGCTGATCACCCCCGGTGAGGGCACGGAGGACACCCGTCGCCCCATTGACCGCGCCGAGCTCGACGCCGTCTCGTCCGAGACCGCCGCCGTCCTCGAACAACTGGTCCGCGCCCGGCTGCTGACCCTGGACGGATGCAGCGTCGATCTCGCCCACGAAGCCCTGATCTCGGCCTGGCCGCGCTACCGGGCCTGGATCGACCAGGAGAGGGAACGCCTGCGCCTGCACCGCCGCCTGACCGATGCCGCACGCACCTGGATGGAACACGACCACGACCCCGACACCCTCTACCGCGGCAGCCGCCTGACCGCCGCAGCCGATGCCTTCGCCGGCGAGGCCCGTCAGGCACTCAGCAGCCCGGAGGCGGCCTTCCTCGACGCCGGCACCGCTGCCCGCGACCACGAGAGCCGCCAGGCCGCCCGCACCGCACGACTCGTGCGCAATCTGACCATCGCCCTGTACGTCCTGGTCGTCGTCGCGCTCACCGCCAGCCTGCTCGCCTGGAACGAGGGCCGTGCCAGTCACCGCGCCCGCCGGCGGGCCGCTGCAGGGGCGGTGCTCAGCGCGGACGGCGCCACGGTGACCGCCGCCCGCAGCGACGGGTCCGTGACCGTACTCGACACCGCGACCGGCCGCACGCGCGAAACCCTCCGGCCCCGCTACAGCCCGGCCGAGGAACGCCCCGGCGAGCCGGCTCCGACCCGGCACGGGACAAGACGGCGTGGCCAGGGTCCCACTTCCTTGCCTGGTCCTATCCGGGCGGAACGCGGCCGGACGCCCCGAGGTCGTTCTGCCCTCTGCGCAGCAGGCTGTCGAGCGCCCGCTGCCAGTCCTGGGTTCCCGTCCACCGGCTGGTGGACCAGCACAGCGCGAACCACCGGGCCACAGCCAGGTGTGAGCGCGCTCGGCAACCAGGGTGCAGCTGAGCCGGTGGAAGCATTGCCGATGGCGGTTGCTCCCGTGGGGCTTACCGTCACCGGCAATCCACCCGGCTGGCAACTCCTGGCCGAGATGGCCGCTGACGCGGCCGGCCGCACTCCGCCTGCGCCGGGCGGAGCGTTGAACGGCCGTGCGGATTCCCAGGTCGGCGGGGACTTGGCGGATGGACTCAGGATGTGCCTGCGCGTACGGCGGTCGCGACCAGAGTGGTGTAGTTCATCGTGAAGCGTCCACCCAGGGAGTCGATGGCGCCCCCGACCGCGTCCAGTATCTCGGCCAGCTGATCTGGACGGAGTTGGGTGAGGCCGCCGGTGGTGGTTAGCAGGTCCAGCCATTGGTCGCGTGTGTAGGACTGCTGCCAGTCGAATCGCCACTGTGCGGGTTCGTTGAACTGTTCGGTCTCGCGGATCCTGTCGGCGACCTTCGCGTATGCCGCCTGGTAGAGGTCGAGCGGACGTCGGGCCGGTTGGCCGTTGAGGGGGGAGTCGGGCGCCGCACGCCGGTGGGCAGCGGCGAACGGTTCGGCCACCTCGGCAGGCGGCTCGTACACGTGCCCGAAGATCGCCAGGCGCCCCCCTGGACGCAGCACATGTGCCGCCTTCACGGCGCCGGCGACCGGATCCACCCAGTGCCACGACTGGGCGGCGACGACCGCGTCGAACGTCCTGCCGACCGGCTGCCAGGCTTCGAAGGCCGCCACCTCGACCGGCAGGCCACGGGCTCGCGCGAAGTCGGCCATCCGCGCATCGGGCTCGACGCCGAGCACGGCGCAGCCGGCGGCCTGGAACTGGCGGGCTGCGATGCCGGTACCGCAGCCGACGTCGAGCACGTCAGGCCCGGGGCTCCCGGCGACGATCCGCGTCACCAGTGCATCGGGGTAGCCGGGCCGGGCTTGGTCGTAGCGTTGCGCGTCCGCGCCGAACGACTCGGCCATCCGCCGGGCCTCATGCGGCTCCGCCGAGAACGGTTCTGGTTGCTCTCGCGGTAAAGTGGGCATGCGCCCACTTTAGTGGGCGCATGCCCACTGAACAACGGATGTCAGCGGGTTGATGCACGAGAGGATCTGTGAGTGCCGACTGGGGTGCACCTTCGCGACGCGCGGCAGCAGTTGTTCGACGCTGCCGAACGCGTGCTTCTGCGGGACGGGCCGAACGGACTGACCAGCCGGGCCGTCACCGACGAGGCGGGCTGCGCCAAAGGCGTCCTGCACCGGCACTTCAGCGACTTCGACGCCTTCCTCGCCGACCTCGTGCTCGACTGTGCCGCGCAGCTTGAGAGGCAGGCGAGTGCGCTGCGTGAGTCCGTCGGCACCGGCACGGTGGCCGACAACCTCACCGGCGCGCTGACCACCCTGTTCGGACCGATTCCAGTGGCAATCATCCCGCTCATCACCTTCCGGGACGAGCTGCGCGCACGACTGCGGGCGGCGAGGCCCGGAGGTGGCATCGCGATCCTGGCCCAGGCCACGACCGCGATCTCCGCCTATCTGGCCGCCGAGCGTGAACTGGGCCGCATCGCGGCCGACGCCGACATCGATTCGCTCACCCTCTCCCTGGTCGGCGGCGGGCACCTCCTGTTCGCAGACCGCGACCCCGGCCCGCCGGGCACGGCGGTCGTCAACAAGCTCGTGACAGCGGTCATCGCCGACGCCGTGCAACGACGACCGGCTTAGCGGCCCCTGGGTGTCGGCAAATGGTGCACAACGCGGGAGTGGCCGAGGCGATCCCGGCCGGCCGGGACACCCGGAGCATCCGCGGCGTGCTGGACGTCAACCTGTTCGGCGCTTACTGGATGGCCCGAGCAGCCGCCACGGTCACGACCCGGGGTGGCTCGATCATCAACGTCTCCAGCGTGCTGGGCCCTGGTCTCCACCCTCCTGCCCCAGGCCGCGTACGCCTCCTCCAAGGCGGGCCTGCTCGGCCTCAGCCGGGACCTGGCCGCCTCCTTGGTCTTCCTGGCGTCCGCGGCCTCCGCTTGCATCACCGGCAGCACGCTCACCGTCGACAGCGGCCTCACCGTCTCCTGGGACGGGGCCGGTGGGCCCTACTCCGAGGCGAGCAGGGTTCTGTCAGTCCTCTCCCATAGCGGTGTGCATGGCCCGCAGTCGCTGGAGGGTCGACCTGTGGTCGCTGAGGAGCCGTCTTTCGACGGCAGCCTCGACCGCGTTCCGGATACCCGGCAAATTCACCAGCGATGTGCAGCGCACGTCGGCGAAGGCCCCTGCGTCAGGGGTACTCAGGCAGTCAGGCCCTCGATGGCCACGGGAAGACGGCGCGGGCCGCGCAGCACCGCGTTGGCACGGTACGGCGGCGGGTCCTCGAGCAGGCCGGAGAACTTGACCCGGCGGAAGAGTTCGGGCACCGCCACGTGGAGCTCTATGCGGGCGAGAGGGGCGCCGAAGCAGTAGTGGATTCCGGTGTAGAAGCCCAGGTGCTCGTTGTCCTTGCGGTCGGGATCGAACCGGTCGGGGTCATCGAAGCGCCGGGGATCGCGGTTGGCCGCGGCCAGCATGAGCCAGACCGGCGAGCCTTTGGGGATCGTGGTGCCGGCGACGTCTATGTCGGCCAGGGCGGTGGTCCATGGGACGAACTGGACCGGAGGCTCGTACCGCAGAACTTCCTCGATGAGCGGGACGGCCAGGGCCGGGTTCTTCTGGAACCGATCGAGGACGTCGGGGTGGCGCAGCAGGGTGAGGGTCGTATTGGTGATCGCGTTGACGGTGGTCTCGTGGCCGGCGACCAGGAGCAGCACCGCGGTGGCCTCCAGGTCTGCCGGAGTCATGTCGGGGGCGAGCGCGCTGAGTATCCCGGGGCCGGGGTGGCGGCGTTTGGTCTCGATCAGATCGGACAGGTAGGCGCCCAGGTCTTGGCGCGCCCGCTGTGCCTTTTCCTGGCTGTCGGCGTCGCCGGAGTGAGGATCGAGTCCGGACGCCAGGGCGTCGGCCCAGCCGTGGAAGCGTGGTTCGTCCTCGCGTGGCACGCCGAGGACCTTGCAGATGGCGGTGACGGGAAGGGGGTAGGCGAAGTCCTCCACGATGTCGGCCTGGTCCTTGCCCTCGAAGGCGTCGAGCAGCTCGGTGACAACTTTGGCCAGCTCTCCGCGCAGGCCGTCGAGGAACCTGGGGCTGTGCGGCGGCCCGAACGGCCGGTTGATGGTGTCGCGCAGCCGGTCGTGGACGGGTGGGTCGGTGAAGATGAAGCTGGGCGGCAGGCCGGACTCCACCGGTTGCCCGACGCGGGCGTAGCCGGGTGGACGGTTGCTCGTGTCGTTGCTCAGCCGCGGGTCGTTGGCCAGACTCCGCACCTCGTAGTAGGTGCTGACCAGGTAAGTGCCATCGTCCTCCCGCCTGACCGGTTGCTTGCGCAGTTCCGTGTAGAGCGGATAGGGATCGGCCCGATTGGCGTAGTCGGTGATCTGCGCGGAGATGGTGCCGGACGTCATGGTCACTCCTGAGGGCTTCGGGCGCAGGGCCGGTGATCAGGCATGCGACGGAACGAACGTGACACGCTGCTCGCTCGGTGAGTGGCCAGTCAGCGTGACGGTGGGCCCATGGGTGGGCAGATGGGGGTCGGGGAAGGCCGGGTCGATCGGCCGCAACGTCTCGGTCAGGCGGTCGACCGTGCGGTACTCCGGCGGGAAGGGGGCGCCGGACGCGATCTGCTGCTCGTAGAACCCCAGCCACTTGGCTCCGTCGAAGGACGCTGCGGCGATGACGCGGCCGCGGTAGCCGTACACCGCGACGAACCGCTCCTCGGCGAGTGCCCCCTGGGCGACGACCAGTTGGTCGCCCAGTGAAGGCACGCCCACGGACTTGATGTTGACGCCGAACTGGGTGGACCAGAACATCGGGAGCCACAGGTGCGGGCGGCGCTCGGGCCCGGCACAGATCATGTTGTGGGCGGCGATCTCAGCCTGTTCGACCGCGTTGCCCCAGTGCTCAAGCGCCAGGAACTGGTAGTCGAACAGCGGGTGGGGGCTGCGGGCGACGTCACCGGCGGCGTAGATGTCGTCGGTGACGATGCCGTTGACGTCGAACACCCGGCACCCGGCGTCGCACGCGATGCCCCGGGGGCCCGCGGCCACCCCCGAGCCGGCGAGCCATTCCGTGTTCCGCATGGCACCGAGCGAGACGACCGCAGCCTCCACGTCGATCGCCGCACCGTCGGACAGATGGGCGCGCTTGAGGCGTCCCACATCGTCGCCCTCGAGGGCGGTGACGCTGATGCCGCAGCGCAGGTCGACTCCATGCTTGCGCTGCAGCCGGTCCGCGACCGCGCCGATCACTCCGCCGAGTGCGCCCACCAGCGGTGCCGGGCCGCGTTCGGCGACTGTGACCTCGAGGCCCAGCTCTCGGCAGGCGGAGGCGACCTCGGAGCCCGTGAAACCGGCGCCGATCACCAGCACCCGGGACACGCCGCCGGTCAGCTTCCGCCGCAGGCGGGCGGAGTCGTCGCGGGTACGGAGCACGAACACCCCGTCCAGTGCGGCCTCTTCCGGGTGGATCCAAGGCCGCGCTCTGGTCCCGGTGGTGATCAGCAGGCGGTCGTAGGGAACAGTGTCACCGTTCGTCAGGCGCACTTGTTTCGCGTCGCGGTCCAGGCCGTCGGCGGGGACGCCGAGGCGCCATTCGGCGCCGATGTCCCGCCGCCGCGGAAGCGCGGTGTCCTCGGGCCGTGTCCGTCCGAGCAGTGCCTGCTTGGACAGCGGCGGCCGGTCGTACGGTTCGTACGGTTCGTCGCCGATCATGGTCAGTGATCCGGTGAAGCCCTTCTCGCGCAAGGTCTCCGCCGCGCGCAGTCCGGCCAGCGAGGCGCCGACGACGACGATGCGGCCCTGGCGCCGCAGGACCTCGACGTCCGTCTCAGCCGACATGGGGCTCCGCCCCCTTCGTCGGCTCATCGGAGTAGTCGACAAGGATGGCCTGGACCGGGCAGGCGGCAGCAGCCTTCTCCACCCGGTCACGTTCCGCCTCGTCGAAGCGAGGTGAGAACAGCAGCGCCTCTTTCCCGTGTAGGGCAAAGACGTCCGGGGCGAGGAAGACGCACTGCGCGAACCCCTGGCACCGGTTGAGATCGACGACAAGCCTCATTGGAATCCGCTCCCTGCACGGGCCGCGGTGGTCGAGCCCCGCAGCCGTCTGTGCTCGGTCCATATGGTCGGTAGGCATGCCTCGTCTTCAGCTTCAGCCCTCCACCCAGGTCGCGCAAGGCGAGGGCGGTGCCGGGAGACCATGCCTCGCGCGAGGGGAAGGGAAGCTCCTCGGGGCACTCTGCTGTGAAACCCCAGTTCATCGGCTACTGAGATAAAGCGCAGGTCAGACGGAAGCGCCCTCACGGGCCGTGTCCGGGCCGTCCCCCCGTCGGTTCGTCGTCCGCGAAGACACGATCCACGGTGGCCCGGGTCCTGGAACCGCTCGACGGCATCGGGCACGTGTACGTCCGCAGCGTGAAGCCGGGGTCGTGGTGGCCCAAGTACTCACGGTTCCGGTCAAGTGCAAGCCCCATCGAGCCGGTGAAGATCAGTGACGCGGTGACGGGCGGACCGTCGAGGTACCTGAACGCACGCTTCACTGACACATCCGGGCAGGTCAGTGGCAGCCGCTTGCTCCTGGAGATCGGGAAGGCGGCCACCTTGGCAGCCGCCAAGTGGTACGTCGACATCTCACCGCTCTTCGATCCGGCACGGCGGAGCCCGTCAGGGCAGACATCCCCAGCCCCACGCAAGATCACTTCCTGGATCATGCGGCCGCGCGAGGCACTGAGCGAGAGTCAGCAGTCACCAGGGCCTGCGACCTCGACGCCGTCTTTGGAACTCCGGTCAGAACCAGTTTCAGCGAGCGCCGGGCTCATAGCTGACCGCCTGCCGCGTTGCTAAGAGGGATGAGCTTCCATATTTCACTAGTTTTAGTCCATGTTGCATACGAGATTTACCGAAATGTTCGGCATCACCTACCCGGTAATGGCAGCCCCCATGGCCTTGCACAGCGGCGGGACACTCGCCGCCGCGGTTTCCGCCGCGGGCGGGCTCGGCTCCTTCGGGGGTACGCATCCCTGGAAAGGGCCTGACTGGATCCGTGCGGAGATCGCGACCATCCGCGCCACGACGGACCGCCCCTTCGGAGTCGGCTTCATCACGCCGTTCCTCCCCTTCACCGAGCCGCAATTCGACGCCGCACTGGAGGAGAGACCTGAGATCATCGCGCTGTCGTTCGCTGACCCCCAGCCGTGGCTTGCTCACGCCAAGGACGCGGGAGCCCGGGTGATGTGCCAGGTCCAGAACTACGATGACGCAAAGGCGGCTGTCACTGCGGGTGCCGATGTCCTCGTGGCGCAGGGTACCGAGGCCGGTGGCCATACCGGGACGATGGGCCTACTGCCGTTCCTGGCCGGGATCGTGAGGCGCTATCCCGATGTTCCGGTGCTGGCCGCAGGGGGCATTGCCGACGGCCGAACACTCGCGGCGGTCCTCACCGCCGGCGCGGACGGCGCCTGGCTGGGCACGGCGTTTCTCGCCACGCCCGAGGCGGTCGAGGTACACGATGTCCACAAACGCCTGATCGTCGAGAGCGATGGCGGCGACACCGTCTGGACGCGAACCTACGACATTGTGTCGGGGCTGCCGTGGCCGGCGACCATCGGCGAACGCGTCCGCCGCAATCGGTTCACCGATGAGTGGTCAGAGCGTGAGGCGACACTGCGGGACCGCAAAGGGGAATTCGCACCCCCGAAAGACGCTGGCCCCTTCGAGGCCCCGCCCGACCCCGACACGAGCCCGATCCTCTACGGTCAGTCGGCGTTCTTCGTTGATGCCGTCCGCCCCGCTGCGGACGTGGTCCGGACGATCAGTGACGAGGCCGAGGCAATCCTGGACTCGCGGCCTCGATCGCTGCTGAGCTGACTGAAAGTATGACGGCGAGGCTGCTCCGACGGGACGGTCCGCCGGGCGCCCCCTCCCCCGGTGGCATCCGGTCGCAGATCGGACTGCCTATGGCTGGGGAGATCCGTCCACACATGAAACGGAGGCGCGCCCCGTGCCGTTAGCGCCCGAGTGGCTTGCCCCGAGCCTGATCGCAGCCGGTGAAGCACCGCATCCCGGGCGTCGGAGGTGCCTCCGAAGAATCCGCCGTTCCCTCCGACCCCACCTCAGGGTGGGCTGCTCGGCTTGGTGCTGGGCTCTACCGGGTTGGGCGGGGACATCGGCTCCTGACCAGCCAGAACGGTCGGGGCCGGTTGCCTTCCTGATCACTGTGCCGAACCGTAGTCCCCGTGGTTCGCAGCCCCTACGGGCACGTGGCGGCACGGATGTGTCCTGGCATTCCGGCAGTGAGGCGCACGGTTCTCATCTGGAGTGTTGTCCGGGTCAGCCACCGATCGGCTGCGACGGCTTGTTCTCTTCGGCCCATCGCCGCTCGTCGGGTGATCCTGCGGGTGGCGGGAAGAACCCGTCGATCGTCCAGAAGTCCCGCGGCGTCTCGTCGATGTGGATCTCCCAGTGAAGCCCGCGGTGCCGCAGGAACGGTGTCAGCCGCTCGTTGATGGTGTCCATCCACTTCTTGCGTTGCTCCGGGTCGGGGGTCACGCGGGCGATATGGTCGATCGAGATTCGCACGAACTTGGTCGCGGGCTCAGCACCAACGAAGAAGTCCTGCGGCGCGAATGCATGGAATGCCACGGAGACGTAGAACTTGGGCAGCTTGATCAGTTCGGCGTACAACACGGTGACCTGCGCGGCGAACTGCTTCTTGTCCTCGGCGCTGTAGAGGTTCTCCGGGTGATGAACGTGCCAGATCGGCATGACTGCTCCTCTCTTTGATGGATTAATGTCCTTCTGTGACGGTTGCCCGCCTTGGCAGCATCGCACCTGCCGACAGGGCCCACTACACAGCGGTCCTCGCAGCCCCTCGTTCAGTCACGGACAGCCCGCCCAAGCGCGCCCTGAAGCTGGTCCGCTTCGACCAAGCCGCCCACCGCCTGGTCGCTGGTGAAGCCGCGGCCCACGTCGCGGCCGACGCCGGCTACGCCGACCAGTCCCACCTGCATCGTGACGTCATGGCGTTCACCGGGGCAACCCCCGCGACCGTGGCCGCCGAGCCGTTTCTCGCCGTTGACGACATCGCGTGGCCCCGCCGCGGAACCCCCGCCGAGCCTCACGTCTCCAGGGGTCTTCGGCCCGGCCGCCGGCCGGAGGCTGGACGGCTGCCGCTGTGAACGTCGCCGCGGTCACCCTTTCCGGGCACGGCACGGCGGCGCCCAGGGCCAGGGGCGCCGACCGTACTGGTCGAACCGCACTGTACCGACCGACTGGACAAGCGCCTCGCTACAGTCGATCCGCCTCGTACTGGGCAAGACGTCGGCGCAGCGCGAGGTTTTCGCCCTGGGCGACCTCCAGGGCCTTTCGAAGCAGGGCGACCTCCTGGTGGTGGGCTTGCTGATGCTGAGCAAGGCGGGCGTTCAACGCCCGTACTGCGGCTGACGTCGATGAGGGCTCGGTTCTCCCGTACCCACGCGGCCTTCCGCGGGGCTGCCGCGCAGGAGGCCCCGCCGGGGCCCACCGCTGTCCAGCAGCACCCAGGCACGGTGCGGTGACGAGGGCTGGTGACAGCTGGGAGTGGCTCAGATTGCCCGGCTCAGCGGTGAGCGTGGTGATACCCCGAGCCGCTCCGTGTTTGGCCGTCGCGTCAAGATGAGCGCATGACCGAGAGTGAAGCGCATCTGCTGGCGTTCTTGCGCGAGCTCGATGATCCGGACTGGCTGGAGCGGCCTCAGCGCTACAACCGCGGCGAGACCACAGCCCTGTTCGGCAGTCTGGCGACCCGCCTCGAAGGTGACTTCGCAGCTCGCTGCACGGCAGAGCAGGACACCCAGGACTCCAGCGAGTACGGACGCATCGCAGTGCCCGAGGAGGCGACCGTATGCGGAACGCGGATCGTCGTCTGCGTGAGCAAGTTCGGCTCACTGGCTCTGGTCTGCGCGGACAACCCAGGCGCCTTCTTCGGGACGGAAGACGCCCAGGCTGAGGGCGAGCTGGACCGCGCAGACCTTGCCAACTGCCCTGGCACGTTCAGCGGCCCAGCTGGTGGGATCGCTTCTTCGGCACCTTCTAACGGTCACACCGACAGCGTCAGGCCAGTGCCCGCCAGGCAGCCGTTGCTCGGGGTGGCTGACAAGCGCCGCCGGGAGCGGTTCTGCACCGACGGATGCACCCATGCCTGGCACCAATTGGCGGCAAGGGCCGATACGGAGACGACCACCGCGTGATCATCAGAGGTTGTGTGGACTTCTGAAGATGGTGCGACGGCCGCGGGCCACAGCGTGGACCCAACCTTCTGGCGGGCGATGTGCTACCAGGCCATGGCCCGCATCGCGGGCCGGTTCCGACGAGTGGAACCGAGAGCGACGGCGCGGGCGTTCGTGAGAGGAGCTCGCCGAGCGGTGGCGCGACTGGTAGGGCCGTCTGGGCCGTGCCAGAGCGTGCCAGACAGGGCAGGGATCAAGGGTCACGGTCACGACGCCACGCCCCCACGCAACCTGGCTTCCGCGACTGTCGCAGGTCCGAAGACATTTCACGCCGGACAGCTCGTGATTCCCAAGCTCAGGGCGCATCGTCGGCCTTGACGCCCTTGGTCCCTCCTGCTCGGGTGTTCCCATGGCCACAGACCCGAGTGAGTACGACAAGGCGATGCCGAGAGTGGCGGCGCATCTGGCGAAGCTCGAGCGGGCGGTCACCCGGACCCGTTCCTCTCACGCCGGGCAGCCGTACTCGGCGGTCCGGCAAGCTCTCGTCGAAGCACTGCGTGATGAAAATGCCCAACGTGTCGTACCGCAAGTCGTTGACGAGTACGCCCGGCGAATCGCTGAGGACCCGGACATGCTTCCTTGCTGACATCCACGGATGACATCAACGTCGGTGTACGGCAACGGCTTCAAGCAGCCCAACCCGACTTTGGCCCCCAGGGAGGTGGGGCCTACGCCCGGGATGCCATGGACGATCTCGGCGATCGCCCGGCATCTGGGCCGTGACCGCCAGACGATCCGTGGCTATCTGAACGGCGAGAAGACGCCCGGTCAGCGGCGCCAGGCACCGGATGCGTTCGCTCCGTTCCTGGACTACTGCCGCCAACGACTCGCGGGCGACCCGCACTTGTGGGCGACCACCCTGTTCGACGAGATCATCGCGCTGGACTATCAGGGCGGCTGCTCCACGTTCACGTGGGCCCTGCGCCGCTATGACGTGCGGCCGCACTGTGAACCGTGCCAGACGACCAAGGGTCGCGACGTCGCGATCATCGCTCAGCCGCCGGGCGAGGAGATCCAGTTCGACTGGCTTGAGCTTCCCATTCCCCCTGATGAGTGGGCTGTTGGGGAACACGCTCCTGCTCGTCGGCGCTCTGCCGCATTCCGGTCGGTTGGCGCGAAGCACGGCTGCGACCATGTCGTCCAGTCCGTGCTCGGTCACCCCGGGCGGCAGCAAGTCGACGGCCTGGTGAACATGGCCGAGAGCTTCGGCAGTGCCGTCGTCGACGAGCTTGGGCAGCCAGTGTGAGTGATCCGCCACTTGTTCTATCTGTGCGGTGTGGTGATCCGCCGTACCGCGTCGACGACGGCGTCGCGGTGCCGGGCCAATCGTCGCGTTGACCATGGGTCGCTTCCGCTGGTCGGGCTCATGCCTCCTGTGAGGCCGAACCAGGCTTCGGTCAGCGCCAGCACGAAAGCCACCAGGTCCTCCGGGCCGAGCTCCGGCTCGACTCGGCCCTGCTCCTGGGCCGCCGCCACGGCTGTGGTCTTGGCGGTGTAGGTGGCGGCCTCCTCGTCGGTGGCGCCGGGGCGCTCCAGCAGCTTCCAGGAGAGCAGCCGCATCAGGTCGGGGTGGGCGACCAGGTTGTCGAAGATCTGTCCCGCGACTCCGGGGAGGTCCTCGGCGTCGAAGGGCACTGTCTCCGCGCCCACGGCGAGCACCCGGTCGATCACGGCGTCGAACAGTTGCTCCTTGTTGCCGAAGTAGGCATAGATCCTTTGCTTGTTCGCGTTGGCCGCCTCGGCGATGCGGTCCACCCGGGCGCCGGCCAGGCCGTACGCGGCGAACTCGGCGGAGGCGGCGTCCAGAAGGCGTGCCTTGGTCGCGGCGGAATCTCGGGGCATACCGTCACTCTAGCAAGTAACCATCCAGTTGGTTTGACACCTCTGGAGGCGTGCTTCACTATGGAAACCATCCAGTTGGTTACCTTCTACTGGATGACCTCGACACAAGGAAGATCACGATGGAACTCCGCACGCTCGGCAGCCAGGGCCTCGCCGTCTCCGCCCAGGGGCTCGGCCTCATGGGGATGAGCGCGTTCTACGGCAGCACCGATGAGGCCGAATCGCTGGCCACCATCGACCGCGCCCTGGAACTGGGCGTGACCCTGTTCGACACTGCCGAGATCTACGGCCCCTTCATCAACGAGCAGCTCCTCGGCAAGGCGCTCACCGGCCGCCGCGATCAGGCCGTGATCGCCACCAAGACCGGAATCGAGATCGGCGACGACGGTGCGGTGACCGGCCTCAACGGGCGCCCCGAGTACATCCGCCGCGCTCTGGACCGCTCCCTTAGCCACCTGAACACCGACTACGTCGATCTTTACTACCTGCACAGGGTCGACCCGCAGGTGCCGATCGAGGACACCGTCGGCGCCATGGGCGAGCTGGTGGACGCCGGCAAGGTCCGCCACATCGGCCTGTCCGAGGTCGCGCCGCAGACCATCCGCCGCGCCCACCGCATCCACCCGCTGACCGCGGTCCAGACCGAGTATTCGCTCTTCGAGCGCGGTATCGAGCAGGACGGGGTCATGGACACCCTGAACGAGCTCGGGATCGGCCTGGTCGCCTACTCGCCGCTGGGGCGCGGCTTCCTCTCCGGCGCGATCACCAGCCCGGACGACTTCGCCGCCGACGACTACCGCCGCACCGACCCCCGCTTCCAGGGCGAGAACTTCAACTGCAACCTGGCCGTGGTCGACGAGGTCCGCCGGATGGCCGCCGCCAAGAAGGTCTCGCCGTCCCAGCTGGCCCTCGCCTGGGTCCTCCACCAGGGCGCGGTCGCCATCCCTGGCACCAAGCGCCGCCGCTACCTGGAAGAGAACAGCGTCGCTGCCGCCGTAACCATCACCGCGGACGAACTGGCCGCCATCGACGCGGTCGCCCCGCCCGGGATCGTCTCCGGCGACCGCTACACCCCCGAACAGATGCAGCTTCTCAACGGCTGAGTACCGGGCACGCCGGCAGGCGGCATGCCGGCGGCACGGCCTCCCGGAGGCCGAGCTGCAGCAATCCAACCAGTCCTGGACGCTTCCGTCGGTGGCGTCCTCAGTCTCCAGAAAGAGATGAGTACAGTGATCGATCATGTTTTCCTGACGGTGAGCGACATGGACCGCTCGGTCGACTTCTACAACCAGACGTTGAAGCCACTGGGCATGAGCCACGTGATCGACTTCGACGGCTCGACCGGTCCGGAGGGCCACCCCGACCTCAAGGGGTTCGGTACCGACACGGCTTTTGTGTTCTGGTTGCGCGACGGGGTCAGTGAGGGACGTGCCGCGCACGTCGGCTTCACCGCGCCGTCGAAGGAGGCGGTCGACGCGGCGTATGCGGCGGCCATGGCGGCGGGCGCGACCGACAACGGCGCACCCGCGGACCGTCCCTACTACGCTCCTGGGTACTACGCGGCCAGCGTCTTCGATCCTGATGGGTACAGCCTTGAGTTCACGTACAAGGCGTGGCAGCACTCCAAGGACTGACCTGGGTTTTTCGCAAGGTCGCGTTGACGGGCGGTGGTCCGGCTTGCTCCGATTCAAGGCGGCAGCTCCAGCACCGACACGAGAAAGCAGGCGACTCGCCCGTGATGGCCTCGGCGCCCATAGACGGCGCCCGAACGCCGTTTCAGTTCAGAGGCAGTCGCTGGCCGATGCTCAGTCGTCCTCGACGGCGTCCAGGTCCCGGAACAGGCCCTGCGGCCGGCGATCAGGCGTCCCTCCAGAGTGGCATCCGGCCGCGGTCGCCTGCGGGTGGGGAACAAAGTGAGCAACTCTGCGGAGTACCCCGAGCAGGGGTGGCGAGATTCAAGGAGCCTCATCAAGGCGGCGGTCGGCCGTATCGCGCGCCCTTGCGTGGCGCCGCGCGTGCCAGATCCGTGCCAGATCGAGCGGTCAGTCACGGTCAATCGGGGTGCGAGGCGGTGCAGAAACCCACTGACAGGCTGGGCGCTGTTGTACGGCTGCTGGCCAGCCAAGACCGTCCTGTGATCGGCGCCGCCCTTACAACGCAGTGGTCGCGGACTCCTGGGCAGGTCATGATCTGCCTATGGACGAGTACATCTGGCCAACGCGCCGACCCAACGTGCCGGGGCAGTCGCCAGAGGAAGTTTGGACAGCGACCCTTGCAGCCCTCCCTCTGGGAGCCTCCGTCGCAGGAGAAGTGATCGGACGCCAGCCCTTCGGTGTCTTCATCCGGGTCGACGGAATTCCGGGCGCCATAGCGCTGGCCGAGATCATTGCCATGCCCGAGGGGATGGGACTGCCTATTCTCGGGGCCCGCATCCGCGGTGAGGTAATCGGGCACGCTGAGCACAACCACCAGGTGAGAGTTCGGCTGCACGAGTCGGGAGCGTCGCTTGGGTGATCACGTCTGGGCCGTGAGTGGGAGCGATTGCTGCCCGGCGGCCGAAGTGCACCTGACATCCAAAGCTGACATCAACGGCGTTGGACAGTGGCAGCGTTGGGCGGTCTCCGGTGGCGGTCCTCTCTGCGAGACGGCCGGAGTTCAAGGCGCCCCGGCTGAACTTACAAAGCAGATGTCGGCGGTTCGAAACCGTCCGCGCCCACCAGTAAGAACGCCCCCGCAGCGAGCCGCTGCGGGGGCGTTGACGGTAGTAAGTGACGGCCGTTCCTCAGGCGCATCGCCTAGCGGTGGGCCGCGTGAGTAGAAACTTTCTCTACGGGTTCAAGGCTCCTCGCTCCGCTCGTCGCGCGCTCCCCGGCTCACCGCCGGGGCCCTGCGCTCCTGTCTCCGCCCCGCTCTGGGCCCCCGGCTACGCCGGTCGCGCAACTAGAGCGAGAGAGCCTGACCGAGGAAGAACGGCAGGCACAAGCAGTGCCTCCGGCGGGGGCGCTCAGACTCCGGGATGGGTCGGGGCGCCGTTCGCGAGTGCCGGCCACATCGTGGCGAGCGTCGTGGGCTCCCATCCCGACCACCTTCAACCCAGGCAGAACCGAGCAGCCGCGGCCCAGGGCGTCAAGGTCGTTCGTACAGTGGCGCGTTCCACCTTGACGCCCTGAACCACGCCCGCTCCACAGTGTGTGGGCCGAAGGCGGACGGGATGGGAGCTGGGGAGAGTGGTGGGTTGGGGAACGGGGAAGGCGCGGGTTGATGCAGATCAGGGAGCAGGTCCGCAGACTGCCCGGCTCGCCGAAGACTAACGGGCCATGCTCGCTCGCCCCAAAGCCGCTGCACCGACCTCGTCCCCTCGGCTACGGTGCTCGCTGATCCGCCCTGACCACAAGGAGTTGCCGTGCACATGCTCGTGAGTCTGGCTGGTCAACGAATGTCCCCTCAGGGCGAGGGCGTCTTCCTGCTGATCTGGGGGGTGGGGGCGGCTCTGATCGGATGGTTCATGGTGCTCGGCGGTGCCGCAGCCATGGCGGCATGGGGGGATCAGATGCAGCAGGACGTCCACGTCGCCTACCGACGCGGCGCTCCGCCAAGTGCCGCAGACTCCAAGAGGAGACGCACCCTCGGGAAGATCATAGGGTGGGCATTCGTGTTCATTGGACCCGCGTGCGCCGTCGCTGGGGTCGTACTTCTCGCCCGGCAGTAAGCCGCGTCCAAGAGGGCGCGTGCCCGCTACGTGCCCGATCGAGGAGCGACCAGCGGGGAACGACGGGGAGCAACGGCAAGCTCCCCGAGTACGCACAGGGCAATGCTTTGCCAGGTCACCGACCACACGCGTACGGGGTCTTCCAAACTAGGGCTTTAGATACCGGGGCGCCGCCACTCGTTCCCCGAGCCGCTTCGGCCCCTGCCGGAAACGCTTGTGTGCACCGATACTC